>JAISSH010000039.1 GCA_031273265.1 Treponema sp.
GAAATTCTCAAACGGCTTTTGGGAGAGTGAAAACTTCAGGCGGATTAAATGCAAAACAGTTACAGCGAAAGTTACAAAGCCTCAGGCGTTGACGTAACCGCCGGATACCGCGCCGTTGAACTCATGAAAAAGCACGTCGAGCGCACAAAAATCTCAGGCGTACTGGAAGGCATCGGCGGTTTCGGCGGTTTGTTCGCGCTTCCAAAAACTGGCAACTCTGAACCCGTCCTTGTCTCAGGCACGGACGGCGTTGGAACCAAGTTAAAAATTTCGATGCTATTGGACAAGCACGACACCGTTGGAATTGACTGCGTAGCCATGTGCGTAAACGACATTATCTGCGCAGGAGCAAAACCGCTGTTCTTTCTTGACTATATCGCGTTAGGCAAAAACGTCCCGGAAAAAGTTGAAAAAATAGTCGCAGGAGTAGCCGAAGGATGCGTGCAGGCGGAATGCGCTCTTGTCGGCGGAGAAACCGCCGAACATCCGGGAATGATGGCGGAAGACGAATACGACATCGCCGGTTTTTCTGTCGGCATAGTGGAAAAATCAAAAATCCTCGACAAAAACAGCGTGAAAAATGGCGACATTATCATCGCGCTTGCCTCATCGGGAGTACACTCCAACGGTTTTTCGCTTACGCGCAAAGTTTTTGACATAGACGCAAACGGCAAAATACTTGAAAAGCGCTTTGACGAATTAGGCAA
Source organism: Treponema sp. (assembly GCA_031273265.1). Taxonomy (GTDB): domain Bacteria; phylum Spirochaetota; class Spirochaetia; order Treponematales; family Breznakiellaceae; genus WQXQ01. The sequence goes on from JAISSH010000039.1 coordinate 708, forward strand.
AACGTTAGGTGAAGAACTTTTAACACCCACAAAAATCTATGTAAAGCCGATCCTGCGCCTTTTAGAAAAAGTGCCAATCCGCTCCCTGTGTCACATAACAGGCGGAGGCTTTCAGGAAAACATCCCGCGCGCTTTCGGCGAAGAAGTGGGCGCGGTCATAAAAAAAAGCGCGGTTGAAATTCCGCAAATTTTCAATTTAATTGCCGCCGCTGGAAAAATCCCCGAACGCGATATGTTCAACACTTACAACATGGGCGTAGGGATGTGCGTAATCACTCAAGCGGAAAACGCCGACGAAGCCCTGCGCGTCCTGCGCTCGTCAGGCGAAAAAGCAGTGATAATCGGCGAGATACAAAACGGTATTTCGGGAGTGAAAATTGAATAAAATTATTCCAAAAGATTCTCGCGCAAAGGCGCAAAGGTACAAAGAACGCAAAGTTTTATTTATTTATTTTTCCTTTGCGTCCTTAGAGTCTCTGTTTGCTTGCAAACGACGCCTCTGCGTGAGATGTATCGAGTAATTTCTATGATAAAAATTGCCGTATTGGTATCAGGCGGAGGAACAAACCTTCAAGCCCTAATTGACGCATGGGAAAAAAACGAACTTGATGGGGGAGAACTGTCGCTGGTTATTTCTTCAAAGCACGGCGTTGGGGCATTGGAACGCGCGGAAAAAGCCGGTATCAAGGCAATTACAATCGAGCGAAAAAAGTATACGCGGCTTGAGGACTTTGACGCCGCCGTTGCCGCAGTGTTATCTGAAAACGGTATTGAGCTTGTCGTTCTTGCCGGGTTTCTGTCTATTCTTGGACAGAGGACGCTCAAATTATACGAAAACAGAATAATCAACGTACATCCCGCCCTGATACCGTCTTTCTGCGGGAAGGGATTTTACGGGCTTCGCGTTCACGAAGAGGCTCTTAAATACGGCGTAAAAGTAACAGGCGCGACTGTTCACTTTGTAAACGAAATTATAGACGGCGGCAAAATAATCCTGCAAAAAGCGGTTGACGTTCTGCCCGGCGACACGCCGGAAACGCTTCAACAGCGCGTCATGCGCGAAGCCGAATGGGTTCTTCTGCCAAAAGCCGTGGCGATGATCTGCGCTGAAAAGGAGTTATTATGAAGGTACTGGTTATAGGCGGCGGGGGACGCGAACACGCGATAATCAAGGCGTTGAAAAAAAGCGATAAAATAACCCAGCTTTACGCGGCTCCCGGAAACGGAGGAATAAGCAGAGACGCGAGATGCGTCCCGATAAAAGCGACGGACATTCCCGCCGTTACGGAATTTGCCGCGCAGAACGAAATTGATTACGTGGTCGTAGCGCCCGATGATCCGCTCGCTATCGGCATGGTGGACGCTCTTGAAGAAAAAGGAATTCGCTGTTTCGGACCGGATAAAGCCGCCGCCCGCATCGAAAGCAGCAAGGTCTTCGCTAAAGACCTGATGAAAAAATACGGCATACCGACCGCCGCTTATGAAATTTTTTCAGACGCGGACAAGGCGGCGGATTATGTAAAATCAAATTCAGTTTCTTTCCCGCTGGTGATAAAAGCGGACGGTCTTGCCTTCGGAAAGGGAGTAATTATCGCCGCTAATTCTGACGAAGCCTCAGCCGCCATCGACAGCATAATGCGCGAGAAAAGATTCGGTTTAAGCGGCTTAAAAATCGTCATTGAGGAATTTTTGACAGGTCCTGAAGTTTCGGTTCTTGCCTTCACCGATGGAAAATCAATCGCGCCTATGGTTTCCTCAATGGACCACAAACGCGCCTTTGAAAACAACGAGGGTCCCAACACGGGCGGCATGGGCGTAATCGCGCCAAATCCCCACTACACGGACGAAATCGCAAGAGTGTGCGAAAAAACCATCTTTCTGCCGACAATTAAAGCAATGAGGGAAGAAGGTTGTCCTTTCAAGGGCTGTCTGTACTTCGGGCTTATGCTCACGCCGAGTGGACCTTCGGTAATCGAGTACAATTCCCGTTTCGGCGACCCGGAAACGCAGGCTGTTCTCCCTCTTCTGGAGACTGACCTTCTTGAAATAATGGAAGCCGTAACGGATGAAAGGCTTTCCAATCTAGAAATCCGTTGGAAAAACGCCCATTCAGCCTGCGTGGTACTGGCAAGCGGGGGTTATCCTGACGTTTACAAGACCGGGCTGGCTATCAGCGGGCTTGACGGGAACGGAAACGCCAAAAACAGCGATGCCGTGATTTACCACGCCGGAACCGAATACAGAGACGGCGCTTTTTATACGCTGGGCGGACGGGTTCTGGGAGTTACCGCGGCGGCTTCTGACCTGAAAAGCGCCCTTGAATCGGCGTATAAAACTGCGGAAAAAATCAGTTTTGAAGGGGTTCATTACCGCAGGGACATTGGCAAATATTAAGCCTTTTTATACTGTTGTACAAATTGATAAAAAACCCTTATAATTAAATTAAGGGAGAGGATAATTAGGGAGCGTGTATTGATGACTAAAAGCAAACAGATTACTCTTGCCGGCTTACTTTGCCTCAATTTTTTTATCATTCAACAGGTATATGGTCAAACCGAATACGATCCAAAAGCCCTCGCTTTCTTCAAAAGCAGTCTGGTCAATTTGGCTCACGGCGAATATGAAAAAGCTATAGCCGACTGCAATCAGGTTCTGCGAATCGATCCAAATTCATCCGTAACATACACCGTCCGCGCCCGCGCGTTTTTTGAAATCGGCGACATGGACAGAGTAATCGCGGACTGTACAAAGGCTATCAGCAATAACAGAAATAACGTAAGCGCGTTCAACATCCGCGCAAGCGCGTACGGCATAAAGGGCGATTATGACAGAGCCATCAAAGATTGGGAAACGGCGTTAAGATTAGACTCCGGTCTTGATGAAGCTAAAGCAAATATCGAAAAAGTAAAAAAGCTTCGGGGGTATTAAACCATCCCATGACGGACACTAGCTTTTTTTCCGCCGGTCTGAAGTTTTCCTGCAAACGATGTTCAGCCTGCTGCCGCTATGAAGCGGGTTTTGTCTATCTTTCAAAAAATGACATGGAAAAACTTACAGGGGAGCTTAAAACCGACAGTGAAAATTTTATAAAAAGTTACTGCCGCTGGGTTACCGATCGGCGGGGAAAAGAGGTTCTTTCGCTGAGGGAAAAGGGCAACAAGGATTGTATTTTCTGGGACAAATGCTGTAAAATTTACGACGCGCGTCCGCTTCAATGCAGAACTTTTCCGTTTTGGGAATCAATTGTTTCTTCGGCGCAAAGTTGGGAAATCGCGGCAAGCGGCTGTCCGGGAATGAATTCAGGCAAGCTTCATACCGGAAAGGCGATAACCGATTGCCTTGAAAAACGTTCCGCGCAGCCAATAATTTGCAGAAGGGGGAAATGATTTTTTTATGAACATCCGTTTTTGGGGAGTGCGCGGATCTATTCCCACGCCGGTAACTCCCTCGCGCATAAAGAGCAAAATATCCGCGATTGTCGAGCAAATTACCCCCGAAGATTTAGAAAGCGCGGAAAGCAGGGAACGTTTTCTCGCGGGGCTTCCGCCATGGCTTTTCGGAGCGGTCGGCGGCAACAGCCCCTGCTTAAGCGTAGATTTTGGAAACTCTTCGGAATGTATTGTCTTCGACTGCGGCTCCGGTATCCGTGAATTTGGCATGACTCAAACCGGTAAAAAAAAGAATTTTACAAATTATCATATTTTTATGTCTCACTTTCACTGGGATCATATGCAGGGGCTGCCGTTTTTTGGTCCCTGTTATAATCCGTCGCTAAAAATTGATTTTTATTCTCCCGTGAAGGAACTTGAGGAAATATTAAGCGGTCAAATGGTCAGTCCGTATTTTCCCGTTCGCATGGATACGATGAGAGCAAAAAAAACATTCCATCATTTAGAAAATGAAATTACCGTCTGCGGACGCAAAATCAGTTTTAAAAAAATGAACCATCCGGGGGATTCATACGCGTATTGCGTTAATGAAAACGGTAAACGTTTTATCTATTCAACGGATACGGAGCTTACCGCGGATGATTTTATGAAGACGGAAGAAAATACCGCTTTTTTTAAGGACGCCGATTTAATTGTCGTTGACTGCCAATATACGTTAGGTGAAGCTATCGACAAGTACAATTGGGGGCACAGCGCGTTCAGCCTTGCGGTGGACTTTGCAGCGAACTGGGGGATCAAGCATATGGTAATGTTTCATCATGATCCTACATACGACGATCACAAACTTTACGGCATATTACAATCCGCGCGGTGGTATCTGGAACGGATGAATATTAAGGGAATTGAACTGACTCTGGCTTATGAGGGTCTTGAAATTTCAATATAAACGGGAGTTTCTTTGATCGAAAAAAATAAAAAAACAGGACATCTTCCGCTGATACTCAGACTGTCTATGGTATTTGTCGCTTTATCTCTTTTCATTGTTCCGTTGTCGTTAGGCGTTTTTATTTATTTTAACGCGCCGGCGGCAGGCGGTATTCCGCACTTCTTTACGGAACATGATGGGATTACAAATGATGAAAACGGAAACTATTTTTTTGAGGTGCGAAGGGGAGAAAGCGCCATGTCTGTAGGCAACCGTCTGGAGAGCGCGGGCTTTATCAAGAACAGGTATTTCTGGTATTTCCTTTGCCGTTTTGGAAACGAGCACCTGAAAACAGGCACGTACAGGCTGGAAATACCGTCAAGCCAAATTGCCATTTACCGTTTGCTTGTTTCAGGTGTACAGATTCTGCACCGGGTAACAGTTCCTGAAGGCGTAACGCTAAAAAAAACAGCGCGGATTCTGGAAGAAGCCGGCATTTGTTCCGCCGATGATTTTATTTCCGCCACCGCAGACCGGCAGATAATCGACAGTTACAAAATACCGAATGACACGATGGAAGGCTACCTTTTTCCAGATACCTATTTATTTCCGTCTGGTTTCCCCGCCGCCAGAGCGTTAAAAGCTATGGCTGATAATTTTTTTATTAAGATCGAAAAGATTGAACCTTCGGTTGTTAGTATGAATCCTGTTGAATTAAATAAAAAAGTTATACTCGCTTCCATTGTGGAAAGGGAATACAGAGTCGCGGACGAAGCGCCTCTTATGGCTGGAGTTTTTTACAACCGTTTGAATATCGGCATGGCTCTTCAATCATGCGCCACAGTAGAGTACGTCATTACTGAGATTCAAAACAAACCTCATCCTTCGGTAATCTTAAACAGAGACCTTGAAATACCTTCTCCGTACAACACATACCTTGTACCGGGACTGCCGCCGGGACCAATTTCCGCTCCGGGAGAGGTGGCTCTCAACGCCGCGTTGAAACCGGAAAGAACGGATTTCTTTTATTTTCGGCTTGACGATCCTCAAAGCGGCAGACATTACTTTTCTAAAACACTGGACGAGCATATCAAAGCCGGACAGCTCCTGCCTAAGGGCGGGTTTTGAAACGGAAACTTTATGAGCCTGATATCCAAATCAACTGTTCAGGAAGTAAACGACCGTCTGGACGCGATTTCCGCGGTTCAAGACTATCTCGCGCTTGAAAAAAAAGGCGGTCGGTGGTGGGGCAGATGTCCCTTTCACTCAGGCGGGCAGGAAAAAACTCCGTCATTCAAAGTTGATCCTGATCTGAAAACTTACCACTGTTTTGGCTGCGGCAAGGGCGGCAGTATTATCAGCTTTGTGATGGAGATGGACAAACTTACCTTTCCCGAAGCGATCAAACATCTTGCGCGCAAACTGGGAATCGAAATTATTTATGAGGACGGAGGGACAGGGCAGGAAGAATTTGACAACAGCGAAAAAGAAGAACTTTTTGAACTTTACCGCAGGACCACTCTTACCTTTCAGCATTTTTTACACGAAAAACCAGAAGGACAGGCAGCCAAAAAATATTTATCAGACAGAGGCATCAGCGAGGAAATGATCGAAAAATTCAAACTTGGTTTTTCTCCTCCCGATCGGGATTTCCTGCATAAATTTTTAAGCTCAAAAAGCTATTCAAATGATTTTCTTGAAAAGTCAGGGCTTTTTTCTTCCCGCTATAAAACAATGCCAATGTTTTCAGGAAGGCTTATGTTCCCAATTTCCGACCGGCAGGCGAGGGTTGTGGCGTTCGGCGGAAGAGCCATGCCCGGCGTCCTGCAAAACGACGGCAGTGAGCCTCCCAAGTACATAAATTCGCCGGAAACGTCAATTTACAAAAAAGGGCAGACCCTTTACGCGATTGATCTTGCCCTGCCGGAGATAAGGCAAACCAAGACCGTGTACCTTTCCGAAGGCTACATGGACGTTATCGCCCTACATCAGGCGGGCATTGTAAACGCCGTCGCCCCGCTTGGGACAGCTTTCACAGGGGAGCAGGCAAGCCTCTTGCGCCGCTGGGCGGAAAAAGCCGTCCTCATTTTTGACAACGACGAAGCCGGGAAAAAGGCGGCTTACAAGGCGATTATCACCTGCCGAAAAAGCGGGCTTTTCTGCGCCGTTACCGGGATGCAGGAGGCTCTAAAGGCGGAAACGACTGAAGAAACGGACAAATTTAAGGATCCTGCGGATATTTTGCAAAAATTCGGCGCGGAGATATTGAAAAAAGTTTTAAAAAATACTATAAATGACATTGAATACCTTATTTCCTGCGGCAAGTCTCAGTACGAAGCGATAGGTAGCGGTAAGAACCGCGCGGCGGAATTTTTGTTTCCGTATTTAGACGCGCTGGATTCTGAGATTGAGCGGGATGACTGTATCGCTCTGATTGCCGATGCTTTCAGAGTAGATCGTAACGCGGTGCAGGGGGATTATACAAAGCGGAAAACGGGAACTCATTCTTCAAAATATGAAAATCCTGCACAGCAGGATAATTTGGCTGGCAAGCCAATCAGAATGAATTCCGAGCTTTTTCTGCTTACTGTTGTCGCCGCGAATATGTTTCTGTATCCGGAATTAAGGGCTGCTCTGGAGATTAAGGAGATTGACGATCCTGCCGCGAAAGAACTCTTCGTCGCAATGGAAGAGTGTTTCATCCATGATGAAAGCGGCATAGATTTTCTTCTGCCTAGGATCAATGATGAGCAGCTTAGGAATTTCATGTCGGGAAGGGGAATATCCCCTGAGTTTACGGGCGTAAACGCGGGAGACCCCAGACGTCTTATGGAGGACGGAATAAACGAGATAAGGAAAAAGAGGCTCCGCAAGAGGCTAGCCGAAATAAACTTTGAAATGCGCGATAACGAACGCGCGGACGGTCAATACATTGATGAACTGCTTGCGGAAAAAAAGGTTATAGATTCGCAAATGCGAAAACTTGAAGGAAGATAATATATGTTTAACATTTCTATTTTCTCACGTAAAAAAGTTTCCCCGTTATTAAATCATATCCCTAAAAAAAATGTAAGGCGCATACAGTACAAACCGCGTCCCCAAACCGCCGATAATAAAAACCAAGCCATTCTGGATGCCGCTATACTGCAGACCGCTTCCGACCCCGCGATAATAAAACTGCTTGAATACGCAAGGGAGAAATCGACTCTCTCCTACGAAGAACTGTCCGACTTTCTTCCTGAGCACATAACAAATTCCGATAAAATCGAACAGGTTCTTGCCCTTCTGGAAGCCAACAACGTTCAATTGGTGGAAGAAGACAGCTCGTCCGACGAAGACGAAGGACCTCCCCGCAAGGGACAGGAAGCGTCAAAAAAACGCTCCGCTTCGGGAAGCGATAAAGAGTCGTCGCTTGTTGACGACCCAATAAGGCTGTACCTCAGGGAAATCGGGAAAGAACATCTTTTAGCGGCTGAGCAGGAAATCGAGCTTTCCAAACAGATGGAAGAAGGTGAAAACATCGTAAAGAACGTGATAAAAAGATCGGGCATGATAATTCCCGAATTTTTCCACATAGCGCAAAAAGCCTTCTTAAAAAGAGACATGAAAGAGCTTAACCTCTCCAAAAAGGAATTTACCGAACAGATGACGGAAAGCCGCAGGCTGAACCAGTACTACAAGGAAACGTTACGCGCCATACTCGGCGACCTGAAGAATTACATGGAGCTAAAAAAGCAGTTGATCTCCAAAGATATGGATTATCTTGAAGACAAGGACTGCTCGGTTGTAAGAAAGCGCATAATGAAAATTATAAAAAACACGCAGATACATCCTGAGGAAATTCAAGTCTTTTCCGACAAATTTATTCAGGCTTCAAAAAAAATCAAGCGTTATATAAAAGAGCAGGAACGGCTGGAAAAGCACCTGAAAGTCGGCTCATTAAAGGAACTGCGCACGCTCGGACGCTATCTTACAATCAAGGACGAACGCGAAAAACTGGAAACAGAGCTTGGACTTTCTTCGGAAGAAATAAAGGATAAAATCAGGCAGATACAGGTTACGGAAAAGAAACTGCGGGCGCTGGAAATTGAATTTGAGGAAACAATCGAGGATATCAATCAAATGGCGAATGAGATTTACCACGGCAGAATAATGATGAAAAACGCCAAAGACAGGCTGATAAGAGCCAACCTCAGGCTGGTGGTTTCAATCGCGAAAAAATACACAAACAGGGGACTGCACTTCTTCGACCTTGTGCAGGAAGGCAATATCGGTCTTATAAAAGCCGTTGAAAAGTTCGAGTACCAAAAGGGCTTTAAATTTTCCACTTACGCCACATGGTGGATAAGGCAGGCGATAACCCGCTCCATATCGGATCAGGCAAGGACTATCCGCGTACCTGTTCACATGATCGAACAGATCAACAAAGTGGTGCGCGAATCGCGGCAGCTTCTCCAGTCTCTGGGGCGCGAACCCACAGACGAGGAAATCGCCGAAAAATTAGGCTGGACCGCGCCGCGCGTAAAATCCGTAAAAAATGTGGCGCGCGAGCCTATCAGCCTTGAAACGCCCATCGGAGAGGAAGAAGACTCGCTTTTAGGCGACTTTATCGAGGATAAAGACGTTGAAAACCCAGCAAACCAGACCGCGTTTACGCTTTTGCAGGAACAGCTTGGGGGAGTGCTTTCGACCCTTCCTTCCAGAGAGCAGGAAGTGCTTAAAATGCGCTTCGGGCTGGACGACGGTTATTCCCTTACCTTGGAGGAAGTTGGGCTGTATTTCAACGTAACCCGCGAAAGGATAAGGCAGATAGAAGCCAAAGCCTTGCGCCGCCTGCGGCACCCAAAGAGAAGCAGAAAACTCAAAGACTATCTTGACCATTAATGTATTATCGCGTATCTTAAATAAATCAGGGCAGGGAGAGAACATGGTAACCGAAAACGATTTGAATAAATTAAGATCATTACAGGAAATAATCTATGAAAAAATAGGACTGCAGAAAAGCATTCAGGAAATACCCAAACTGCAGGGCACTCAGGAAGAACTTCTGACAAGAATTAAAAAAACCTTTATCGAGAAAAATCAGGAATATGAAAGGGTAAAGTCCGAAGAGGTCGATTTAAGAGGCAGGCTGGCGGAAGCCGGTTCCGCCAGGGAAAAAGCCGAAAAAACAATGGATCTGATCAGCACCCAAAGAGAATACGAAGCGTTGGACAAGGAAATCCGCGACGCGACCGACAAAGAGCAGCAGTACCGCAAAGACCTTCAGCAAAGAGAGCGTGTCCTTGAAGAGCTTGACGAACAGATCAAACAGCACACTGCCCTTATTGAACAGCAGGAAAAAGAACTGGAAGAACGCCGGAAAATCATACAGGCGGAAATCCATGACAAGCAAAAACAGATAGACGCGCTTCAAAAGAAAGAAGAAAAATTGACCGAAAATCTCGATTCTGAAATGGTTTTTAAATTCGAAAGAATCATAAAAAACAAAATGGGCGTCGGAATTGTCGCGATAAAGGGAAATGTCTGTATGGGATGCCACATGATCCTCCCCGTTCAATTCGCCAACGAAGTGCGCATCGGCGACGATTTTGTTTTTTGCCCATATTGTTCGCGTATTCTTTTCTACGAAGAATCCGGCGAACAAGACGAAGACTACTTCAGCACCGAAGACACCGGCTCTCTTTCCGATCTTGACGAAATTGAAGAAGAAGAGGACGAGGAAGACGAAGAGGAAGAAGAGAAAGTTAATATCGATTATGAGGAATAATTGGTAAAATTCCATGTTTGGGTTATACTTAACAAATGGAAATAAAGTCTGAAACCGCCGGGCATAGTTTTAAGCTAAGCGAGTTCGAGGGACCGCTCGATCTCCTGCTTTACATGATCCGTAAAAATGAGATCAACATCTACGACATTCCTGTCGCTCAGATAACCGAACAGTACATTGAATACCTTTGCGGCGCGGAAACAATGGACATGGAAGACCTTACCGCTTTTCACGCGATGGCGGCGACACTGCTCTATATAAAAAGCAGAACTTTGCTTCCTGTGGAAATGGACGAGGACGCGGACATGGAAGACCCAAGGGCGGAACTTGTAGAGCGCCTGATTGAATATCAGAAGTATAAAAGACTTTCCGAACTTATGGAAGAAAAGGAAAATGAAAACGAATGGGTTATCGAACGGCGCGGACTGCGGCAAAATCTTCCGTTTGCCGACGATGACATGTGGGAAAAAGTCGAAATCTGGGACATTGTAAAAACATTTTCCGCGCTCGCTTTTAATTTACCGGCGGAGCGCATTTTAGACCTTTACGAAGAAGTATCCGTGAACGAAAAAACCACCCTGCTTTTGGAATTTCTGGATAACAAGGGAGAGTGCAGGTTTTCCGAACTCATTGTTCGAAGCGGGGCGATGGACGTGGTATGCGCCTTTCTGGCGGTACTTGAAGCGGCAAAAATGCGCATGATAGCGCTGTATCAAAACCGCCTTTTTGGTGATATTCTTATACGACCAAACGTTTCAGAGTGATTATGACGGGAGTTATTCGTGAGCAGCAATCTTGAAAAAGAAACCGCCCTTGTCGAGGCGATTCTATACATGGAGGGAGATCCCCTCGACGAAGGCGGTATAAGCCGCATTTGCGGGCTTTCAAAAGAGGCAATAACAGCCGCCCTTGATAATTTAGCCGAAAGGTATAAAGCCGCCGGCTGCGGTCTGGAACTTGCTCGCATTGGCGGCGGAATAATGATCTCCGCCAAGCGCGAATACTGGGACGATTTAAAAGACCGTTACGGCAAAAAAACCGAAGGCAAAATTTCCCGCGCCGCTATGGAAACACTCGCGATTGTCGCCTATTCTCAGCCTGTTACCCGCGCCGAAATCGAAAAAATCCGCGGAGTATCCGCCGACAATATGATTCGCCTCCTCCTTGAAAAATCCCTTGTCCGCGAAGCGGGAAAGAAAGACATTCCCGGAAGACCTGTCATGTACGGAACCACGAAGGAGTTTCTCAAGCTTTTCCGCATGAATTCCATAGCGGAACTTCCAAAACTCAGCGATATTGACGTTGAAAAATTCGAGCTGGTGGGGGAGAAGTATTAGACTTCAGGTTTTTCTTTCCCACGCGGGTATTGCCTCAAGACGAGCCTCGGAAGAAATAATCGCGAGCGGCAGGGTCTCCGTGAACGGCGTAGCGATTACCTCTCAGGGGTACAAAGTCGAAGAAAACGACATTGTCCTTCTTGACGGAAAACCCGTTCAAGCGGAAAGCCGATTGCTTCATCTTGCCCTGAACAAGCCGGCGGGCTTTATATGCAGTTCCAGCGACCCTCAGGGGCGTCCGCTTGCGCTTTCCCTGCTTCCTGCCGCGAAAGAGCGGCTTTACAGCGTAGGAAGGCTTGATTTTCAATCCTGCGGGCTTATTTTCTTTACAAACGACGGGAATTTTGCCGCCCGCCTCGGTCATCCCGCTTCCGGTCTTGAAAAGGAATACATAGTGGAGGCGACAGGCGTAATTCCCGACACAGTGGTAGAAGCCTTTACAAGCGGAATTACGATTGAAGACGTATACTACAAGGCAAAAACAGCGGAAAGAACCGGGCGTAAAACTTTACGGATAGTCCTTGTTGAAGGTAAAAACCGGGAAATTCGCCGCGTTTTTTCCCACTTTCACCTGCACCCGGCGACGCTTCGCAGGGTACGCATCGGTACTGTCCTTCTTGGCAATCTACCTGAGGGCGAGTCCCGTCCCTTAACAAAAAATGAAATTAAGGAGTTATTATGGTAATAGCGATTGACGGTCCCGCCGGCTCCGGGAAAAGCACTATCGCGCAGTTGCTTGCCGAAAAGTTGAAAGGCAGGGACGGCGGGGAGTTCACCTACATCAACTCCGGCAATTTGTACCGTGCGATAACATTGGGCTGTTTAAGGGCAAGAATCGACCTTTCAGACGGCGAAAAAGTGATAGAAATCGCAAAAAACGTCAAAATTTCCTACCAAAAGACCAATGTTTTTATTGACGGTGAAAATGTTACCGACCTTCTACACACGGACGAAATTGACCGTCATTCGGCTCCGGTTTCGGCTATAGTTCCGGTAAGGCACATAGTGAACGATATTATCCGTTCCCTCTCGGAAGGCAGGAATATAGTGGTGGAGGGCAGGGACATGACCACCGTAGTCTTTCCAAACGCCGAATACCGCTTCTATCTAGACGCCTCGGCGGATTCCAGAGCGAAAAGACGCTATGAACAGGGGGTCTCGAACCTCAGTTTGGAAGAGATAAAAGCCGCAATTATGAAGCGGGACGAAATAGACAGGAATAAAGCCGAAGGAAGCCTGAAAATAGCCGATGGAGCGGTATATTTGGACACATCGGACTTGACCATTATTCAAGTTTATGAGAAATTGATAGAGGCAATAGATTAAAAATAAGGAAAGTTATACAATGGTTGTAATGGAAGTGGAATCGGACACTAGTCCGGTAAACGACGGCGAAAATATTCAAACTCAATTACAGGAAGAATACCTGAAAACTCTCGAACAGCTTGAGGAAGGTCAGCTTGTCGAAGGAAAGGTAATTCAGGTTACGTCGGATCAGGTATTTATCGACGTAGGTTATAAATCCGAAGGAAAAATTCCCATAACGGAATTTTCACAGATACCGGAAATAGGAGACACAGTCTCCGTTATTCTTATCGCGAAAGAAAATAAACACGGCGAAGTTATAGTTTCAAAACAAAAAGCGGACGCCAAACTTTTCTGGAAAAATATAAAGCAGGCTCATCAGGAAAAACACGCGGTAGAGGGCATCGTAGAAAAACAGGTAAAAGGCGGATTCGATGTGAACCTCGGAGCGGGAATGCACGCCTTCCTTCCCGTCAGCCAGTCTGACATTCAAAAAGTTGACAAGCCCGAAAAGATTCTTAACAAGAAAATAAATGTTTATGTCGAGCGTCTCTATTCGGACGGAAAAATAAACATAGTGGTAAACAGGCGCAAGTGCATGGAAGAAGAACTGGAACGCAAGCGCAATAATTTCTTTGAAAATACTCCCATAGGCTCCGACGTAACCGGCGTTGTAAAAAGTTTCACCTCATTCGGAGCGTTCATAGACCTTGGCGGCTTTGACGGACTCTTGCATATCAATGACATGAGCTGGGGGCACGTTACGCGCCCAAAAGATTTTGTTAAAAAAGGGCAGGAGATTAAGTTAAAAGTAATTCGTATAGATCGCAAGGAAAAAAGAATCAACCTTTCTCTGAAACATTACACCGACGACCCATGGGTGCATTTTGAGGAAAAATACCACGTTAACGACGTTGTAAAGGGTAAGGTTACAAAACTCACCGATTTTGGCGCTTTCATTGAACTGGAAGAGGGCATAGAAGGGCTCGCGCACATTTCGGAATTTTCATGGATAAAGAAAATTCAAAAGCCTCAGGATCTGTTGAAACTCAACGACTTTGTCGAGTGTATGATATTGGGTTACGATCTTCAGGCGGGGCGTGTTTCTCTGGGACTTAAACAGGTGCAGAACAATCCGTGGGAAACCATCGAGGAAAAATACCCTGTTGGCTCAAGGATTAAAAGAAAAGTTGTTAAAATAACCAACGCCGGGGCTTTCATCGAACTGGAAGAAGGCATCGACGGATTCCTGCATTCGGACGATATGTCATGGACAAGGAAGGCGAAGGGACAGAACAGCGGTCTTACCGTAGGTCAGGAAGTAGAGGTAATGGTTATTGCCGTGGATGTTCAAAACCGCAATATAAAACTGGGAATCAAACAGCTTACGGAAGATCCGTGGAAGAATTTCACGGAAAGTCACAGTCCCGGCTCTCCTGTGGAAGGAGAAGTTGTATCTATAACGGATTTCGGTATTTTCCTTCGCTTGCCCGGCGGAATAGAAGGGCTGATTCACAAATCAAATCTTGTCGAAAATCGCGAAGAAAACCCGGACGATGCTTTGAAAAAATTCAAAACGGGGGATAAGTTAAAAGCCGTTGTTTTGGAAATTCAAAGCGACAAGCAGAAAGTCGCTTTTTCACTGCGTGATTATCAGAAAAAAGCCCACAAAGATGAAATTTCGCGTTATATGACGACAGAAGAGGAATCTTCCGATTCAACATATACTCTGGGCTCCCTCTTAAAATCCAAAAATTCACAATCAAGCGATACTGAAGATGAAAAGAAATCCAAATAGTATCAGGGACGGCCTATGCTGTCAAACATTGACGTAAATAAATTTCATACTCTTATCGAGATTAATTCTCTTATAAATTCAAACTATAAGAATGTTCACAGCCTTCTTTCCCAAATAATGGAATCGGCGACACGGCTTTCAGACGCCGAAGCGTCGAGCCTTTTTTTTATGGACAAGCAAAGAAACGAACTTTACTTTGAAGTTGCCCTTGGTCCAAAGGGCAATGAAGTGCAGAAGTACACCGTAAAACTTGGAGAGGGCATTGCCGGCTGGGTAGCGTTGAACAATAAATCTCTTATTGTAAACGACGTGGCGAGCGACAAGCGCCATTTAAGCACCATAGGAGAGGAAATAAATTACGCTTCAAAAACCATGATAGCGGTTCCAATGAGAGTCAAGGATGAGTGCATAGGAGTTCTCGAAGTAATAAATAAACGGGACGCCGCGGGTTTTTCACAGGATGATCTTGAATGGCTGGAAATATTCGCTAACCAGGCGGCGTTGGCGATTGTCAACGCGAAAAACATGGAAGAAGCCTACAGCGAAATCATGAATTTAAAAGATTTGCTGAAAAATGATCAGGGCTATCACACAATAATAACAAAAAGCCCCGTGATTCTGGAAAAGCTGGAAATAATCGACAGAGTAGCGCAGACGGATTCATCGGTTTTACTGCTGGGGGAGAGCGGGGTAGGGAAGGAGCTTTTTGCCGAACAGATACACCTCAGGAGCAAACGCAGAAGTTCTCCGTTTATCAGGGTGAACTGCGCGGCTTTGCCGGAAGGTCTGCTGGAAAGCGAGCTTTTCGGACACGTCAAGGGCGCCTTTACAAACGCTATTTCCAACCGTCAGGGACGTTTTGAAATGGCGGACAGCGGCACCATCTTTCTTGACGAGATAGGAGATCTGCCGCTGTCATTACAGGCGAAAATCTTGCGCGTAATTCAGGAGAAAAAATTTGAAAAAGTGGGGTCGGATGTTACGCATACGGTTAATGTGCGCATAATAGCCGCTACCAATAAAGACATTGAAGAACAGGTGAAGAAAAATGAATTTCGCCAGGATTTGTTCTACCGCCTTAACGTGTTTCCGGTTTATATTCCGCCCCTGCGCCAGCGTCCGGAAGATATACCCGAACTGGCGAATTTTTTCCTTGACTGCTTCATGAAAGAAACAAAAAAACAATTTGAGGGATTTTCCCAGGACGCTCTTGACGCCCTGCTTTCATATTCATGGCCTGGCAACGTCCGCGAACTTCAAAATTGCATAGAACGCGCATGCGTAATGGGAAAAAATAAACATATAGGACGCGAGGACCTTTTCCTTAAATACGGAGAAACAAGAGAAGGGGAAGCTACCGAGCGGAATTTAAAGAACGCGATTAATGTTTTCAAAACCAATTTTATCCGCAGAGTGCTGGAAGAAAACGACTGGAATCAGACCGACACTTCCAAAGCCCTTGCCATACAGCGCACTTATTTGTCAAGATTGATAAAAGAATTGAAATTATTTAATCCAAAGGAGTTATAATGCAAAACAACGGTGAAAGTACAAATGCAAGGGACCAATTCAACGATTTTGTTCAAAGGAACAGAAAAGGTATTTTTTTTAGTTTAGGCGCGTTGGTCGTTCTGCTTGTCGGATTGGTGGTCTTTCTGTATGTGAAAGATTATCTTCAGAAGAAAGCTTTAGCGGAAGTTGAAGTGTTAAACACCCGCTTTACAGATCTGCGCGCCAATCTTAAAGAGGAAGACAGCGCGGACGATGTGCAATCGCTTCTTGTTGACCTTAATTCGTTTGTAAACAGTAAATTCGGTCTGGCGGAAGGAAGGGGATGGACTGTTATCGCGCAGATACATAGTGAAAGAGAGGAATGGCAGCAGGCGGAAGACGCCTGGCGCAATGCGGCTAAAGCGGCGGCGAATTCATACCTCGCTCCTGTCGCCTATTTTAACGCCGCCGCCGCCGCCGAAGAGCAGGGAAAGACCGAGCAGGCGATAGAACTACTGGAAAAAAGCCTTTCAAGTAAATTTGAATTTCCGGCCGCCGCGCGCGCTCAGTTTTCCATTGGCAGATTGAATGAAGAACTCGATAATATTCCTGAAGCGATTATTGCGTACCGCCTTGTTGTTTCCAAATGGCCTAACTTATCGGGCTGGACGGAACTGGCAAACAGCCGTATAGTTGTTCTTGAGGAGCAATGAAATACAGGAAAGTTATCGCAGTTTTTTTCGCGTCTCTTTTAGTTCCGTCCTGCGGTATTGAGGAGAACTATTACCTTCCGCAAGTACCGCAGAACAGGATTACAAGGACAAACAATACGGAAGCCGTGATAATTCTTCCGTCGCTTAATCAGTATAACTACGCCCAAAATTATATTATTTACTACAAGATATATATCAGCGGGGAGGATTCTATAGCCGATATTCAAACATCTTCGGAACGAAGCAATATCAGCTCCGATCTAGCAAGTGATTATAGCGCTATCAATCCTTACGCAGATCCTGTTTCCCAATCACAATCAAATGTGTCAACTATTCTCAAAAACCGAAATTATTTTGAACTTGAGCTTGACGGTGCGGATATAAAAAACTCTCTGCCTTTATCCGGCGGCAGCGTTAGAATATTTTTCCCGACCAGCGCAGGCGAATATCCTACCTTGTCCTATAATGATGGTCAAGGAATACGTTTTCGCCGATCAAGACAATTAATCTCTCCGCAGCCTGTTGGCGACCCATATTTTCGTAATACAAATGATTTAAGCAATCCAGAAAACTCTAACAGTAATATAAATGCGGATGTGGCAAGCCGCAGCGGTTCGACAGGTTTTGCCTATGCTTCAATGTATATAGTCGCGGTAGGGCTCACAAATGATTTTAAGCAAATATTCAGTAAACCAACACACATCAGTATTTTTAAACTGCCAAATGTGTAATTATTTCAATACCATCCGCTGAAATTATTCACATATATTACTAACCATAATCAATATTCTGTCTACCAATATTAATGTTGTGAAAGGTTATCCGTATAAAAACCTGTATGCGTCAAAGTACGATAACCATTCACCAGCGCCGCCCGCGACGTTTCGCGCCAGAACTTCGCTTCGCCTTAAACAAAACAAAGAACTGTCTTTTTCAAGGCGGCTTTGCCTGTATGCTTTTTCTTCGCCAAATTTAACATGATTCGTTTCATTTCCGCGTTTATATGCAAAACCCCATAACAAAGACGACAGCGAATGTTTTTTAGAACCGCTTTGTATGATAAAACCCTGCGCTTCTTCAATGCGGATACCCTGCGGTAAACTGCCGTTTAAGCGCGGGATAAAATCATCCATTGGGATTTTACCGGAGATTTCACCGTCAAAATCAACAGCGGCAATCTCAAAGTCCGCGCTTACCCCTGTTGACAATGGAGACGCAAACTCCAATTTGGCAAGCGGGTTAAAACCAAGGCTGTACATAACAGGAAACCCGGCTCTTGTAAACGACATGGAAAATACCTCGATAAGACTGAGATGCCCGTGAAAAACAGCGCCGCCCTGTTTGCTGAAAGCGAATAATACCCTGTAAATTGAAGGGTCGCTTTTTTGTTCTGTATTTTTGTTAACCTGTAATAAATCATGGTTAACGATTAAATCCGGTATATCGCTGATGCCTTCGTTTTTACCGCTTTCACCGGATAAAAACACGCATTGCGGCGTATTTTCTTCGCTTGGCGGCTCATTTGCGGTTTCTGTCTTTTTACCGCATACTCCGCAAAGGGCGCATTTTTCCTTGCATGAAGAAGTCCGCTCGCAGTTGTTTGATTTTTCCAGTTCACGGCGCAAATACTCAGGAGTTACGCGGGAATCAATTCCGTCCCAGGGAAGCCGTTCTTTTCCGCATAGGACTCTGTCTACCTCTTCCTTGTTTTCATCCAAAAGCTCCCGCCATTTTTCCCTGTTGATATATTCGCCCCACGCGTCCAGCCGGCTGCCGCTGTTATAGGCTTCTTCGCATAAAAGCCCCGCTCTCTCGCCTCCCCTGCTTAAAAGCCCCTCAATCATTGACACAAGCGGATCGGAAAAACTGACTTTGTGTCCCATAGGTTTCAGTCTGCTTCGAATATACTCAAGTTTTTTTAACGCCGTTTCACTGTCAATTTGAGCCGCCCATTGGTAAGGCGTATGCGGTTTTGGAACAAATATCCCGACATTGATATTGAAGTGCATCCGCGTCCTTCTTGCGATGTCGATAATAAAATCCACAATCTCATCTTCCTCACTGCCTCTTTCTTCAGGCAAAGGGAGACCTATCATAAAATAAAACTTCGCCCCTTTCCAGCCTTTTTTTTTCGCTTCATCAAGAATCGCGGCGACTGAGTCGCGGGTTACCTCTTTGTTAATCGCGATTTGCCACGCGTCGCGCGGCGTTTCCACGGCGAAGGTAAGCCCGCTTTTTCTTGTTACGGAAATTTTTTCAAGAAGCTCAAGCGAAAAACTTGAAACTTTAAGCGAGGGCAGTTGGAATGAAACGTGCAAACCCGCGAACATATTGTTTAGCGTGTCAACCAGTCCGCTTATGCCGCTGTAGTCGCCCGAAGAAAGCGATGACAGGCTGATCTCGCGCCAGCCGCCCTTTGTTACCATCCCGCGCGCTTCGCCGGCAATTCTGCTTATGCTTTTCTGACGCGCGGGTCTGTACCAGAAACCGGCGTGGCAAAAGCGGCAGCCGTTTGGACAGCCTCTCATTATTTCGACGGCTCCGTGGTTATGCACGATTTTCATGCTCGGAATGGGAAAAATGTCAGCCGCGTCATCGTAAGAAAAATTGACGGCAATAGCGCGTTTTACTTTTTTTGCCGTATCCGCGTTTTCCGAAGAAGCCCAGATGTTCGGGTGTGAAGAAATTTTTTCCATAAGAGCCACCCTGCCCTTCCCGCTTTTTTTTAAAAAAGTCAATTCTTTTACAAAGTCAAAAAAACCCGCCTCCGCCTCCCCTATCCAGAAAGCGTCGATAAATGGAGAATACGGCAGGGGATTGGAAACGGCGGGACCTCCGGCGATAATTATCGGGCAGTTTTCGTTTCTTTTTTCACGGCGCAGGGGAATCCCGGAAACATCCAGCATTAATAAAACGCCGCTTAGACCAAGTTCATAGCCCATGGTGAACATAAGAAGGTCAAGGTTTGCGAGACTGACGCCGGTATCAAGTCCGTAAAGAGGGATTTTTTTTTCGCGTAACAATTTTTCAAAATCGGGAGCGGGGGCGAAAGCGCGGTCGCAGGAAACGCCTTCAATATTGTTCAGGCGGTTGTAGATAATACGCAGTGCCTGATTGCCCATGCCTATTTCATAAAGATCGGGAAAGGCGATCAATGTGCGAAAAACACCCTCGCCCCTTTTCGCGAGAATGCCGAACTCTCCGCCTACATAGCGGGAAGGTTTTTCTACATTCAGAAGAAGTCCGCCAAACTCCGCGACAGGATCAATATATCCCACGGACATCAGCGGTTGAACCTTCTTATGTAAATACTCAACGCAATCCCTATGCCCGCCATCGCTGAAAAAACGGCGGAACCTCCGTATGACATGAATAAAAGCGGAATGCCAGTAATTGGCATAATGCCCATTGTCATGCCGACATTAATAATAAAGTGAAAGCTGATCATTCCCGCAAGCCCGGCGCAGATATACTTCGCAAAAGAATCCGCCGTCGTTTTCGTTATTAAGAGAAGACGGCTGCATATCAGCACAAAAAGCAAAAACACCGCAAGCCCGCCCAGAAGCCCCGCTTCTTCAGAAAATATCGAAAAAATAAAATCCGTGCTTTGTTCCGGCAGAAACCGGTAATGGCTCTGCGTTCCCTGCAAATATCCCCTGCCTGTAAGCCCTCCGGCTCCAATGGCTGTTACAGATTGAATTATATTCCAGCCAGCTCCGCGCGGATCAACATTAGGATCAAGAAATACAATTAGCCGCATAATCTGATAATTTTTCAGTATCAACCGCGCCGCGTAGGAAGCGCCGAGAGAAAAGACGCTGATAGCCAGCGTATATACAAGCCAGTAAAAATAACCTTTCTTAAATTTTATATAACCGAACAGCGCGATACCGGCTAAAAGTAAAATGAATAAAATTACAAGCATTAGTATTTTGGGATTTGTAAGCAGGGCTAAAACAGGCAGAGGCTTTCTTAATATATAGCTTTGCCAAAGCGGTAGGACAAGAAATATTCCCGTTAACGCGATACATGACGTCATAAACGCCACATAACGCATCGCCACCCCCGCGGTAAAAGTCATTGTTACAAGAATGGCGATATAAACAAGCGCGGTTCCAAGATCGGGCTGGAGCAAAACCATACCCATAGGGATAAAAACTATCACGCAGCTTATGAAAAAACGTGAGAACGCTTCTCTGTTATGATCGGTATCTGAAAGGTAGCGCGCCAAAAGTATGATAACGGAAATTTTTACAAACTCAGACGCCTGTATGCCAAACATGCCGATTCTGAGCCAGCGTGCCGCGTTGTAAATTACCCTTCCAAAGATCAATGTGTATACAAGGGGCAAAAGAGAAATAAGGTAAATGTAAATGGAAAAATAATAAAACCTGCGGTAATTAACCAGCGCGATAACAAGGGCTATTATTAACCCCGCCGACGCCCATATTATTTGTCTTATATATTCATTTGAGATATGCGCGCCGGCATAAGGTATCCCCGATGAATAAATGAATAGTATTCCAAACACAAGAAGAACAAGCACCGGCATTAATAATAAATAATCTACTTTTAATAAATCGCCGGCTCTCATTCTCTTCGCCCCTGTACCGGCATTAAATACTGGAAACCAAGCGTGCGAACCGCGTCTTCATATTCCTGATTCGCGAAATACCCCTGAAAAATTATAGCCGACGCGTAAGGAGCCCACCATTCCCATTTGTTAGCCGCTTCTACTATTACCGAAACAACTATCGCGTTTTCCGCATCTTCACTGTTATAAGGAGCGTAAGCCGCAAACCACGAATGCCATCTGTCGGCAAGTCCTATTTCCGCCGTTCCTGTTTTTCCGGCAATTTGCACTCTTCTTTCCAAGCTGGAAAAAGGATATTGAGCGGTTCCCTCTGTTATGACTCCTCTCATATCCCTTCTGACCGCTTCGAAAACTTCTTTTGACAGCTTGCTTTCATGCAGTAATTCAGGACGGACGCTCCTTTCCACCGAGTTTGTTACAGGATCGCGCACTTCTTTTAACACATGAGGCTTGTAAACCTTTCCGTTGTTAACTGTCATGCTGATCATGTTCGCCATTTGAATTGGCGTAACAAGAGTATATCCCTGCCCGATAGACATATTCATCGTGTCTCCGGCAACCCATCTTTCATGAAAACGGCGTTCCTTCCACTGCGGTGTCGGTATAAACCCGGCGATTTCACCGGGAAGATCAATGTCTGTTAGTTCGCCAAAACCGTATTCCCTTGAATACGAAACAATTCTCTCCGCTCCAAGATAATCCCTGCCTACAGTCCAATAATAAATGTCGCATGACTGCGCCATTGCCCTGTGAAGATTCAACCTGCCGTGTCCCGGACGGCGTACATGGCAATTCCAGTCGCGGTTTCCAAAGTTAATCAACCCCGGGCATAGGACTGTCTGTTCAGGCGGGAAAGCGTTTTCCGCAATTATGCCGGTTGTCATAATAATTTTAAAAGTAGAAGCCGGAGGATATGACGATTGAATAGTCCTGTTTATAAAAGGCTTATTGGGATCATTGACAAGGGACTGATATTCGGAGCGCAGACCGCTTGTAAAAACATTCGGATCGTACCACGGATAGGAAACCATTGCCAGAATTTCTCCTGTTGACGGGCGCATAACCATAGCCGCGCCTATCCTCTGCCCCAGCGCTTTTTCAACCAGCGTTTGCAGTCCGGTGTCTATCGTTAAAACGAGATTTTTTCCCATTTCGGGAGGAAGACGTACGATGTTTTCCTGTCCGGCAATGCGTCTGCCCCTTACGTCTACTGTTCTTGTTTCCCTTCCTTCCTTTCCGCGCAAAAGAATATCGTATTGTTTCTCTATTCCCGCCTTGCCGATTACGTCCCCCTGTTGATATCCCATATTGTAAAGTGTCGTAAGCTCGTCGCGGGTAATATCGCCTACATAGCCCAAAATGTGCGAAAGACTGCCCGAATCTCCGTAATTGCGTATTTGTTTGCTTTGCCATGAAATGCCGGGCAGTTCGTTTTTTCTTTCCGCGAGAGAGGCAATAGCCTGAAAAGAAACGTTAGCCGCAATTTCCACAGGCTGGTAAAGCTGTAAATACTGGCTTGGGAGTCTCAACCTGATTTCATCCTGCGAAATATTTAATACCTGCGAAACTGTTTCAATTACGCCGTCCATGCTTCCCCTTGGTACTTCCGCGGGGGTAATGCTGACCGCAAAAGAATCCCTGTTCATTACCATAGGACGCGTAAAATTGCGGTCGTATATTTCGCCGCGCTGTGCGGGTATTGGAAATGTCCTTCGTGAAATGTCCTGCGCCATTGTTCGGTATTCATCGCCGGATAATATCTGCATACTGAATAATTTAACGCCGTAGACGATAAAAACTACAATCAAAAGGACTCTGAATACCGTTATGCGCTTGGCATTATTGTCGTTCATTTTTACTTATTTCCTCCCCACAGTCATATATCTAAAGCGCCTTAGCAGGAAAAACAAAAGAGGGGCGCTTAACGTATTCATCGCGAGTTCTAGCCAAAAAACCGCCGTTACAAGCGAATAAGCCGGAACGCCGGAACCCATTATCAAATTTATAAAAAAAAGTATTATCGCTTTTAATATTGTCGCAAGAGCGCAAAGCAACATAGGCATAATAAAATAATCAAGAAACAACGCTCCTTTGAAAATGCCGGCTAACGCCCCGATCAAAGTGCGGACAAGGCAATTTAAGCCAAGCGGAGCGGCGGAAAGAAAATCCAGAAAAAGTCCCGATATAAAACCTGAAATTTGCCCTGTCATGGTTCCGTTTACATAGGCGGAATAAACTAGTATGCACAGGGCAAGATCCGGAATTACGTTAAAGAGAGCGAATTTGGCAATCAGAGTTGATTGTAATATACCCGCGATTACGGAGAAAATAACAGTCCAGATAATGCTTCTAATCATTATTTAATCCCGTATCCTGCGAGCCGGAAATTTCAGCTTCAATTAAAAAAACATATTCCAGTCTGGAAAAATCTATCATCGGTATAATTTCAACTTCCAACGTAGTTTCATACTCAAGACTGTTCACTCCTCCTACGCGCCCTATATTAATGCCGGAAGGAAACACTCCTCCCATGCCGCTTGAAATAACAATGTCTCCCGTGTTTATTTCGTCTCTTGCGCGTTTGGGAACAAAACGCATCAATAACGGAGCTTCAAAGCTTCCCTGTCCTTCGACTATGCCTTCGTATCTTGAAACTGAAAAGCGGGAAGAAACCTGCGAATTAATATCGAATATTGGCATAACAAGACTTTCAAACGCTCCGCTTTGAATCACTTTTCCCACAAGCGCCCGCGTGCCGTTCTGCCACGCGACAACAGCCATGTTATTCGAAACTCCTGAGTAACTTCCTTTGTTTATTACTACGGCGGAAAACAAATTATTTGGGTCGCGTCCTGAAATTTGCGCCGGGATTCGCCGGTAGCGCAATGATTGCGCAAATCCGAGCTGTTCCCTAAGCCGCTGGTTTTCCTGATAAATTTCCGCGTTGCTGCGTTCAAGTTCTTCAAAACGTTCAAGCTGTTTCAGCAATTCGGTGTATTCTTTTCTTAAATCCGCCAATTCTTTTACGGAAAGTATGGTTCTTGATATTAACGAAGTAAATTCATAAATGCCGCTTCTTGTTCCGGAAAAAATAGAAAGACCCGCGTTCTTGACATTGGAAAAAAATACGCCGCCGGAAAACATTAAAAGTAAAAATGATATTAATACAAGAGATACAAATACATAGGCAGATGAATTAACGGCCGCTGTGGGTGCTTTGCCGCCGCCTTTTTTGGAAAGCGCACCAAAGAAACCCCGCCGCATATTTTTATCCGTTCAATCTGTCATAGATGTTTTTTGTAAGATCGGAGCCTTTCATGTAATCGAAATATTTACCGGCTCCCAGAGCGACGCAGTTTTCAGGCTGATCGGCGATTATTGCCGGAACTCCCGTTTCTTTCGCGATGAGTTTGTCGAGTCCTTTTAAGAGAGAACCGCCGCCCGTCATTACAATACCGCGGTCTACGATGTCCGCCGCCAATTCGGGCGGGGTTTTTCCCAATACGGATTTTATTTCGTCAATTATTGACGTTATGGGATCTTTTAGAGCTTCCCTCACTTCCACTGAATCAATTTCAAGGCGGCGCGGAAGCCCCGTTATGGCGTCATTGCCTTTTACTTCAAGTTTTTCAATTACCTTGTCAGGAGAGGCGTTCCCTATTTCAATTTTGAGTTTTTCCGCCATCTGCTCGCCTATTATCAGGTTGTGAACGCTGCGTATATGCTTGATTATCGCTTCGTCAAATTCATCGCCGCCGATTCGAATGGCGCTTGTTACAACCATGCCTCCGAGCGAAATAACGGAAATCTCCGTTGTGCCGCCGCCAATGTCGCAGATCATATGACCCGCCGGCTCTCTTATCGGAATGTCCGCGCCGATTGCGGCGGCAAGGCTTTCCTCGATAACGTGCACTTCCCTCGCGCCTGATTTATACGCGCTTTCTTCGACGGCGCGCCTTTCAACTTCGGTAATACATGACGGAATCCCAATTACCATGCGCGGTTTCAAAAAACGGTAGCGCGGGAAAACCTGATAAATGAAATACCGAATCATTTTTTCCGTAGACTCAATGTCGGCTATCACTCCGTCTCTCATCGGTCTTATCGCGATTATATTTTCAGGCGTTTTCCAGAGCATTCGTTTTGCGTCCGCTCCGACTGCCACTATTTTTTTTGTTCCGCGCTCCACCGCGACTACGGACGGCTCATTCAGCACTATGCCCTTTCCTTTGACATAAATGAGCGTGTTACAAGTTCCCAAATCAATGCCGAGATCAGATGACATATTGCCAAACATGCTTCCCTCCTTAATTGAGCCGCGCTTTTGCCTTTATATGCGCAGGATCCTGATTAATTGCGACTCTCCATTCTGCTCTGGCTCTGACAGCATCTCCCTTAAGAAGGTACAGTTCGCCTAATTGATAACGGACTTCCGCATTTTCACCTGAATCATTAATAATACTTACATACTGCCTTTCGGCGTTGTCATGTTCACCTAACGTCTTGTAAACTTCCGCAAGAAGAAGGCGGGCGATATTTATTGATTTTACGTCGGGTGAAGTTTCAACGCACCTGTTAAGATAGCCAATCGCCATGTTGAAATCTTCCATCGCCATATATGAACGCGCGATTGATAACAGCAGAGTATCAGACGGCGGACGGTCTGCGCTGAACGCTCCCGAAAAAGCCTCTATACTGCTTCTGTAATCGCCGCACGCGGCATATGCAAGCCCAAGATATTCGTTTATATCCTGAGCTTTGTAAGAAAGTTTTTTTGCCATTTCAAGATATTTAACCGCAAGGTCTGCGTATTCA
This sequence comes from Treponema sp., assembly GCA_031273265.1. GTDB lineage: Bacteria > Spirochaetota > Spirochaetia > Treponematales > Breznakiellaceae > WQXQ01. The sequence goes on from JAISSH010000039.1 coordinate 26,845, forward strand.
TTTCCCTTGTAACTGTACGCCTTTCCAAGCACATAAAAAATTCTTCCGTCTGTTGAAGCTTCTTTATGCAGGAGCGCCTTTCTTAAAGAAATTATACATTCGTCAATATACATTACTATACTGTTACTGTTTATCTGCGAAATGCCCAACTGATACGCTGAAAAACCGTTTATTGTTAGCAGAAAATAGTCAACTGGATTTTCATTCAACGCTTCTTTGCTTATTTTATAAGCCTGTTCGTAATCTTCATTATTCCAGACGCGCAGTAGTTCTTTTTTTTCATTTTTTACGCCGCTTGTAGCTCTTATAATAACCGCAACGGAGATAACAACGGCGAATATTAAAAAGGATACAGCCGCCAAACTGCGGAGCTTTTTGAGTCTGTATAGCTGTCTTCCGTTTCGGAGCCTTGTTTTATCGCTTAACATTGCCTATTAAGTCAATTTAATATGAAATTTGACGCACTGTCAATTGATTGGACACTGATTTTAGAAAAAAAACACGATGAACCATAAGCCGGGTTCTGTTGCCGGTATAAACCGACCGCTGCCATCTGTCTAAAAGACCCGTTTCCGGAAGAAATCCTCGCCGCCTTGCGGCATAGCGGGGATTTCCGTACCTTTTTAGCAGTCTACCCGCGCTTATCCGGCGGGCAGCCGGACGGCAAAGGGGAAACCCCTTTACCCGCGCATATTTGACTTTGCTCCTGATGAGGCTTGCCATTCCGGTATTGTTGCCAATACCGAGGTGGGCTCTTACCCCGCCTTTTCACCCTTACCTGACCACTAAAAACGCCAAAAATCATACATAGAACTAATGTAAAGTTAGCGTTTTTAATGGTCAGGCGGTTTGTTTTCTGCGGCGCTGTCTGTCTCTGACCACACAATCAAAGATTGTATGGTCAGGTCCCGGGCGTTACCCGGCATCATGCCCTGCGGAGCCCGGACTTTCCTCCCTAAATTCGCCGTTGGCGAACTTAAAGCGGCAGCCTGGTTCATCGCACGTTAATACTACGCTTCTTTGCCGGCGCGGTCAAGTTGATAATCAACTGCCACTGCCGGGCAAATTATTTCGGCGCGGCGGCGGGTTTTGACGATTCCGCGGGAGCGGGTTTTGCCGCTGGCGCGTTTTTAGGCTGGGGGAATTCCCTGCCGGGGAAAATTTGAGCGCGCAGTTTTGTTTCCAGCTCTTTGGCGAAATCGGGATTCTTTTCAAGGTACTCGCGGGCGTTGTCCCTGCCCTGCCCTATCTTTTCCTCGTTGTAGGAATACCACGCGCCGCTTTTCTTGATGATGTCGTACTTCACCGCGCAGTCCAACAGGCTTCCTGTCGCGGAAATGCCCTTGCCGAACATCAGTTCCAACTCTGTGCGCCTGAAAGGAGGCGCGACTTTGTTCTTCACCACCTTAACGCGCACCCTGTTTCCGATTGCGTCCGCGTCTTTGGAAACTTCGATGGTTTCCGTTTTTCGCACTTCAAGGCGCACGGACGAATAAAACTTAAGCGCGTTTCCGCCGGTCGTGGTTTCCGGGTTGCCGAAGAATACGCCGATCTTCATGCGGATTTGATTGATGAAAATCAGAATGGTGCGCGATTTACCGATTGTCGCCGTAAGTTTGCGCAGAGCCTGGCTCATAAGACGCGCCTGAGCGCCCATTTGAGCGTCGCCCATCTCCCCTTCAATTTCCGACTGCGGGGTTAATGCCGCGACGGAGTCCACGACAATAACGTCTACCGCGCCTGAACGGACAAGGCTTTCGGTGATTTCCATCGCCTGCTCGCCGTTGTCAGGCTGGGAAACCCACAATTCGTCGATGTTTACGCCGAGATTTTTCGCGTAAACAGGATCAAGCGCGTGTTCCGCGTCCACAAACGCCGCGTTCCCGCCAAGTCTTTGCGCTTCCGCTATCGCGTGAAGCGCGAGGGTGGTTTTCCCCGACGACTCCGGTCCGTAAATCTCGATGATGCGTCCGCGCGGATAGCCGCCGATGCCGAGCGCCTCATCCAGCAGGATGGAACCCGAAGGTATAACCTCAATACCGGCGGCGGAATTGTGCGCCCCCAGTTTGATCAATGATCCCGCGCCAAACTGTTTTTCAATCTGAAGCCGGGCCGCTTCCAGGGCTTTTGCTTTTTCCTCGCTTGAAGCGTTAGGATCTCCCCTGGACTTTTCTGAATCAGTTGTCTTTGCCATAAATATCTCCTCCCCCTATATTTGGCGCGTATATGCACGGCGCTTTGCCGAACACGAAAAATTATATCATTACTATACAAAAAATACTACAAGTTTGTAAAGTGGTTTTTCTCCTCAAGATACGCGGCTGCGTTAAAGGTTTTTAGAAGATTGCTCATCGTTTCATTGTTTATTATCGCTTTGATTACTTTGGCGGCTTCTTCCGCCGATTCTACAATTTCCAGTCCTTTAATATGAGGGAGCGAATCGGGGCACACGGTATCTGTAACTATCGTGCGGCTCAAAAGCCCTTCCCGTGAAAGAGCTTCCAGCCGCTCAGCCGCCGGCGGCGAAAAAAGGGCGTGAACCGCGATGATATTGATTTCCCGCGGTTTAAGAGGCGCAAGGGCGCGGATGAGCTTTTCCACAGAACCGGCGGTATCTATCATATCGTCAACAATCCAAAGGCTTTTTCCTTCCAGCGGTTCAGCGGAAAGAATGTTTATCGATTCAACCGTATTCGGTTTTGAATAATTGCGCTGTTTGTGCGCTACAACCAGCGGAGCGCCGAATGAATTGGCAAAAACGCGGGCAAGTTTTTCTCCGCCCGCGTCTACCGAACAAAATGCCCAGTGGTTTCTTACCTCGTTTTCCAGTTTTTCCGTGGTTTTGATGTAGACGTCGCAAAGGTACTTTTTCAGCAGGGTCAGGGCGGGAATATCGTCTATGGCGCAAAGAGTCGGGTCGAGCATGGTTTTTGATTTATCGGAATGAAGCTGAAAAGTGACAACATGCCGCCCGCCAAGACTGGAAATTGCCTTTAAATGAACCCACAAACCCACAGAACTGCGGCGCGTTGTGCGATCCGAGCGCGAACTTGATATAAAAGGCTCAAATACGATGATCTTTCCCGCCTGACAGCGTATAAGGGCGTCCAGCGCGTGGTACAGCTCGATTTTCGCCTCATTAACGCCTATTCCGGCTTTGTTGCGGGCGTTTGAGGAAAAAATCACCACATCTTTGCCGCGGATTGAAGAATTGACAGTTACTTCCATTTCACCGTCGGCGAATAGGTCGGCGGCAAGCAAATTTATCCCGTTAATTTGTTCCATGAATCCTGAAAATTCGGGAAATTCCGACAGGCGCGCGATAACTTTGGAAGCGTAATCGCGCATTGTACGGGTGGCGCAAATTATAAAATTTTTCATATAGGGTTTTTACAGTATTTATTATTTCAGGAAAAGAATCAACAGTCATTCTTAACTGTAACAAACTTTGTTTTTGTATAATACGCGGACAATTTAGTCAAAACATTTTCGATACTGTCCGGCTGTTCAAAAACGGAAATGTCTTTTGAGGCAAGCGTCCTTCTTGCGCCGCCGCCTATTTTTACGGCGACCACCGCGGCGCAATCAGACAACGAGGCGGCGCATGACAAAAGACCGTCGCTTGTATGTCCGCCGCCCGACTCGCATAGGGGCTTTACCTCACGCTTTTCTACAAGCGTCCAGCCAACGGCGTCCACGTCGTAAATGTGAAAAGACAACGCCCTGCCGAAATGTTCGTTAACCGTTTTTCCGTCCGTAGTGGCGACCGCGACCCGGTGTATTTTAGTCAAATCCGGCATTTGTCCCTCCGGAGCGCCGTGAAAAATTTACCCATGAGAAAACGTGTTTTCCATCCCCGAATATTCGTGCAATAGATGTGAAAAATCTTCTGTCATTGTTCCGGCGGCGTCGGCGCGGCAGTGGCGGCAGTGCCTGAAAACCGGAAGGTATTCTTCCGCTTCCTCCCGCGCCTTGCTAAGAGCCTGACAATCGGGCGGTTGTACATTCGCCATTTCAAACTGCGGTATCAGCGGGATAATGTTCATAATCGATGCTCCCCAAGCTTTGACCGTTCCCGCGATTTCCTCAATGTGATAATCGTTTATTCCCGGTATCAGGACGGTGTTTATCTTTACAACCGCCCCAAGCGCGGACATTTTTTCGATACCCCGCCTTTGCGCGTCTATCAAAATTTCAGCGCCTTCTTCTCCTTCATAAACATTTCCGTCAAGAAAGACGCGCGAGCATATTTTCGCGAGAATCCCCGCGTCAACGGCGTTAACCGTTACGGTAACAGTCTTTACTCCGGCTTTCCATAAATCCACGGCGTATTTTTCAAGAAGAAGCCCGTTTGTACTCAGGCAGTTGATGAGATACGGAAATTCTTTGTGTACCAGATTGAACGCTTCAAGAGCGTGCGTTGTCGCGAGCGTGTCGCCGGGACCGGCAATGCCCGCCACGGTTATGCTTGGGCAGATCTCAAGCGCTTTGCCTACGAGCGCGGGCGCTTCTTTGGGGTGCAGCATCCTTGCCGCGACTCCGGGACGCCTTTCCCATTTGTTAAAATCCCTTTTGCAGAATTTGCACTGTATGTTGCATACCGGGCTTACCGGCAGATGTATCCTGCCGTTGTTCATGTTCGCGCCGTCTGAAAAACACGGGTGGCGGTTCTTTATATCCGTAATTTCCGCCGTCTCTACCGCCGTCATATTACCTTTTATCCTGAATGTCGTATAATGCCGTGGAAAGATACCTTTCCCCCGTATCCGGCAGAACCGTTACGACAATTTTATTTTTATATTCGGGTCTTTTGGCGATCTGCGTTCCGGCAAACGCCGCCGCTCCCGATGAAATCCCGACCAATAAACCTTCGGAACGAGCCAGCGCCTGCGATGTTTGAAAGGCTTCCTCATTTCTTACCTTGTAAATTTCATCGATAATTCCGGTATTAAGAACAGCCGGCACAAACCCCGCCCCGATACCCTGTATCTTGTGAGGGGAAGGAGCGCAGCCGGACAACACCGCCGAATCGTAAGGTTCAACCGCGATTATTTTAATGTCCTTGTTTTTGCTTTTCAGGAACTCCCCTACTCCCGTAATCGTACCGCCTGTTCCTACGCCGGAGACAAACGCTGCTACTTCGCCGTCCGTATCCTTCCATATTTCCTCAGCCGTTGTTGTCCTGTGTATTTCAGGATTTGCCGGATTTTCAAACTGTTGGGGTATGAACGAATTTTCTATCTGCGAAAATAATTCTTCCGCCTTGCGTATCGCTCCCCTCATGCCGTCCTTGCCGGGCGTAAGAACAAGTTCCGCGCCCAGCGCCTTGAGAAGATTACGCCGCTCAACGCTCATCGTGTCGGGCATGGTTAAAATTAGCTTGTAACCCTTCGACGCTGCGACAAAAGCAAGCCCTATTCCCGTGTTGCCGCTTGTCGGCTCAATAATAACGGTGTCCTTGTTTACCTTGCCGCTTTTTTCGGCGGTTTCTATCATGGCGAAAGCTATACGGTCCTTTACGCTGCCCAGAGGGTTAAAATACTCCAGTTTGGCGACCAGCCTTCCGCCCAGATTGTTCAGGCGGTTATAGTCGGTTAATTCCAACAGCGGTGTATTGCCAATAAGGTCTGTGAGTTTTGAGGCTATTTTTTTCATATCCTGCTCCTTCAATACATAGTATTTATATATGCTTTATAAGTAATATATAGATACTATTTTGCCTTTTGTCAATAGATTTTTATCAATTTTTAAAGAAATTTTTTGATATAAAAACAGGCGGAATTTGCCTAATTTAGCGGTAAACGTCCCTATTCCGGTATTTTCGTATCTTTTCCAGAACTTTACCCATGTCAAGGGGTTTACCGATATGGTCGTTCATCCCCGCCTCAAGGCATCTATCAATATCCTCTTTGAACACATTCGCCGTCATAGCGATAATCGGGATATCGTTGCCGTTTTCGCGTATATTGCGCGTCGCTTCAAGCCCGTCCATCTCCGGCATCTGCATATCCATAAAAACAAGGTCGTATTTTTCGGGATTTTCGGAAAGCAGGCGAATAGCTTGAAGCCCGTTCTCCGCGCAGTCAATTTCAACGCCGGTACTTTCCATGCTCGCGAGGAGAATTTCGCGGTTTATTTCAACATCTTCGGCAAGCAAAATGCGGCAGCCCTTAAGCTCCCCGCCTTTGACGGCGTTCTGCTGTTTTTGCGTATTGGAACCGCCCACTCCAAGACACTCGTTCATACAGTCCATAATTTCCGAAGCGAACAGCGGTTTCATTAAAAATTTATCAACGCCGACGATTTCCGCTTTTTCGCGTATCAGAGTCCATTCGGTAGCTGAAATCATTATAACGACGCTTTTCCTTTTCGCGCTTTGTTTTTTTATTCTTTTTGTCAGCTCTATTCCGTCCATACCCGGCATTTTCCAGTCCACAAAATAAATGTCATAGCCGCCTGATTTTTCTATTTTTTTAATTGCCTCTTCGCCGCTTAACGCGGTGTCGCATAACACGCCGTATCTTTTGAAGATTTCGGTAAAGTAGGAAAGTATCTCCTGCGCGTCGTCAACGGCGAGGACTTTCATCGTTTCCCAGTTTACGGAAGGATCGAGCAGTGAAACATGGCTGTCTTTGCCTCTTTTCGCTTTGAAATTGAATTTAAATTCGGAGCCTCTGCCCTCTTGCGACGTAATGCTTATTTCACCGTCCATCAGTTTGACGAGACGCCGTGAAATTGCAAGCCCCAGACCCGTTCCGCCGAATTTGCGCGATGTTCCGGAGTCCGCCTGTTCAAACGCGTTAAAGATTCTGTTCTGCTGTTCGGGAGAAATTCCTATTCCCGTGTCGCTGACCGATATAACAATGTCGCATAACTCGTCCTCTTCCCCGGAAAGAAAGGCGTTAAGGCTGATATTGCCGCCTTCCGGGGTGAATTTGACGGCGTTGCTCAATAAATTGATGATAATCTGCGTGAGCCTTTGATCATCGCCTGTCAGAATATGGGGTATTTTGCCGTCAATCGTTACGCTGAATTTTAGCTGTTTCTGTTCTATGCGGATACAAACGGCGTTTACCGTTTTTTTCAACATTCTCTCAAAGGAAAAATCCGCCAAAACAAGCTCAAGTTTGCCCGCCTCTATTTTTGACATATCAAGAACGTCGTTGATTACGCCGAGAAGATGGGACGACGCTTCTTCAATTTTGCCTAACGCGTATTCCTTTCGCTCGATACCCGGCGAATTTTTCCCGATTGACGCCATGCCGATTATTGTGTTAAGAGGGGTTCTCATTTCATGCGACATATTCGACAAGAAAAAACCCTTTGCCTGAGACGCGGCGGTCGCGTGATCAAGGGCGTTTTTTAGTTTTTCGTTGTAGGTTTTCAACTGTTCATTCGCTTCAAAAAGATTGTCCTCCATTTCGACGCGAATAACCGTATTCGCGAATAAAAACGCCGCCGATCTCATCATCTCCGTTGAATCGTTTTCAAAGTAACGCTCGTTATGGCGATCCTCAAAAAGCACGAAACCCCAGAAATTACCGCCGATAAAAATCGGCGAAATGTACGCCGACACGACTCCGAAGGAGTTAAGCATTTTCCATTCAGGCAGAAGTTTTACGGGGCTGTTTATAGTTTCGCCGCGCGCCAACAACTCCTGCCAGCGCGGAGCGAGTTTGTCGTAAGTAACATTCTCCAGCCCTGGCGTAGACTGCGTAGTGCCTCCCGATATCCTGTCCCAGCGGTAGATTTGCGAAGTATGCAGGACGTCCTGCTCGTAAAAGTTACGCCAAACGGATATTCTGTCCAGCCCCGCTATGTCGGCAATCGGTCCCGCGCCGATATTCATCATTTCCTCAAAAGTTTTTTCTCTGTTGGAAAGAAAAATAATAGCCGTATTGTTGACGATATCCGCCATTTTTTTACTGCGTTCCATCGCTTTGTATGAATCAATAGAATTTTTATACAGGCTTTCCCGGATCAATGCGTTGGCGCACAGATTTGCCGCTGAAATGAGAAGGTCTATACAGCCGTCGCTTATATTGGCTTCCGCCTTATGGTTCTGGAAGGCGACTGCTCCCCAAAATTCTCCGTAAGAAAAAATCGGTATCAGTAAAATTGATTTTACTCCGAACGTTTCAGTTAGTTTTCTTTCATCTTCTGTCATGCTGCTGCTAGTTTTGTAAACACATTCGTTTTTACTTAAGATTTCGGTCCAATCATCAATAGTCTTGTTCTCTGGAAGATTCAAAAGAATATCGGTCAGTGAAACATCGCTTCCCAATTCCCTGTCCCACCTGTAAATCTGACCCAGAACCTTCGCGCCTTCCCTGTCTCTGAAACTGTAAATAGCGATGCGATCAACGCCTACCGCGTTCGCTATGGGTCCGGCGCCGTTTGACATAACTTCCGAAAAAGAATTCCCCTTCAGAACAGTAAAAGTTTCTATCGCTTTATTTAACGCGGAAATTATTCTGTCGCGGACGGCGGAAAGACTGTCATTTGTGGTCATCAATTCCCCTTTTATTAGGTGATAGTTATATTATAATCTATCCTTACCATTTTGGAAACCTTGAAATCAAATTAAATATGCTGTATTTTTACATAACAGGAGGAATAGTTATGGAAACAGTTGCATCAAAAGACGCTCCGGCGGCTATAGGACCCTATTCTCAGGCGATTATTGAAAATGGTTTTATTTTTACATCGGGGCAAATTCCGCTTTTGCCGGAAACAGGCGAAGTTGCCGTCGGCGGAATCAAAGAACAGGCGGAACAGGTAATTAAAAATCTGAAAGCGGTATTGACAGCCGCCGGCAGCGACCTTGCCCATGTTGTCAAAACCACCTGTTTTTTAACCGATATGGGAGATTTCGCCGCTTTTAACGAAGTTTACTCGGCGCATTTCACCGCAAAACCCGCGCGTTCCTGCGTAGCGGTTCTCGCTCTGCCGAAAGGCGTAAAGGTCGAGATTGAAGCGGTCGCTGTAAAAGTCTAAATCATATAGAACCAGTCGTCGCTTTTTTCCAGATCTTTGTGTACGGATTTATCGCCGTTTTTGTACAAAAGTTCGGGACTTTTTACGCTCACTTTTGTTTTTTCCGGCACGGATTTTATCACGAAGGCGTTGCCGCCGATTACCACATTTTCGCCTATCACGGTTTCACCGCCCAGAATTGACGCGCCTGAGTATATCGTTACGTGATCTAAAATTGTGGGATGACGCTTGACGTTTTTCAGCTTCTGCCCGCCGCTTGTGGACAGCGCGCCCAAGGTAACTCCCTGATAAATTTTCACATAACTGCCTATTACCGTCGTCTCCCCTATTACAATGCCCGTGCCGTGATCCATGAAAAAGTATTTGCCGATTGAAGCGCCGGGATGAACGTCAATTCCCGTAACGCTGTGCGCGTGTTCGCTCATTATTCTGGGTATGAGAGGAACCTGCAGGAGATAAAGCTCGTGCGCGAGGCGGTGAATCATGCCTGTATATATTCCGGGATATGAAATAATAATTTCTGACTTGCTGAAAGCGGAAGGGTCGCCTTCGTAAGCCGCTTCAATGTCGGTATCAAGATACTCCTTTACTACGGGAAGTTTCGACAGAAAATTCAACGCAATAGCGGATGCCTCGCGTTCTATTGTTTCTTGAGGCGCGCTTTTAAACTGTTCGCTGAAACGTAATGCGAAACTTATCTGCTCCGAAAGACCGGACAAAATTTCTTCCAAAAGTGAGCAAAGCTGATACCTCATCGCGCGGATACTGAGCTGACTGTCCTCAAAATAGCCGGGAAAAAGCGCGTGCTGTAACTGCGTTATTATCTGCACGATGACGGATTTTACCGGGTGCTTGTAAACGCGAAAGATGGACGAATCCCCTCCTGAGCCCGCCATTAAAGAAGAAGCGACCCTCTCTATTTCAGTATCCGCCGAATCCCGTCTTTCCATAATTCAACCCCGAACCCGTAAGTTCGCGTAACGCCCTGACAAGCGCATCTACGTCCGCGTAATTGTTGTACAGCGCAAGCGTTGGGCGGACAGTCGCTTCCAGCCCGAAATGGCGTAAAATCGGCTGGGCGCAGTGGTGTCCCGCTCTAACCGCGATGCCTTTACTGCTCAAATACTTCCCGATGTCTGGGACGCTGTGTCCGTCAAGAACAAACGAAAGGACGCTTGCCTTTTCCGCCGCCGTTCCAATCAGTTTTAATCCTTTTATTTTTGTCAGTTCTTTTGTCGCGTACTGCAAAAGTTCATGCTCGTAGTGAAAAATATTTTGAAGTCCAATGGAGCTGACATAATCAAGAGCCGCGCCAAGTCCCGCCGCGTCCGCGATGTTGCCTGTTCCCGCCTCAAACTTTGAAGGAGGAGGATTGTAGATCGTACGCTCAAACGTAACGTCGGCTATCATGTTGCCGCCTCCCTGATAGGGAACTGCCTGTTCCAGCGCGTCAGCTTTTCCGTATAACGCGCCTATGCCCGTGGGAGCGAAAATTTTATGTCCCGAAAAGACATAAAAGTCCGGATCAAGCGAAGTTACATTTACCGGAATATGCGACACAGACTGAGCGCCGTCAATTAAAATTCGCACCCCATGACTGTGCGCGATTTGAACAAGCTCGTAAACAGGCGTGATAGTGCCAAGCGCGTTAGACACATGAGTCGCCGAGACAAACTTTGTATTCCTGTTAAAGAGTTTTTCGTACTCGCTCATGATAAGCTGTCCGCTTGAGTCAACCGGAACGACGCGGATGAGCGCGCCGGTTTCCTCGGCGATTAACTGCCATGGCACAATGTTCGCGTGATGTTCAAGGAGGGTCAGAATAATTTCATCGCCGGGGTTAAGAAGCGGCTTAACGTAGGCGTTAGCCGCAAGATTTATGGCTTCTGTCGTTCCCCTTACAAAGACGATATTTTCCGGCGAAGGAGCGCCGAGGAAATTTGCCGTCGTCTGCCGCGCGGCTTCGTATGCGTCCGTCGCGCGGGCTGCCAGAGTGTGAGCGCCCCTGTGCACATTGGAATTTTCGTTTTCGTAAAAATAGCTGAGTCTGTCGATTACCTGCCTCGGTTTCTGCGTGGTAGCGCCGTTGTCAAGCCAGACCAGGTCCTTTCCGTCCACCTTTTGCGACAGAATAGGGAAATCCGCGCGGATAGCCTCAATACTCCTGCCGCCGGCAAAGACCTGTCTGGCGTTTTGGGAATCCGCCGCGCTTACCGCGTGGTTTGAGAGGAAGGTGTTTTTCGCCTCGTTATGCGAAACCACCGCCGGCGAGAACGCCGGGCGCTCATTGACAAAAGCGTCCTGAACGCCGTCCTGCAGGCTGACAAATTTTCCGGCTTCTCTGTACTCAGGGAAATACTCCTGCGCCCAAGAAGCGATCTGCTCCTCGCTCGGCAGTCCTATGGAAGCGGGATTCAACTCACTTGCTGTAATCATAGTAATCACCGACTTCGACATCTTCAAGAACGGCTATCGCGTCGTCCGCGAGAATCGCCGCGGAGCAGTACAGGGACAACAGGTAAGAGGCGACTCCTTTTTTATCGATTCCCATGTATTTAACAGACAGTCCTCTTGATTGTTCGTTCGGCAGTCCCGCCTGAAAAAGCCCGACTACTCCCCTCTTCGACTCGCCCGTTCTTACAAGCAGAATATTCGTCTTGCCGCCCTTTCCTTTCGGGTTTTTCAATCCGTCTACAAAAAGTTTATCGCTCGGAACAAGCGGGATTCCTCTCCATGTGATAAAGTTTCCGCCGTAAAGCGAAGCTGTTACTGGCGGGACTCCCCTCCTTGTACATTCGCGCTCAAAAGCGGCAATCGCCCTTGGGTGAGCCAAAAAGAAAGACGGCTCTTTCCAAACCTTGCTGATCAGTTCGTCCAGATCGTCCGGCATGGGAGCGCCTTTGCGCGGAGTGATGCGCTGAGAATCGGCGACGTTTTTCAGGAGACCGTAATCGTCGTTATTGACGAGCTGGCTTTCCTGCCTTTCCTTCAAACTTTCAATCGCCAACTGAAGCTGTTCCTTTGTCTGATCAAAAGGCGAAGAAAAAACGTCAGATACTTGCGTGTTAACATTGATGATTGTCGATATCGAATTCAAAATATATTCTCTGGGGGAAGTCTGATAATCGACAAAACCTTCGGGAATATCCGCCGATTTTTTTTCGGACGAGCAAAGGACATCAAGCGGGGTTTCTCCTTCCACAACCTTGTTGACCCTGTAAATACCGCTTTCAAGACCCTTAAACTCCAAAAAGCGGGTTATCCACTTGGGCGTTATCGCCGCGAATTGCGGCGCGGTCTTTGTTACATTGGCAAGCTGGTACGCAGCCTGTTTACTTAACGCGTTAATATTGTTTTCCATTCTATTTCCTCCTAAGAAAGCATACAATTTATATATGTATTATAAAATTAATGCACTTTTGTCAATAGATTTATGACAAATTTAACACAAGCTAAGCGCCAATTTTTCGTAGAAAAGGCGAAAGGCGAAGGAAATTTCAGGAGGAAGAACACCATTATTTTTTCGCCTTTTCGCCATATTTTTACTTTTTCCTAAAACAGTGAATCCGGCACGCCCGGTACCGCCACAAAGGTGTCCTTAACCAGAGCGTTCACGTCAACATCGGCGGCAACAATGCCGATCTGCTGTAATTCGCGGGCGTTGCGGTCAAGCGCTACCTGCGCATGGCTTACCGAAGCCCGGTAATTGTAGGTCTTGAGCACTTTGGCGTTAGTCGCAACTTCACCGGCAATGTACTTTTGTTCGGTGATGATTCGGGCGGTCTCGTCGGGATTTTCCTGCACCCACTTGGAAGCCTTCTGCAAAGCCCGCAGGAATTTGGCTACCGCCTCGGGATGATCCTTTACGGTCTGGGAACGTACCGGCGCGACACAGCAGAATTCGTCTTTAAGGTTGTTGTCGGTGGCGTTGTTGATTATCACCCGGATATTGCCTTCGGCTTCGATAATTGAGGCGGTGGGATCTCCAACACCGATGGCGTCAACAAAGCCTCTTTCCAACGCCAGAGGAAGTTCAGCCGAAGGGAAGATAAGCCACTCCACATCGGCATTGGCGCCGTCCGGTTTAAGTCCAAGACTTGCAAGCACGCGGGAAGGAATCACCTTGGTGCTGGCATTGAGGCTGGATACGCCTATCTTTTTCCCCTTGAGATCAGCTGGAGTCCTGATACCCGAATTAGCCTTGGTCAACACCTTGACGCATCCTGTGTGAATCGCCAGCGGTATCTTGACATCAAGACCGTTCGCGATAGGTTGAATCAGCGTTGCCAGCAAATTGTTGGTAACGTCGATGCTTCCGGTGGTCAGGTGATTCATCGCGGTTCCCGGATCCATTTTGAAGACCTTGTAATTAAGTCCTTCGGCTTCAAACAGTTTGTGCTCAATGGCGATATAGAAAGGCGCTTCACAGAGTCCGCCTTCAACCGGCAGTCCGATAGTCAGGACAAAATCCTTATCGGACACTTTTTTGTCCCCGCTTCCTCCTGCCCAGACCGCCGTCAATACGGCGCAGGCAAGCAGTAAACCCAAGAAATGTTTTTTCATATACATCTCCTTTTTATATTTTTACTTCCCGCATGCGCGGAAAGTTTTTACAAATAATATTGCAATTCCTCGCGATTTCCGGCGAAGTGTAAAATTTTCAGTATCTTCGCCCTCATCGCCAAGAATTCAGGATCATCCCGCTGTCTTGGACGACTCATTTCCACATTGATCACCTTCTCTATTTTCGCGGGACGGGCGGACATAACCACGATCTGAGTTGCCATGTAGATCGCCTCATCGACATCGTGGGTTACCATCACCGTTGTCATTCCGCGCTTTTCCCAAATTTTAAGAATCTCGTCCTGCATATTCATGCGGGTAAACGCGTCCAACGCGCCCAGCGGCTCGTCGAGTAACAGCACCTTGGGATTATTTACAAGGGCGCGCGCAAGACTTGCTCTTTGCGCCATACCGCCAGACAATTGATGGGGATAGGATTTTTCAAAACCCTCAAGTCCGACGAGTTTAATGAATTCGGGAATGCTCTCCTTTTCTTCACGGTACACTTTACGCGCCCGCAGTCCGAAAGCGATGTTTTCATACACGGTCTTCCAAGGGAACAGAGTCGGGTCCTGAAACACAAGTCCCCGTTCATATCCGGGAGAAGTAATTTTCTCGCCGTCCAGTTCAATGATTCCGTTGTTAGGCAGGATAAGTCCCGCTATGAGCCTGAGCAATGTTGACTTACCGCACCCCGACGGACCGATGAGAGAAATAAATTTGCCGCTTGTAAAATCAAAATCTATGTTGTTCAACGCGACTACTTCGCCGCCGTCCGGCTGGGGAAAAGTTTTCCTCACCCTTTGAATCGAAATGTTTCCTTCATTCGCCATTTCCATTATTCACCACCTTATAGTTCCCTTTTGCCATGCCAGCACTTTGTTGCGTATCTTGAACTGCATCGTTATGAGAAATGAAAAAGTTACCGCTATGACAATTAACGCCGCGTACACGTTCGGGTACGCCAGAGTCTCTCTCTGCCAGTTGATGTACCAGCCGATTCCGAATTTGCAGCCGATCATCTCCGCCGCCATGAGGGTAAGGAAACAAGCCGAAGTGCCGTTGAAAAGCCCGGCGAACACGTTGGGCGCGGCTCCCGGCAGGGCTATGGAAAGAATGTTCCGCAGAGTGCTTGCTCCCAGAGTGCTTGAAACTTCAAAGTAGCTTTTCTGCACGTTGATGATTCCTGAACTGGTCAACACTGTTGTTGGAAACCAGACGCCAAGAGCAATGAGGAAGAGACTCGCGTCTGTTGGCTTGAGAAAAATCACCAGCGCGATTGGTATCCATGCTGTTGAGGGAATGGGTCCCACGATGCGGATAAACGGCATGATCCAGTAGTTCCAGCGCTGGCTCCAGCCTATGACGGTTCCTGTAAGCACTCCGACAAACGCTCCAAGAAAAAAACCGCCTAATAAAAGCCGCAGCGAATACGCGAGGCATTGCAGCAAGAACAGCCAGTCGTTGACAAAAACGCCGATGATCCGTTCCGGCGCCGGGAAGTAGAGGCTGGGAACCAGATTCCATTTAATTGTGATGAGGTTGTACAGCCCTAAAATAAGGAAACCAACTCCCAAAAACGGAGATTTGAAAATCAGCTTCCTGCGCAAACCGGCGTTAAACACTCCCGCTATAAAAAGAACCGTGAAAACAGCGATAAGGAGTACGAGAAAACGTGAAAACCATGGCAGTACTTTTGGACGGTACGCCGAATGGGTTGGAATCAGTATATGAAGGGCAATAACTACACCCAATGCCGCTATCGGAATAAAGGTTCGCCAGTTGAATAAAAACCGCGGCTCTGCGGCTTCGCCATTTTTTATTAATAAATCTGACATAATGTTCTCCTTACTCCTTGATATACGTGAATGGGTCTTTGTCGTACCATTCTTTTTTGTACGGCAGTTCAGTATTCTCCGCGAGATTTTTGTTGAACTGATTGTTGCGTATAACACGCGCAAGACGCCTTACAATTTCAAAAACGCCTGAATATCCCATGTAGTTATAAGCCGGTCCGAATAACGGAAATATTGGCAGTCCGTGTTTTGCCGCGATATTGTTGCCGCCGACATGAGTAATTAAAATATCCGGCTTAAGGCGCTTAACAAGGTTCGCCTGCTCAAACGGCTGGTTAGTCGCTACGTCAATAACCACGTCGTCTATATTTTCAAGCGCCTCGAATATCGGTTCAATAAACTGATCAAAATGGTGCGCCTTAAAACCGACAACTTCCATCCCAAGGTCCTGAATTATTTCCGCAGTCGCGATAATCCGCACTTCTCCTCCCGCCAAAAATACCTTCTTGCCCTTAAACACATTGCGGTATTTGTCGATGCTTGCTTCGAGAATCCTGTTTTCTTCCGCGATAAACCTCTGCGCTTCCTTTTCAAGACCGAAGTTTTCCGCTATTTTCAATACCCAGCGATCGGTGTTTTTTCTGCCGATAGGGATTGTGTCTATAACGAAGGGAATGTCGTACTTTGTCTTTAGATGTTCCACAAAATAGTCATCGTGGGTTCCGCAGATGCTTACATTAAGCGAAGTTTCAAGCGCGTACTGAAAATCATCAGGCTCTGCGTAACAGGGAATAAAGCGCACGTTAAGCCCGATGCCAGTAAGTATTCTCTGTAGTTCCAGTTCATCAGGTCTGCTCATCGAACCCACGTTAAAAATATTCACGTTACGCGATATTCTGTACTGTCTTTCCATTTCATCAAGATCGCGCTCTACGATAAATTCCTCACGTTCCGGCAAACGCACGAATTTTTTCAAAATACCGTGATAAACGGCGTCGTAAGCCGTCGCCATTACCTTTGTTTTGAATCCTTCGCAGTGAATGGGTACAATAACCGCCGCGACCTGTTCCTGCAGATCGTTGAGTATATTGTCAACGTCGTCGCCGATTAGAGCCGGAACGCACCCGTTAGTTACGATTATTGTTTCCGGTCTGAACTCTTTGTCCGCGAACAGAACCGCTTCGCGCAGTTTTTTCTCGCCGCCGCCGATTACGTCAGCTTCGTCAAGATTAGTGCTTATCCAGATAGAGCCTTCCGCTAACGGATCGCGAAGCTGTTTTAACGTTTTGTTTACGCCGATATTTCCCATACTACTGATTCCGCAGCCGACAGGACCGTGCTTGATGATCACCGCCTTGCGAATCGAGTTCAACATACCAAGACTCAAATTGAACTGGCAGCCGTGAGTCTGCGAAAAACTTCTGCTTGAAAGGTTAAGGCATCCGTCTTTGCCGAAACAGCCGTTTTTAAGACAGCTTTTCATCTTTCCCGAAGTGCCGCCAAAAGCCGTGTTTGTTTTGTGCCGGTCTTCCCTTCCCGGAACCGAAATTGCGTCTAAATAGTTCATAATTCTCTCCCTACCTTCCCGCGACCAAAGCGGTAAAAATATCTTCTGTTAAACTAAGTCCGCCGTTAATTCCGGCATACGCCCTGTTAAGCACTACCCTGTTCGTTATCGGATATGTCGCCGTTACCAGCGGCAGATTAAATTCGGCGGACAGATCCCTTTCGTACGCGCTTCCTACAATTACAGCCGGCGACATCGAGTCGTAGTAACGCTCACTGCGGTTACGCTGCCAAACTTCGGCGATATATTTTTTAATTGAAGACGTGTTCGTGTCGAATTTAACGTTCGCTTTTAAGCCGGACTTCATGCCGCCAAGAGACAATATAATTTTTTCTTTTATGTCTTCTTCGGGTAAATCGTTTATTACCGTAAGTTCCGGCAGCCAGCCAAGCTCATCTGACAGAAATTCCGTAATCGCGGGAGCGTAGTTGCAGTCGCCGATTACAATGGCGTACCTTTGCAGATCGATGTCGTTGTAAATATCCGCGAGACGTTCAACATAGTTGTAGTACGTTTTTTTCTCATCATTTATTACCGCGTCCGTTAGCTGTTTGCCGCTGTTTAACTTTTCCGAAACTTTCCTTAAAAAGTCCTCCGTAGCGTGCGCGCCGATTGGCAATTTTGTCGTTAAAAAGGGAATATCGTGAACTTCCTCAAATACGCGCGCCGTACCCGCTCCGTAAACTTCGGATAAAACGATATTCAGCGAAGCGTTGCCTGCGTTTTTAATATCATCAAGCGTCTCTCCTTCGCCGAAGAACGTGTTGACTTCCAGCCCAAGTCTGGCAAGAAGGCGTTTAATTTCTTTCAGATTGCCCTTCCAAAATACGTCAAGCGCGGGAACAATGCCTAAAATATTTACTTTGTTTGCGATCTTTTCTTTTTGTTTCGTTATATATTTTCTTGTTAAACCGTTTAATACAAGTTCATAGCCTATGAATGAATTCCCCTTAAAACTTGGCGTATGCACGGGAATTACAGGTTTGTCTTCTTTGATAAAATCCGAAACAACGGCGTCAAGATCGTCGCCTATCATCTCTACCATACAGCCTGTCACAACGACATAAATATCGCCGTCCATTACCTCAAGCGTGGTTTTTATCTGTTCCCTTAAACGTTCCTCGCCGCCGAATACGACATCGCGCTCCACAACATTACTGCTCGGAAGCGAATTGCCTCCGCAGTAACCGCCGCCGAGGTAGCCGCCGCCGGAGTTATTGGCAATGTGCAGATTCTGACCGCATCCCGCGGACGCGTGTATAACAGGTATGGCTCGCGGTATCGCCCTTAATACGGCAAGCGCTCCTCCAAGAGCGCAGGAATACCGCGGTCTATCAATAAAATCACTCATTTTCCTTCCTCCAATGGCGTTTTCCCTGAAAATAGGCAAGTTTTGAGGATAATTACCTCATTTTCGCCTATCTAATACATATTAAATATATATGATTTATATGACATATATGCAATATATATTCTGAAAATATTTTTGTCAAGAGGATTTGAAAGATTTTTTATTTTTTTTCCACTTGAAGGCATAGTACACATATGTTATTATTGACAAAAGAAAGGGGGCTGACAGATTGAAAGTATCGACAAAGGGCAGATACGCCCTAAGAATGCTGCTGGATCTGGCGGAACACAAAGGCGACGGGTTTATATCCCTAAAAGAAATAGCCGAAAGGCAGAATATATCAAAACAGTATCTGGAACAGATTGTTTCCCTTTTGAACACCTCTAATATCCTTCGTACAAACCGCGGAAAACAGGGCGGGTATATGCTGGCGAAAGAGCCTTCGGAATACAATGTCAGGGATATTCTGCGTATTACTGAGGGCAATCTTGCGCCCGTAACCTGTCTTGAGGAAGAAGTAAACACCTGCGAAAAGGTCGCGACCTGTAAAACCATAGCGTTGTGGAAAGGGCTTAACGATGTCATTTCAGAGTACCTAAGCGGCGTTACATTGAAGGATATGCTTGAACAAGCCGGTGAAAATGTTGATAACTGGGTAATTTGAAAAAAAATGTAAAAAACTATTGACAAAATTAAAAATGTTTGATAATTTAATACATAGTAAACATATATGTTTATAAATAGAAATTGAAAGGAGGATTTTTATGGCGCGTGTGGATAAAATTACCGACCTCATCGGTAATACGCCGATTGTAAAGCTCAACAAAATCAATGAAGGAGGGGCGGTTGTTTACGTAAAACTTGAAAGTTTCAACCCCCTGCACAGCGTAAAGGACCGCATTGCTCTTGCGATGATCGAGGCTGCCGAAAAAGACGGCAAGATAAAAAAAGGCACGGTGATTATCGAGCCTACAAGCGGCAATACCGGCATCGGGCTGGCGTATGTCGCGGCGGTCAAAGGTTACAGGATAATCCTGACCATGCCGGAAACGATGAGCATTGAAAGGCGCAAACTTTTGAAAGCGCTCGGCGCGGAACTTGAGCTTACCGAAGGAGCGAAGGGAATGAAAGGGGCAATCGCCAAAGCCGAAGAGCTTGCCGCGATAACTCCCAATTCTTTCATACCCCAGCAGTTCAACAACCCGTCAAACCCCAAAATTCACGAAGAGACCACAGGTCCTGAAATCTGGAACGACACCGAAGGAAAGATCGATATTCTTATCGGCGGAGTCGGGACAGGCGGAACTCTTAGCGGAGCGGGCAAGTACCTGAAGGCGAAAAAATCTTCGGTAAAGGTAATCGCGGTCGAGCCGTCCGCGTCGCCGGTACTTTCCGGCGGTTCGCCCGGACCGCACAAGATTCAGGGAATCGGCGCGGGTTTCCAGCCCGCGATTTACGACCCTTCGGTAATCGATGAAATTTACCAGACCGATGACGTTAAATCAGGAACGGCGGCAAGACTGCTTGCGAGGGAAGAAGGAATCCTTGTCGGCATTTCATCAGGCGCGGCTCTTGAAGCGGCGCTGACCGTTTCCAAACGTCCCGAAAACAAGGGCAAAACCATAGTAACGGTTCTGCCGGATACGGGCGAGCGTTATCTGTCAACATGGCTCTGGGAACAGGAATAAGCGGGATATTATCTTCGTTTGTTTCTGTATAAATTTTTATTTTAATTTTTTTGGAGGAAAAAATGAAAAAAACTGTTTTAAGCCTGTTTATTGCGGGCGTATTGATTTTTGCTGTTAACGGCGCCGCTCACGCGAAGGGCAACTCACAGCAATCCGGTTCGGTTCTTTCGGTGGGAGCTACTCCAGTTCCCCACGCGGAACTGCTAAATCTTATCAAGGACGATCTTGCATCGCAGGGCATTACGCTGAAAGTGGTGGAGTTCACCGACTATGTACAGCCCAATGTGGCGGTGATAAGCGGAGACCTTGACGCCAACTTCTTCCAGCATATTCCCTATCTGGATTCCAATGATGAATGGTCTGCCAAACTTGTTTCGGCTTTCGGCGTACATGTGGAGCCTTTCGGAGTTTATTCGTCAAAGCACAAGGACATTAGCGCTCTTCCAAACGGGGCATCCATCGCCATTCCCAATGATCCGTCCAACGGAGGCAGGGCGCTTCTTCTGCTCCAGTCCAAAGGGCTAATCACTCTCAGGCAGGGAGCCGGGCTTACCGCCACAGTCCGCGACATTACGGGCAACCCCAAAAACTTCCGCTTTCAGGAACTTGAAGCCGCTCTGCTTCCCCGCTCCCTGCGTGATGTAGACGCCGCCGCAATCAACGGCAACTACGCTCTTGAGGCGGGCTTTAACCCGATAAAAGATTCTCTTATAATTGAAGGAGCGGAATCCCCGTATGTAAACATAGTGGTCGTACTGAAAGGAAAAGAAAACGATCCCAATATCACCGCCCTTAAAAACGCGCTCTTAAGTAAAAAAGTAAAAGATTATATTGAAAGCCGCTACGACGGCGGCGTTGTCGCCGTTTTCTAAGAA
Organism: Treponema sp.; assembly: GCA_031273265.1. Classification (GTDB taxonomy): domain Bacteria; phylum Spirochaetota; class Spirochaetia; order Treponematales; family Breznakiellaceae; genus WQXQ01. Next base: position 47,682 of record JAISSH010000039.1, read on the forward strand.
ACTCCCCTATCAGCCTGACTGTTCGCAAAAACGGTCAGGCTGTGTTGGGTTTTACCGCTTTCCGCGTCTTATTTTTTATATCCCCATTGGTACTTGCCCGATTTGTCGTCAATAACAAGAATAAGTGTCCCTGCCTTGCCGTTATAAACCTTGTCAAAAGGAATATAATCGCTGCCTGTTGTAATTTCAGAATCTAGACCGGTTTCTTCATCGAAAACTATCTTACCGGTATGTTGAATAAAATCTTCTATTCCAATCATATCAAAATAAGTACCCATCATAAACCCGACTGCAATTTTCCCGATTGTAACATTGTTACCAATGGTTACACTTCTGATTTTGTGATTGCCGCTTGTTATCCCGTCGCCGATAAAAACATTGTCAGGAATGGTAATACTGTTTATTCCACTGCATAGTACACCCTGATATATTTTGGTAACAGGAAGTCCGCGAATTTGCGAAGGAATTTTTAGCTCTTTTCCTTTCCCTTTGTAATCACTCACTATTATCGACTTGATATCGTCGGAATAAAGCACCATTAAATCCCCTTCAGCGCTTTCGTTATCTGCAAATGCCTCTTTCCCGATATTCTCAATACTGCCTTGAATGTCTATGCTTGAGATAGCGTTATCATAAAACGCTTTTTCCCCGACGCTTGCGATATTACCTTTAACGGTTAAGCCTGTAAGTCCGCTTTGACAAAACGCCTGTTCTCCTATGCTCGTAACGCTTGAGGGAATAATTATTCCGGCGGCGAGATTGCACCGCCTGAATACTTTTGACCCGATAGAAGTAATGCCGCCGCCGAGCGTTACGCTTTCGAGTTTTCGACATTCTTCAAAAGCCGAATCTCCTATGCTCGTAACGCTGTCAGGAATGGCGACAGAAGCGAGGTAACTTTTCATAAAAGCCTTGTTCCCGATACTTGTAACTCCGGCGGGAATACTTATGCTTTCGATTTTGTTTTCAGCAAATGCCTCGTCTCCTATAAATGTAACGCTGTCGGGAACAATTACGTTTATTGTGTCTTTTTTATAAAACGCCTTTGCCGCAATTCCTGTAACAGGCAGTCCGTTTATAAGCAGAGGTATCTTTAAATTCTTCATCCATTTTGAAACTTTGTAACCGGTAATAATAACCGACTTGCCGTCTTGTGATTCAATTATTTCGTAATCGTTTTCGGCTTTACCTTTAATCAACACAGACCCGTCTGCTTTGAGAACACCGGCGTCTCCAAACGCCCCTTCTCCAAAACTTTTAAGGCTGTCAGGAACGGTTACGATGGTGAGGTTGTTGTTTTGAAACGCTTCTTTCCCGATAGTTTTAAGACCCGCCGGAATGTTTATCTCGGCGATCTGATTGTTACGGAATGCCCTGTCTCCTATACTTGCAACGCTGTCAGGAATATTTATCTCGGTGATTTTATTGTCGCTAAACGCGTCGGCTTCAATGCAGGTAACGCTGCCGGGAATTGTTACGGAAGCAAGTTGATTTTGTGTAAAGGCAGAATCCTTAATACTCGTTATGCCGTCAGGAATAGTTACGCTTGTTAGCTGATTTTCCTCAAACGCGTATTCACCGATACTGGTAACACTGCCGGGAATGGTTATATTATCAAGTTTGTTTTTCGCAAACGCCGACTTACCTATGCTCGTAACACTGTTGGGAATGTCGATAGAGGCAAGCTGGTTTCCCTCAAACGCCGATTCTCCGATACTCGCGACGCCTTTGCCTAAACTTGCGCTTGTTAGCTGATTTTTCGCAAACGCCATATCTTCGATACTTGTAACGCTGTCGGGAATGGTTACGCCGGTGAGTTTTTTATCACGAAACGCCCTTCTCCCGATTACGGTAACGGGCATTCCGTTCATCTGCGCGGGGATTTGTATAATCGTATCATTTCCCTTATATCCGTTAATTTTAACCGAATTGCCGTTTATAACTTCTATGCTCCAATCCCCTTCTTCTTTTTTCTCGCCGCTTTGTTGAATTGCACCTGACGACTGCATGGCAAGTCCCTGTCTGATATTTTCCCAGTAAGATGGATCTCCGGCGTTAGGCGCTTTTGTAAACGCATCCATAATTGTCTGCTGCATATTAGCCGGATAAACGGTAGCTATCAGTTCCCCCACTGCTTTTTTCGCCTGTTCCAAGTCCATGTTTTATCTCCTTTTAATAAATCGGCATACTATTGTCTACTTCTCTCGCCCATGCGTTAAGTCCGTCCTGCAGATTCAACAACCGTCCCGTGTAGCCAACTTCTTCAAGCGCCCTGATTCCCAAGATGCTCCTCTGCCCTATTTTGCAAAGAAACACCGCGTCAATTTCAGGATTTAACTCGTCTTTTCTGCGCTGAAGCTGACCCAACGGCATGACAATCGCGCCGGGGAATTTTACAATTGCTCTTTCATGCGGTTCGCGTATGTCGATAAGTTGAATTTTGTCGCCTTTATCAAGACGCGCTTTTAAATCTGTCGCGGTAATTGTTTCAATCGGCTTTTCGTCGTTTTTCTTTTTAAGACCGCAGAATTCCTCGTAATCAATTAATTCTTTGATTGATGGGTCTTTTCCGCAGACAGGACAAGCAGGCTCTTTGGAAAGTTTCAGCTCACGGAACTTCATGCGCCATGCGTCAAAAATTAAAAGCCGCCCGACCAGCGAATTACCGCCGCCGACAATGAGCTTTATCACTTCGTTTGCCTGTATCGTCCCCACGATGCCGGGAAGAACTCCCATTACGCCTCCTTCGGCGCAGGACGGAACAAGTCCGGGCGGCGGCGGAGAGGGGTAAAGACAGCGGTAGCACGGTCCCTCTTTCGCGTAAAAAATGCTCGACTGCCCTTCGAATTGAAAAATGGAGCCGTACACGTTCGGCTTTCCCAAAAAGACGCACGCGTCGTTTACAAGATAGCGCGTTTGGTAGTTGTCGGTTCCGTCCGCTACAATGTCATAATCGGCGATTATATCCATCGCGTTCTTGCTTGTAAGCGCTTCGTTATGTGTAATGATATTTATGTACGGATTGATGCTTTTCATTCTGTCTTTCGCGGACGCGACTTTCGGTCTTCCCACGTCTTTTGTCCCGTGAATGATCTGACGCTGAAGATTCGATTCGTCTACAAAATCAAAATCGACAATGCCGATTGTCCCGATTCCGGCGGCGGACAGGTACAGCGCAAGAGGAGCGCCGAGACCGCCAGTGCCGACAATCAACACTTTCGCGGCTTTCAGCTTTTTCTGCCCCTCAATGCCGATTTCCGGCAGTAAAAGATGACGGCTGTAACGCGCTATTTCCTCATTGGTCAGATCCGCCAATTCGCTCATCGCAATCCCCCAGCGATTGCCGGTACAAGCATGACGGAATCCCCGTCTTTTACGGGAGTCGCCAATCCGTTAAGTTCCTTGATATTCGTGTCCCCAATAAAAACGTTTATAAAATCGCGTAAAGTGTCGTCGTCTTTGTACAGATGTTTGCAAATGTCCGGGTGTTTCGCCGCCAAATCCGCGATAGCCTCTCCTGCTGTTCCGCCCGAAACTTCAATTTCCGCCTGTCTTTCCGTGTAGGCTCGCAACGCCGCCGGAACCAATATTGAAACTGCCATAGTTAATCTCCTTCGTTTATTATAACATCTTCTTCGATAAATGCCGACCTGTCGTCCTTCAAAATCCAGCTTGTAAAATCTCTCGCTTTTCCCTTTTCCACAGCGGTAATTATGTACGAATAAAACGGCAGAGCGTGTTCCCTGTCAAAATCGGACGGTTTCGCGGGGTGATCGGGGTGTGAGTGATAAAAACCAAGAACGTCAAGTTTAAGAGAACGTGCTTTTTTTTCCGCGTCAAGCATATTTTCAGGCGTAATTAAAAAACGGTGGTACTGTTCGCCCTCAGAGAATTCGTTTGATATGGGCAAAATTTGAGTGATAGACTTTTCCTCGCTTTCACCTAACGTCCCAAGCAAAACACCGCAACACTCGTTGGGATAAGCCTTCTCTCCTTCGGACTTTATTTCGTCTTGCAAAGATTTTGTTATATTCAGCATCAAACACCTTCCAGAACCGGCTCCGACATATAACGGTAACCGCCGTCGCATAAAATGGTAACAACGACAGAACCCTCAGGCAGTTTTTCCGCGATTCTCACCGCGGCGAGTACGTTCGCTCCGGCGCTTACGCCGACAAACAGACCTTCTTCCCTCGCAAGACGGCGCGTCATCTCATACGCCTCTTCCGTTCCTATTTCGGTCCGACTATCAATTATGCTTTCGTCAAAAAAGCCGGGCTTTATTGTCGTCTCCATGTGCTTCATGCCTTCAAGACCGTGAAAAGGCGAATCGGGCTGCATGAAAATCGCCTTTATATTCTTGTTATGCGATTTAAGACGTTTTGTTATTCCCATAAAACTTCCCGAAGTGCCCGCTCCCGCGACAAAGTGCGTAACGGCGTTATTTGTCTGTTCAAGGATTTCAACGCCTGTCGTTTCGTAGTGAGCCTTCCAGTTGTTGTCGTTGTTGTACTGATCGGGATAAAAGTATTTTTCAGGACTCTGTGCAACAAGTTTCTGCACCGCGTGATATGCGCCGTCTGAACTTTCAAGAGGGTCTGTGTCGATAATCTGCGCTCCGTAAGCGCGGAGAATTTTCTTGCGCTCAAAACTGGCGTTCGCCGGCATGCAAAGCGTTACGCGATAACCCAACGCCGCCCCTATCATGGCGTAGGCGATGCCTGTATTTCCGCTTGTTGCGTCGATTATAATTTTATCCTTTGTAAGCTTTCCGCTTTTAATTCCGTCAAGGATCATCGCCTTCGCCGCCCTGTCTTTTACAGAGCCGCTCGGATTAAAATACTCGGCTTTCGCAAGCACCTGAACCCCGTTAAGAGAGCGCGTGATATTTTTCAAGGCGATTAAAGGAGTGTTTCCAACCGTATCAATGATGTTATTCATACTGTTTATTAAGTATTAAATATATAAAAAGAATTGTCAAGCCGTTTTTGCCAAATTTTTATTAATCTTGAAAAAATATAAAAAAGGGGAATAATATGAATATGAGGTTTTGGGGCTATAATATGATTAAAGCAGTTGCTTCAATATGCATAATTATTTTTTTATCGTCTTGTAAATATATGCCTGTTTATGTGGAAAAAGAATTTGATTTGAATAATGAATTTGAATTTATTTTACAATATGAGACAAACAAGGCTTCTTCAAAAGCGGAATTTATCCTTGAAGGGGAAATAAGCGGTTTGGGAAAAGTTGAATTTTTTGCTCCCCCTAACAATGAAATAGAAAGTGTGTTTCATACCAAAACATTTCTTATTAAAGATAACATAAAATTTCAAGTTGAACAAACTTGGTATGAAAAAAGCGCGGTGATAAAATATGTCCCCATAGAGCCAAGCACAGGAAAATTATTGGTAAAATTTAGAGTGTATTGAGATTCAAATTTACCCTCTTGGTACAAAACACATCACAAGCCAATAATTACCCTCTAATTCTTCAACATAATCACCAAGCCGCCTGTAAACTTCCAACATTTGAAAATTTTTCCATCTTCAGTCAAGCGCCGTACATCTGCGCGCCATATATAGGGTATGAAAACTAACACAAAATTCAAGAACAGCGTGTTTACTCTGCTGTTCAGCGACCCGGCTTTGCTGAGGGAACTCTATTGCGCGCTGGAAGGAGTCTCGCTTCCGCCGGACGCGCCGGTTTCCATTAACACGCTCGACGACGTGCTGTTTATGGATTTAATCAACGACATCTCTTTCGAGATAGACGGAAA
>JAISSH010000032.1 GCA_031273265.1 Treponema sp.
AGGGGTAATCGGATAAATCGCGATTACTTCGCTCAGCGCGTGGGCTACATAAGCCGCCGCGTTATTACCGTCAATCATTACTTTGATTTTATCAGCCATCTTTTTCCTCACTTTTTGGTTAGTATAGAATAGAAAGATTTTACCATATATTGGGGAATTGTTCAAGGCACCGTTGCCTTAAAAACCCCCATTTAAGAGACGCAGGGAACAAAACAGGGGCGGCTTTTTGTTTTATTAACAAAAAGCCGCGCAGCCTGAATCGTTACTTTTCAAGGATAAATTCAACGCGGCGGTTTTTCCACCAGTTGTCTTTATCTTCAAACGCGACAACAGTACGGGCGCTTCCGACGCCTATTGGCGTAAGCCGTCCGCGATCAATGCCGAGGTTCACAAGGTAATTCACTACGGCAACTGCCCGTTCTTCACTGAGGGGTAAATTGCCCTTCACCCTTCTGTCGCCTTTTTCTTCATTTTCGCGGGCTCTGGTTCCGGGCGCGGTGGTCGGATTTGCGTGTCCTTCAACCTTTACGCGGTAGGTTGAATAATAGTCTAATACGTCCGCAATACGCTTCAAAATCGTGTCGTTGTGTTCCATTCTTTCACTGTCAAGACCTTTAAAGTCCCCGGCATTGGGAGCAAAGACGATGGACGGAACAATTACGCGAAGAACGTCTCCGTCCCTTATGACCAGTACGTCAACATCAATCGTTCCGGTAAAAACTGAGGACTCATTGTAGATATTTGTGACGCGCAGTGCAAAAGCATACGGGGTTGCCGACTGTACCAGTTCACCGGAGGTGCTGTGTCCGTCCCATTCCAATACCGCAGGCGGCTTTCCTTCGCCGCTCCAATCTTTGAAAAGCTTATAAACTTCGCCTCCCGGCTCTTGAACCTGGGCTTGCCATGAATGAATATCGGACGCGGATTTTATACCTATAGATATCTTTAACACGTCATCAACGCCGTCGCCGTCAGGACTGAATGGATGAGGCGTAATATTTATGGTTAATTCCGGCGGAGAGGTGTCGGGCGGCGCTTCTTCCGGCTCCGGCTCAGGAGGCGGCGGTGGAGGCGGCGGGGGCGGCGGAGGCGGGGGAGGCAACACCCGCGGCGGGGGCGGCGGAGGCGGGGGCGTAGAACACGCAATAACCGCGGAAAAAATGAGAAAAACCGCCAAAAACAACATGGCAACGGAAAGAAATCGTTTCATATATTTCTCCTTTATAATACAATTATCTTTTCCAAAGATTGAAATTTTGGAAAAACCGATATTTTCCCACATTATAACCCGAATATGCTGTTTTTGTCTATAGACATAATAAATAAATTGAGCGGGTTTTCAGTCTTGCATATATCACAAACTGGTGTTAATATTTAAGAAAAGAGACTTTTTTGCCCGTTTTTGACGCGATTTGTCTTTTTTTATTCCCTGCAAGGAGATTTAAATGAAAAACAAGAAATTGGTTTTTGGGATTGCGTTGATACTGGCGTTAACCATTGCCGCGTGCACCAAACATTATGACGACGAGAAGGATTTTCTGGTAGAGCCTGTCGAGGGCGGCGAGGCGGTAAAAATTTCCGGTTACGCAGGAGCGAAACAGGAAGTCCGTATTCCTCCTAAAATACAGAAATTGCATGTTACCGAGATAAAAGAAGAGGCGTTTCAGGAAAAACAGCTTATCAGCGTGGTCATACCCAGCAGCGTGACTGTTATCGGAAACAGGGCGTTTTCAAAAAATCAATTGACAAGTATTGATATTCCCGACAACGTGACTGCCATTGGGGATTGGGCATTCGCTGAAAACCAACTGACCATCGTTGTAGTTCCCAATAGCGTGACTGCTATCGGGGCTGATTCATTCAGGAATAATCAACTGACCAAAGTTAATGTAGGCGCCAATGTAACCTCTATCGGAGCCAGGGCATTTATCAACAACCAATTAACCGATGTTACTATCGGCAACAGCGTAGTTACTATCGGTGATGAATCGTTCAGGAACAATCAACTGGAAAGTGTTGTTATTCCCAATAGTGTGACCGCTATCAGGAACTCCGCATTTGCCAATAACCAGTTGACAAGCGTTACTATCGGCAACAGCGTGGCAAATATTGGCAATGACGCGTTCAACGGCAACAAAATTACCGCAGTTGTTATTCCCAACAGCGTAATTACCATTGGGGAAGAGGCATTTGGCAATAATAGACTGACCAGCGCCGTTATCGGCAATGGTGTGACCGCGATTAGATATGCCGCGTTTGCAAATAACCAGCTTACCAGCGTTACTATCGGCAACGGCGTGACCGTCATTGAGGAAGAGGCGTTTGGCAATAATAAACTGACCTCTGTTGTGATTCCCAACAGTGTAACCAGTATCGGGGATTACGCTTTTACCAATAACCAACTGACCAGTGTAACTATCGGCAACGGCGTAACGGCAATTTTATATGCCGCGTTTGCAAATAATCCTGTAACAAAAATAACTATAGGCGATGATGTTTCGGTGAGGACTTCTTCTTTTGACAATGGATTCGCCGGTTTCTACATCGCGCAGGGGAGCGCTTCAGGAACTTACACCTACAGCGACAATCAGTGGAGTCTTGATTAAAGCTTACGCTTTGCAATTAAAAGCTTGATAATTTACCCGCCTGTTCCGCCGCGCCGTCGAAGTCGCTGTGCAGGAACAGCGCGTCGCGTATTTCATCAAGAGCGGCGGCGGTCCCGGGCTTCCACGTTTTTTCTTTCAGACGATCAAGCGCGGCGTAGGCGGACGTGTCGTCAAAATCAGCGCAGGCTGTTTTTACAATTTGAAGCTGTTCTTTTAAAAACGCCGTATCTTCCGCGACATCCGTGTCCGCGCCGGCGGCAGGTTCGGCGGGGCTTAATTCCCTAATCAGCGTCTCAAGCGTTATTATAAAACCTTCCGTGTTGGCGGCGATAAATTCCATGTCGCCGTCAAGACCCGCTTTTTCAAGAGCCGCCGCCGACTTGGACTTTTCGTTTTCACCGACATTCGCCAACGCGGACTTCATGGCGTGGGCGGTGGTGGTGAACAATTTTATGTCTCCTCCGCCGCCGTCATGAGGAGATGTCTCCCGCAATGTAACGACCGCTTTTTCCGCGTCGCGCCGGAAAACCTGTAACAGTTTTGCCTTTGTTTCGTCATCCGGCGACGACGACGCCGGCGTATTCGCCGCCGCCGTCTCCTGAGGCTTGTATTTTTTCGCTTCCTCAGGATACCTGTCGCGGATGAATCTGTTCAGTACCGCGTTCATGTGGCGGACATCAATCGGTTTGGGAATAAATCCGTCAAAACCGCGCTTCGAGAACATCTCGTCGTTGCCTGTCAAGGCGTTAGCTGTCAACGCTACGATTACGCCTTTATAGCCCATTTCACGGAGTTTTTCCGTAGTCTCAATGCCGTCCATTTTCGGCATCATGTGATCCATGAAAATAATATCGTAAGTATTGCCGGCTTGCGTTTTTTCTATCGCGGCGAAACCGCTGTTCGCCAGTTCTATTTTCAGTTTATAAGGAGCGAGCAGTCCTTCGGCGACATACAGGTTCGTTTCAACATCGTCCACAACAAGCACTTTTCCGTACGGCATGGGTTCGCGGGTAATTTGCAGTTTGGCGATCTGCCTGTCGCCTGTAAATGTAAAATTACGCAGTCTTTCCGCTACATCGGCGCCGATAACGGGACATTCCACGGCTTTTTGTCTTACCGTTACGGTGAATACACTACCCTTTCCGTATTCGCTTTCCACGCCGATAGTGCCGCTCATCATCTTTATCAATTTTCTTGTAATGTTAAGGCCCAGCCCCGTTCCTTCGACAGAGCGGTTTGCCTCGGCGTTAAAACGCATATACTCGGAAAACAACCGCTCCCTGTCTTCGTTCTTCATACCCTGTCCCGTATCTTCAACAACGAAGCGAAGCATTACGTTTTCATCCTGCATAAAATGATTCACCGAAAGCTTAACGATTCCTTTTTCGGTGTACTTAATCGCGTTGGAAAGCAGGTTATTCAAAATTTGTTTAAGCCGCAGTTCATCGCCGTAAAGTCTTGACGGCAGTTTCTCGTCTACATTGAGCGTGAATTCAATTCGCTTTGAACCGATACGCACGATGTTAAGCTGTACCGCGTCGTTGATCAGGCTTGTCACGTCGTATTCCGCGGGATTTAATTCCATCTTTCCGGTTTCAATTTTCGACATATCGAGTATGTCGTTGATAATTCCGAGCAGATTGTTGCCGGAAGAGTAAATTTTCTCAAACGCCGCCGAGTATTCGTCCGGCAAGTCTCCCTTTTGAAGTTGTATTTGCGTTATTCCGATAATCGCGTTCATGGGCGTGCGAATCTCGTGCGACATGGTAGCCAAAAATTCGCTCTTTGAACGGGTAGCTGCTTCCGCCGCCTGTTGTGATTCAACTATGGGAGTAATCTCTACACATTCAAAAAGCCGCCCAACTTTGCTTTCGCCGATTTTTGCGGAACGAAGGATAAACCAGCGCTGCTTTCCGTCAAGTTCAACATCAAAGGTTTCTACAAACGTTCCTCCATGCCTTAAAAATTTCCCGAAAAAAAGCTTGAACTTGACCGAAGGAAATAAATCGGTGAATGGAAGATTTGCCGCGTATTCACGTTTTTCAATGCCGAGTATTTCCACAAATGATTTGCTTATATATTCCACGCGCGCTTTGTCGTTTACAATTACAATCAGGTTAGGTGATGTTTCCAGAATTTTATCAAAGGTCAAACCTGTCTTCCGAAAGTCGGCAAACATACTGAACGAATATCTGCCAAGCAGGAAAATTACCGTAAAAATCATTATCATTCCCAGAAAACTAAACACATTATCGAAAATAGTAAATTGAACTCCTAAAAGCGAAACGCCAAGTACGAATATAAAAAAAGCCGTCGCCGCGGTTGTCAGAACAGTCATGACAAAAAGTCCAAGTATATCAACATACATCAGACTGAGCAGAACACAGCCAATCATGATGAAAAAAACAAGGCGGTCGCCGTTGACCATCGTAACTACGGTAAGCTCAATCAGGGCAAGGGAAAAGGGAGCCAGGATAGACATACGCCGTCTTGTCAGCTTCTTGCTGCCCGTTATGATAAAAACAAGAATGACCGCCGCCGCGCCGGAAATTAAACGATAAAACACATATTCAACGGAGAACGATCTGTAAAGTAATACCGCGACAGAAACGTATATAATGGTTATAACACGGGTGAGTGTTATTACGACATTTTCAAAGGAATCATCGTTATTCACTTCGCGGTCCCTCCTTTGGCTTGTTGTAAGTGCGCGGTAATTTTTTAAGATCGATTACATCGGGGCACACAAACTGGATCGCTTTCGGCACTATTTCATATTCCATTGAAGTTCCGTAGAAATGTTCACAGTCTATGCTCATGCACATTACTTCATCGGACAACATCTTTACTTTCTTCGCCCTGTAATGCGACACTAAATCGGGAAGCTTGCGGCAGCCGCCGTGTGTATGAACCGGAACGCTCCTTACTAGTTTTATTTTTGACGTTTTTTTGAAAATATAAACGTCCAGTATTCCATCGTCGGGATGGGCGTCAATGGCGGGAAACATATTTCTTCCGTAGCACGGCGCGTTAGCTACCATTACGGATGTAAAATCGCCTTCTATCTTTTCGCCGTCTATATCAATAAAATAATTCTGACTAACTTTACCTTTCAAGACAAGACCCATTCCCGCCAGCATATAGCTCAAATCAATGGGCATTCCTATATCAATCCATTTGTCTCCCAGTACGTTTGAGCGGGCTTCCAATCCGGTCATCCCGTAACATATTCCGTAATTGTTGCCGCAGCGGACTATATCCATGGGAACAGCTTTGCCAAAAACCTGGCTTTTCAGAGAACGAAACAATTTCACTTTTTTGTTTCCAAAGTACCTTAAAAAAGCGTTCGCCTTGCCGTAGGGGTGCGCCGCCACTTCTACGTTTGAAAGACCGGCGACGCTGTTTATAACTTCAAACAAAGTTCCCGTTCCGCCGATTGAGTGAACGCGGACAGTTTCATCTTTTACATCGGCAACATAGTCCTGTATGTACATAACGGCGTCGCGGCACCATTCAGAAACATAAATATCGTATTTAATTTCAGGATGCTGGGAAAAAAAAGCTGTTATTTCATCTTTAACAGGTTTTGTTTTACCTTTTATTCTTTTTGAAACAGGATTGATAATAAATAAATGCCTCATCCCGCCGCCTTTATTGATTCCGAACGGAATTCTTCAATAACCGTTAAAAACGCCTCGACAATTTTCGGATCAAAATGAGTGCCGCTTCCGTCTTTGATAATCTGCACCGCCTGTTCGTGGGTAAACGGCTTCTTGTACGGGCGTTCTGATACCAGCGCGTCGTATACGTCCGCGATTGCCATAATGCGCCCTTCAAGGGGAATCTCATTTTCTTTAAGCTCACGCGGGTAGCCAGTGCCGTTCCATTTTTCGTGATGATAACCCGCGAATTTTTTTGCGTGGCGCAAAAAACCATCGTCCTTCGTTTTGCTGATGATCTCGTCGATGATCCTCTCGCCGTCCGCGCAGTGCTGTTTGATTAAAGTAAATTCTTCATCGGTAAGTTTATCCGGCTTGTTCAGCACCAAATCGCTGACATTGATTTTACCCACATCGTGCAGTTGAGCCGACGGCAGGAGAAGATTTTTATCCCAGTTGGATATTTCAGTTTCGTAAATTCCGGCGCGGACAAGGGCGTTTACAAGAATCTCAAGATAACCCTGAGTCCGCTCAATATGCCCGCCCGTCACCTTGTCGCGGCTTTCAACCACGTCCGCGATAACGCTGATTGTCGCGTTGTGAATGTCCCGCACCGCCTGCTGACTTCTTTTTATGAGCCTGTCAGTTTCAATATGCGTTTCGATTCGCTTTATCAGCACAGGCGCGGAAAACGGCTTGTTGATAAAATCAAGCGCGCCCATTTCAAAACCGTGTATTTCCGACTCCGCGTCGTTTTTCGCGGTCAAAAAAATAACCGGAATCGATTTAAGTTTTTCGTCTGACTTCAAAGCGGACATCGCCTGAAAGCCGTCCATTTCTGGCATATCAACGTCCAGCAGAATCAAGTCGGGGGTGATTTTCTCCAGAAGTTTGAACATTTTTTCGGCGGACGGAAGGGCAAATGTCTTGTACATACCTTCCAGCGCGGTTTTTGCCGCCATCAAATTGGTATCGTTATCATCAACAATAAAAATCGTTTTCATAATATCCGCCTTTTTCTCATTAATATTGTATGCTTTTCTTTTTTTTTACGCAATATGGGCTATTCACAAACTAAAAAACAGGTTATGCTTTTATAATGAAATTTAAATTTTGTTTGATTTTTGCAATTTCCGCCGCGGCTCTGACATTTTGGAGCTGCAAGGGGGGCGGTTCCGGTTCTTCCGCAAAAGAAGTAAATTTTGATAAAGACGCGTCTTACGCTCTTGGCATGAGCATAGGCTCAAGTCTGGCTATGGACGGCATTGTCCCAAATCTGGATGAATTTTTCAAAGGGATAAAGGACAGCGTTTCCGGCAAAGAGCCTCGCTTTGATCAAAACGAAGCTGTCGCGAAGATTCAAAGCGCTTATGACGCAATGATGGAAAAAAAAGAAGCTGAAGCATTGGAAAAGGGGGCGGAAGAATTGGAAAAGGGAATCGCGTTTCTTGCTGAAAACAGCAAAAAATCGGGGGTGATAACGACATCCAGCGGACTGCAGTATGAGATTATCACTGAAACAAGCGGACCAAAGCCTTCTGCTACAGACTTTGTGCAGGTGCATTACGAAGGCAGGCTTATCGACGGCACTGTTTTCGACAGCTCTTACCAAAGGGGAACTCCAACGGAATTTCCCCTTAACGGAGTCATTTCCGGCTGGACAGAAGGGGTACAGCTTATGAGCATAGGCAGTAAATTTAGATTTTTTATTCCGTCTGAGCTTGGTTATGGATCACGCGGAGGCGGTCCGATACCGCCAAATTCCGTTTTGATTTTTGAAGTTGAATTAATCAACATTTTATAGGAGGTATATATGAAAAAGATATTGATTTTTATTTGCATGGTAGTACCCGTATTGTCCATGCACGCCAAGGGTATTCAGGAAGATTACAAAAGTTCGGATAATAAGTCGCAGGTAAGTTACGCGTTTGGAATGTTGATGGGGTCCAACTTGCTTTCGACAAATCTGGATTTTGATTACGACGCTTTCAGGGACGGTTTCAGGACGGTGCTTGAAAAAGAGCCTGCCCAGTTCACGGATCAAGAGGCGATGGAAATTGTCGAAACGGCTCTTCAGCTAACAATGGAAAAGAAACTCGAAGAAAACCGCCTGCTGGAAGAAGAGTTCCTTGCCAGAAACAGGGAACGTCCCGAAGTTCAGGTAACAGCCAGCGGTCTTCAATATGAAATTCTTGAAGAAGCGGAAGGTGAAAAACCAAAAGCCGATTCCGTAGTCAAGGTAATTTATTCAGGCTCTTTTTTGAATGGGAGTGTTTTTGACAGCTCCGAAGACGGAGGCGCGTCAATCCCGCTAAACATGGTCATCCCCGGCTGGACGGAAGGGGTGCAGCTGATGAGCGTGGGAAGCAGTTACAAACTTTATATACCGTCGGGATTGGCTTACGGAAAAGAGGGTATCCAGTCGATAATTCCGCCATATTCAACTTTGATCTTTACGGTGGAACTTCTCGAAATTGTGAATGAAAATAAAACCGACTCGGAATTGATAGACCCGCAATTAGACTCAGAATTAGACCCGGAATTGATAATAGAAGAAAATTATTCTATTTCCGAATAATTTGAGTCCGGTATTCTTATTCTGAAAGTTGAGCCCTCTCCTGCTCTGCTTTCCGCTTCTACTTTTCCATTGTGCAGCATGGCGATATGCCGGACAATGGAAAGCCCCAGCCCGGTTCCTCCCGCTTCTCTGCTTCTTGCCCTGTCAACGCGGTAAAATCTTTCAAAGATACGCTCCAATTGTTCGGCTGGGATTCCAATTCCCTTGTCCCGAACTTCAAATAAAAGCTCTCCGTCTTTCCGGCGCGCGCTGATCCAAAGTTTTGATTTGTTAGGTGAATATTTAATTCCGTTGTCTATCAGGTTAATCAGCGCCTGAATAATAAAAGAACCGTAAAGGCTTGCGGTTAAATTTTCCGGACAATCTACAATAATTTCCGTTTGTTTTCTTTTTGCCTGCGGTTCCACGGAAGAAACAGCCTCGTGAATAAGCTCGGCAACATTCATCTCTTCCAAATCGCGCCCATTTCCGCCGTTATTCTCCAAATCCGCGAGTATCAAAAGATCGTTTGTAAGGTTTTCCATAGTTCCGGCGTTTTTGTGTATAATTTCGATGAAGTGGATTATCTGCTTTTTGTTGTCTTTTTCTTTTTCATCGATAGTATCAAGCAGAGTTTCAGAAAAGCCTTTAATTAATTGAATTGGAGTGCGTAGTTCGTGCGATACGTTGGCGACAAAATCCTTTCGCACCCTTTCAAGTTTTACAAGGCGCGTAACATTCTGCAAAACAAGAACAACGCCGCCGGCTGCGCCGGAAAGAGGCGCGGCAAAAACCTGAAAGTACAATTCAGCGCCGCCGGTTCGGAATGTCAGTTCCGTCTCCAGAGCGGCGTCCGAAGAAAGCGCTTTTTTTGCCGTTTCTTCCAGTTCTGTGGAGCGCGTCGCTTCAAGCAGGGACATTGATGTTATGTCGCGGTTTCCAAGAGCAAAAAGTTCTCTGGCTTTCGGATTTACAAGGTGAAGCATAAGGGCGCTGTTCATGGCGAATAACGCTTCCGTCATTCCGTTGAGTATCGCTTCAAGGCGGTGTCCTTCGGCTTTCGCCTGTTCAAGCCGGAAATTCAGCTCATGCGTCATGGCGCGTATGGCTTTTTCCAGACTCACAAATTCCTGCGCTACCGGTTCTCCGGCTTCGGGACCGGACAACAGCGACGCGCCCGCCTGAGTAATTTTTACAAGCCTGCCAATTGACGCCGAAAGCGAATGAGAGAACGCGTATATTGTCCAAAAGAGGGCAATAACCATAACAATCGCGAAAATAATAAAAGGTAAAATGATAGATGAAATTCTAAGACCGAATTCGGGAATTGAAATAGAAAGCCTGAATACGCCGATTGGATCGTTGTTATTGTCAAAAACCGGAAGAGCGTAATAAAGCTGTTTCATTCTTGTAGTTATTGAATCACGGCGTGCGCTTTCTGCAATTCCCCCAAGAGCGGCGATTATTTCCGCGCGGTCAATATGATTTACAAGCCCGTCCTTTACATGGGAGTCCCACAACACAAAACCGGAAGCGTCAATTAAAGTGAGGCGGTACTCTCCGTCGGCGGTTACCGGCAGATCTATATCATAATTTTCATCGTGGTTTGACGTGAATATATTTTTAACGCGTTCTTCACCGATTGCGGTCATAAGTGACTTTGCCGTGTTTTTCAGCCCCTGCGTATTTATTTCATAGTAAAGGGAATTCATGAACACAAGCACCGATATTACAAATATTACCGAAAAGACAAGGGCAATAACGCAGAGGGTGAGCATATTTCTTTTAAATATCGTCATGTTTTTCTCCGGTAAAAATGTTATTCGCCAACCCTTAAACGGTAACCTACGCCGCGGATTGTTTCTATCATATCTCCCGCTTTCCCAAGTTTTTTTCGCAGACCCAGTATCTGCACGTCCACGGAACGGTCGGTAACAGGATAATCCGGTCCGCGGATAGCGGCGATAATCTGGTTGCGCGAAAAAACAATTTCCGGGTTTGACAAAAAATGTTTTAACAGCGCAAATTCAGTGGCAAAGAGGTCAAGCTGCTGACTGCCGTTATACGCAATGTGACGGGCGGCGTCAAGCTTTAATTCCCCCTGCTGCCACGAAGTAACGTCGGTTTTCACGCCGCTTTCTTCCTGACGGCGCAAACCCGCTCTTATTCTGGCGATCAGCACCTTGGGACTGTACGGCTTTACAACGTAATCGTCCGCGCCCAGCTCAAGTCCGGTAACAATATCGGCTTCTTCGCCCTTCGCCGTTGTCATGATCACCGGAACATTGCGGCACTGTTCAAGTTCCTTGATTTTTTTTAAAACCTTAAAACCGTCCATGCCCGGCAGCATTATATCCAAAAGAATGCAGTTCGCTTTTTTGTTTTGCAGTATTTTCAGCCCTTCTTCTCCGTTCCTCGCCTGAAGAAGTTTCCAGCCTTCTTTTGACATTGTATGGGACAGCAATTCCTGAATATCAGGATCATCTTCAATTATTAAAATTACCGCTTTACTCATTCAATTCCTCATGTTTGCCTTCGATCATGTAAATGACAGCTTCACAGATATTTGTTATGTGATCTCCAAGACGCTCCAACTGGTTTGAAGTGTGAAGTATTTGAAGGGCGCTTTTTACAATGTCTGAATTCTTTTTCATCTGTTTTAATACATCTTCGGTGAGTTTTTTATGCTCTTCGTCTATTTCGTTATCCATCGCGGCGGCTTCCCGCGCCGCCTGCGCGTCCTGATTCATAAACGCGGAAATAGCCGCGCGGATCATTTTTTGCCCGATTTCCGCCATCCGCTCCAGATTTTCCTGCGCCCTGCAAAGCGCATCCCCGCCCTTTGCGAGTTTCTTCGCGGCGCGGGCAAGATGTACCGCGTGATCCCCTATCCTTTCAATATTGCTTGTAAGCCTGAAAATTGTCACCATTTCCCGAAGATCGCGCGCGACAGGCTGTTGGGTAGCGATAATAATGGCGGCGTCATCTTCAATTTTGTGCTGTAGAGCGTCTACTTCCGCGTCATCCGCCCGCACTTCCTTCGCCAAATCCGCGTTTCCCGTCCGCAGAGCGGAAAGCGCCTTGCCGAGATTTTCTTCCACTCTGGTCGCCATCGCCAAAATGTCATGGCGTAACCGGCTCAACTCTTCTGAAAAAAATTTTCGCGTACTCATTTCCTTTACCCCTCAACCAAATCTTCCGGAAATATAATCCTCAGTCCGTTTGTCCCGCGGATTGGTAAAAATCTCCCTAGTATCATTATACTCTATAATTTCACCCAGCAGGAAAAAAGCTGTTTTATTGCTCACTCTGGACGCCTGATGCATCGCGTGAGTAACAATAATTATACTATAATCTTTTTTCAACTCTCCGATAAGCTCCTCAATACGACCTGTCGCTATCGGGTCAAGCGCGCTGGTCGGCTCGTCCATAAGAATGATTTCCGGCTCCATCGCGATACTTCTGGCGATACAGAGCCGCTGTTGTTGCCCGCCAGAAAGCGCCTGAGCGGGTTTTTTCAGCCTGTCCTTCACTTCGTCCCAAAGAGCGGCTTTTTTCAGCGAAGTTTCAACAATGTCAGCAAGCTGCCTTTTGTCCCTTATCCCCTGCATACGTTTACCGTAGGCGACATTGTCAAATACCGTCATGTTAAAGGGGTTGGGTTTCTGGAAAACCATCCCTACCCGGCTGCGGAGCTCGGTAACATCTATCGAACTTTTTATGTCCTTCCCGTCAAGAAGCACTTCGCCTGTTATGCGACATGAGGCAATCAGATCGTTCATGCGGTTCAGTATGCGGATAAAAGTAGATTTGCCGCAGCCTGAAGGTCCGATAAGCGCGGCGACATCCTGTTTTGCAAGCGTAAATTCAATATTTTTTAAGGCGTGAAAATCGCCGTAATAAAGATCGAGATTGTGAACGTCTATTTTATTTCCGCTCATAGCGTATCTCCCAATTTCTTCCTGAAATTTTCCGTGATAATTTTCGTTGAAGTATTGATAATCACAACGAGAATCACAAGAACCGACGCGGTCGCAAAGGCAATTCCAAAATCTTCCGGGCGCACAGCTTCGTTGGTCAGGTAATAAAGATGAATGGTGAGCGTCCTGCCCGATTCAAAAATGGTGCGCGGCATATTTTTTGTAAGACCGACCGTTAGCAGAACAGGCGCGGACTCTCCCACAACGCGCCCAATGGCAAGAATTACCGAAGTAACAATTCCGGGCAGAGCCGACGGCAGGACTACATGAACAATTGTCTGAAACTTTGTTGCGCCTAACGCAAGTGAGCCTTCCCTGAAACTGTCTGGAATGGATTTTAATGATTCTTCTGTGGTGCGGATAATAACAGGCAGTATCATTATGCTGAGGGTAAAAGCGCCGGCGATAATGGACTGACCGAAACTTAACACGCGGCAGAACATCAAAAGCCCAAAAAGTCCGTATATAATAGAGGGGATTCCCGCCAGTGTTTCGATAGCGAGGCGGAGAATTCTTATAAAAGAAGAATTGCCCGAATATTCATTAAGAAAAATAGACGTGGCTATTCCTACCGGCAGGGCGACCGCGATTGACACAAGCACCACATAGAGCGTGGTTACTATCATCGGCAGAATACCGTTTTCCCTGTCAAAAAGAAATTTAAAATTAAGAAAGCCCGCCTGCGATTTGAAAATATATGCAATGACGAATAACAGAGCTATTATAACGCCTGCCATTGCCGCCGCCATTACTCCGTACATTATATTATCAAGAATTTTTCGCTTAGTAAGTTTTTTTATCATAATTCCTGCTCCATTCTTCGCCTGAACCACAGAATAAAGCTGTTAAGAATCAGGATGATCGAAAACAGCGTTACGCCGATTGAAAAGAGCATCTCGCTGTGCCTGCCGGACGCGTAACCCATTTCCATGGCGATTGTAGAGGTAAGCGTTCTTACGCTCGCCAGAGGATTTATTGTAAGCTGGGGCGAATTTCCCGCTACAAGAATTACCGCCATAGTTTCACCCACTGCCCGCGAAATTCCCAGAATGACGCCGGCAATTACCCCCGAATTGGCGTGCGGCAGAACCACCCTCCATGCCGTCTGCATTTTACTGGCTCCAAGCGAAAGGCTTGCCTCGCGCACCGCAAGCGGGACTGCCCGCAAAGAAGTTTCCGCGATAGTGATTACCGTGGGCAGTATCATCAACGCCAGCACGATAATCGCGGAAAGGAGGGTGTTGCCCGAAGGAATTTTAAAAACATTTTTCACAAACGGAACAATTACCATAAGACCGAAAAAACCGTACACTACCGATGGAATCCCCGCCAAAAGCTCAACTCCCGCGCGTACAAAAGACGCTGGTTTTGGCGAAAGAAATTCCGCCATAAAAAGAGCGCATAACAACGCGATTGGAACACCCAGCAGTATCGCGCCAAAACTTGCGGCTAATGTTCCGGCAATCATCGGGAGAATACCGAAAACCTTGTCCCTGCTGGGATGCCATCCAAGACCGGCAAGGAATCCCCAGATACTGTACGGCGGCTCAGGTTGAATTATGTGAATTCGTTTTTCAAGCGCGGCAATAGGCGCAGACCAGCTCACCGTATGCACATAACTTTCGGGGTAGGTAATTTTTACATCTCCGTTATACGTCATTGTAAGTTTCTTTTCGGGGTCTTTCTCTTTATCATCGACAAAAATATCCAGAGTTTCTTCGGCATCCCCCGACGGAAACCGTATCGAAATTACGCTTGTTTTTTTCGGGATGTCAATAAATGTTGAGTGATCCCTGTATAGTTCATCGTTAACCGTCATCTCGTCGATTCGCTGCGCGACAAGCCGTATACCCGGCGCGGTAGACGTGAAAAACGGCATCGTACCCTGCGCAAATACAAACAGTAAAATGGCTCCTAATGCCAGTACGGAAAAGAGAGCCACTGTACTGAACAGATGTTTAAAAAAAACATCCGTGTATTTGCGATTTATACGCACAATTTAGCCTTACGCGCTACTTTACTGAAATCCAGCTTCTTGAAACAATACGCTGACCTTCCGCGCTGAGCATCCAAGTAATAAAAGCCGCGCTTTCGGCGTGAATATTTTTTCCGGTAAGAACGATAAAAGGACGCGCGATTTTATACGTACCGTTTTTAACATTGTCGTTGTTAGCTGCAACTCCGTTAACTGAAATGGCTTTGATTGTGTCGTCAACAGAGCCGAGGGAAATGTAACCGATAGCGTCAGTATTCTGCGCAATGCCCGCCTTGATTGCGCCGGTACTGGTGGATTCATTCGCCCCCATGACCAGTTTGCCCTGAAAACCGACCAGCTCTTCAAAAGCGCCGCGCGTCCCTGAACCTTCCTCCCGGCTGATAACCGCGATCCTGCCGCGCTTCGCTCCGCCGGAAACCTGACTCCAGTCGGTAATCGCGCCGGTATAAATGCCCCTTATCTGTTCAATGGTGAGGTTGTTCACCGGACTGCTTTTGTTCATTATGACCGCAATTCCGTCAATGGCGATTATTTCTTCTTTAAGACCCGTTCCCTGCTCTGCGGGCGTAAGCTCACGGCTTGACATTCCAATTTGATAAAGCACTCCGGCGTTTTTGATACCGTCGCCCGAACCTGTTCCGTTAATGTTAACTTTGATATGGGTCTTGGCTTTCTGATATTCTTCGGCAAACAATTCCATTAGAGGCGTTACAGATGTTGAACCGCCAACTTCGATTGTATACGGCGCGGGACCGCTTGATCCGAAGTCCGAGCTTCCAAGGGCAAACGCTCCTGTCAAAACAATAACTCCCAATAAAATCACAATTAATTTAATCTTCATAATTTACTCCTTAAAAATAAAGTTGAGTAAACGATATTTTTGCTGTGTTAAGGAGTTGTAAATGAATTGTTAAAATTTGGTTAAATCAAACCTTTAAAAGACGGGTTTTAAGCGTTTTTTATTAACACGCGCAGATTTCGATTGATTTTTTCCAAGTCAAAGGAGCCGGAAACAAAGTCCGCGCCAAGTTCCTGCTGGGCGGATTGTTTTTCCGCGCTGTCGCCGGTTTCCATAGCCGTAAGAATTTTACTTAGCTGGCGCGGACCGCCGATGGTTTCCGGGGGAGCGACGCCGTCTCCCGCGACAAAGCGGGTAACTTCGTTATTTACCGGCTGATACGAAGACATGATTATTATTTTTATATTCCATGTTGGTCCGTATTCGTAGATCAACTCTTTCCGTCCGTGAAAATCAATTTCACCTAACCTGACTTTATCGTGCAGATACTGTTTGCCTCCGTCCGGAGTTTCGCAGTAAAAACGAAAACGCAAAGTGTCTTTCCAGTCCATGCTGATTTGAATTATTTTGTGAAGTTCTTCCATTGTGCAGTCATGCGAAATTATAGCGCGCCGCCAGACATCAAGGGAGATGATGCTGATTTGAATCATTCGCCACAACTGCCCCGGAGTTTTACCGCCGTGAATAACGGTAAGGTTACTCCTTCTGAAGTTGTCCATGGCGCTGTTAATCAGCTCTTTAATGTCGCCGTAAGTGTCAACCATGCTGTCAAGTGAATTATCCATTGCGACAATATCGGCTTCCGGCGGCGAATCGTCAAATGCAAGATCTTCCAACAGAGCCGCCGCGTGACTTTGTATTTGTGAAAGAACGATAAATGTATGCCGCGGCAGCCACGCGGCTTCAATTTCGCCTTTTTGCAATCTGGCGGAAAGATCGATAACTGCTGTGTGCAACTCCACGACACGCTGGCGGACAGGACCAGCGGATTTATCCAGAAATAGCGAATAGCCTTTTGAAAAATCTTCCATGCGGTCGGAAATGTAATCGGCGATAATATCCCATTCATCTTCATCAAGATGAATTACAGGAGGCACTACGCGGTTGATTACTTCGTCAATGCCGTTCTCATTGCGAAAAAACGCGTCTCTTATATATGAAAGGATCACATACTCAGAAATGGGAATATTTTTTCTGAATAAAAGTTCTTCGATAAATGTTCTGTCCGGCGGAACTGAATTATTATAAAGTGTTTTAATATCAGGAATTTCTTTTCCGGCGAACCAAAAACGAGTCTCAATGCCGTACGGCACTGTATCAATACGGTCTGTTTTTTCATAAAGAAATTCTTCCAGCGAGTAGGCGGGAAGTTCCCTCATGCGCTTGCCGCCAAACCAATAAGCGAAAGCGGCTTGTTCTTCCGTGCCGGCTCCGGGTCCAAGCATGGCAAAGCTGTCTTCAAAACCATTCTCGGCGGCTTCCGCCCATTTATCCAATTCGGCGCGCGACCATTCATCTTTGCCGCATTTTTCCAATTCAAAATAACAATTTTTCCAGTCCAGAGTACGCGCAATAAAACGGTCGCCCGGAACAAAGGAGCTTTCTCTGTATATGCCGCGCATATCAAGTGTATGAATCGAAACTTCCGGCGGATCTTCGTATAAATCTGAATTGTAAGCTTCTTCGTTTTTAGAATTGTCCCTCGCGATATACTGCGGTGCGAATTCTTCGCCGTAAATGCAATAGTAGGGATACAGGTCTTCCGGCGGCGCTTCTGTCGTGGTTTCAGGAACAGGCTGTCCCTTCCAAAAAAATTTATAATGATTTGGCAGAGTTAAAGGATTGGCAAACGGAACGCATCTGTGTCCGGGAATAAATATTCCGTTCAACAATTCCAGCCGCGACGGAGTTATAACGAAGGGAACAGATTCGAAACATCCTCTGCGTGAAATCCAATGCCGGTTATCCAGCTTGAACGCGATTTTCCGCATTTCAAGATAAGAACTAACCTCAATCGGCAGTCTTCTATTCCGCTTCTTTCCGGGTGCTTGAATGTAGCCTGTAATATCTTCCAGAGAAAACGGTTCGGACGTTTCTTCGAGAAATTCATACAACGCTTCTTCCTGTTCCAAATCCATTGATTTAATGATAGACTGTCTTATAGAAATAAATCAATATGGAGAATTTAAAATGGAATACGGTTATTTTGATTCTGAAAAACGGGAATATGTCATAAACAGACCCGATACGCCCGCGCCATGGGCGAATTATTTGGGGTCTCCGGCTTACGGCGCGATTATTTCAAATAACGCGGGAGGCTACAGCTTTGTAAAAAGCGGCGCGGCAGGGCGGCTGATCCGCTACCGCTTTAACGAGCAGGATCGTCCGGGGCGCTACATCTACCTGCGCGACGATGAATCCGGCGATTACTGGTCGGCGTCTTGGCAGCCTGTTGGAAAGCCTCTTGACCAGTACAAGTCGATCTGCCGTCACGGGACGGGTTACACTCAGCTTGAAGCGGATTACAAGGACATACATTCCGAGGCGCTTTACTATGTGCCGCACGAAGCGGACTACGAAGTTTGGAAGGTGAAGGTAACGAACAGCGGATCGAAGGCGCGAAAAATTTCCGTTTTTGGTTTTGTCGAATTTACCTGCGAGAGTTTTTACGAGCAGGATCAGGTGAATCTTCAATACACTCAGTTTATTACGCGCACTTATTTTAAGGACAAATTTATTCTGCAAACCATTAACGAAAACTGCCTGAACGCCGTCAACGAAAGCAGAGTTGATACGCGCATCTTCGGTCTTGCCGGGGCAAGCGTCGCGAGTTACTGCGGCGACAAGGCAAAATTTTTGGGCGGTTACCGCGATTACGGAAATCCCGTTTCCATAGAAAGGGGCAAACTTGACGGCACTCTCAACTACAATCTGAACCCCTGCGGCGCATTGCACACAACGCTAGATCTCTCTCCCGGCAAAAGCGCGGAGTTTGTTTTCCTCTTGGGGCAAAAACGCGAAGCGCAGGCGAAAGAGCTTATCGCGCGTTATGAAGATGTTGGCGTTACCGCGCGTGAAATTGCAGAGTTGAAAAAATACTGGCACGCGAAACTTGAAAACCTGAAAGTCGCAACGCCCGACGACAACTTCAACAACATGATCAACACATGGAATGCCTATCAGTGCTTTATCACTTTTGTCTGGTCACGCGCCGCCTCGCTTACTTACTCAGGCTTGCGCAACGGCTACGGTTACCGCGACACGGTTCAGGATATTCAGGGCATCATTCATCTTGATCCCGAAATGGCTCTTGAAAAGCTCAAGTTCATGATTTCCGCGCAGGTTCACCACGGCGGCGCTCTCCCTCTTGTAAAGTAC
>JAISSH010000019.1 GCA_031273265.1 Treponema sp.
CTGTTCTAATTGTATCTTTGTTAATACCATTTATTCTTATTCAAAGCGGGTACGATTATTACGGCAGGCATATATTTTCTCCTACTGATGGCGCATTTATAGAAACACATAAAGTTGATCAATTTATCTGGTTTCTTGCCGGATATATATCGTATTACATAATTGGGATAATATTGGCATTTGTGTTCAGAAAAAAACGCGCTTTCTGTAAGGTATTTTGTCCTGTTTCACTTATAATGAAACTGCCAGCCCGTGTTGCGCTGATAAAAGTAAAACCAAGCGAAAATAAATGTGTCCAATGCGGGAAATGCAATGAAGTATGTCCAATGGATATAGATGTAAAAAAATATATAATGAACGGGCAAAAAATATTATCAACAGAATGTATACTATGCGGAAATTGCAGAAAAAAATGTCCTGTAAAAGCAATAGCATAAAAGGTATTGTATAAAAAAGGAGTAAAACAATGGAAATGTGCCAAAGTTGCGGGATGCCGATGAACAAAGACCCTAACGGCGGTGGGACAAATGCCGACGGAAGTAAAAACAATAAATATTGCAGTTATTGTTTTCAAAATGGGGAATTTGTCGGCGGAGAAACAACGGTAGAAGAATTTCAGGAATTTTGCCGCAAGAAAATGATTGAAAATGGAACATCAAAATTTTTTGCATGGCTTTTTACTCGCGGAATGAAACGGCTGGAAAGATGGAATCAAATATAAAGCGTTTTTGGGAAATAATTAAGGCGGACGATGAAACACCGGAGTCCGCAAAAATAAAACGCCGGATAATTCTAGCCGTAGCAATACCGTCAAATATAGCCGCTATTATTCTTTTCGTAATAAGCGCATATACATTAACTCACGCCATGATGTTCAGCACCGTCTTTTTGTCAGCCGGTCTTTTAATTATCAATATTTTAGTTTTTAAAAAAGCTCCACTTAAATATGTGGCATTATGTTTGTGCATTACTGTTTATCCGGTATTTACATTTTATATTTTTCAGGGCGGATATGACGGGTTTGGCATTTATTCGATTTTATTGCTCCCTCTCTGTTTATTTATAGTATTCGGGTTAAATAGAGGCCTCATTGCGTGCGCCTATTTTCTGGTATTGCTCTGCATATGTTTTTACAGCCCTGTTAAATCACAGCTTATGTATAAATACCCGGAATCAGTATTAAACTATTTCCCTATACTGTATTTCAATTTTGTAATTTTTTCTTTTATTGTAAATTTTCAAATAAAATCGCTGCAAGTACGCCAGTTAAATCATAATGCGGAATTACAGCGCTCCGTACTTGAGGAAAGAAACCGTGTAGAAAAAATATCACTGGAAACCATATCGATGATAATGAAGGCATTGGAAGCGAAAGATAATTACACAAAAGACCATTCATTAAATGTCGCAAAGTACGCGAAAGCGATAGCGGAAAAATTGAAATTATCGGCAAAAGAAATAGATCATATTTATGCATTGGGATTGCTCCATGACATAGGAAAAATCGGCGTTCCTGAAACTATTTTAAATAAACCTGATCGGTTGACAGATGAAGAATTTGAAAAAATTAAAACCCATGTTTTGGTCGGGTGCGAAATATTAAAAAATTTTAGTTCAATGCCGGAATTGTATATTGGCGCGCTTTATCATCATGAACGATATGACGGGAGAGGGTATTCCAGCGGATTGAGTGGTGAAAATATTCCCATAACGGCGCGCATTATAGCCGTTGCTGATTCTGTTGACGCAATGTACAGTAACAGGATATACCGAAGTTCAAGAAGCTGTGAATATGTAATGGAGCAGCTTGAAAGAAACAAAGGGACGCAGTTTGACCCCGAATTATCCGATATAATGATAAAATTAATCGGCGAAGGAGTACTGGCATAAGCTGCGGAATGAAACGGCTTGAGAGATGGAATAAACAATAATTGAAGATTGCACGTATAGGATAAATAATTAAAAGGAAATATGCCGGATAAAAAGTTCGTGGTGTTCGTATGGTTCGCGGTTAAAAAAATATCAATCTTTACCCAGCGCAATTCCAATCTGCCGCTTTAAGTCCGCAAGCCCCTTTCCGTCTTTCGCGGAAATTGCGACGCTGCCGGGAAAGCGCGGCAACAGATTCTCAAGCGCGCAAGCGTCCGCCTTGTCAATTTTGTTCAGTACGGTAACAACAGGAACATTTTGCGCGCCCAATTCGCCGAGTACAGAATTTGTCGTCTGATAGAAACTTTCTATGTCCGTTTCCGAAGCGTCCAGCACATGGATCAGCAGATCAGCTAACGCGGCTTCTTCAAGCGTAGAACGAAAAGCCTTAATTAGTGAATGCGGCAGGCGGCGGATAAAGCCGACGGTATCGACTAACAGCGCCGCCTTGCCCGGCTCCGGTTCAAAACGGCGGGTTGTCGCGTCAAGGGTAGCGAAAAGTTTATCCTCTACCAGAACATTCGCTCCTGTAAGGACGTTGAGCAGACTTGACTTTCCGGCGTTGGTGTAGCCGACAATGGCGCATACTGGAAGCCCCTGACGCTCTCTCTGCTTGCGCTGAATCTGCCTCTGTTTTTGCACAGCCTTCAGTTCTTTTTCAAGTTTTTGAATTTTCTGTTCCACCTGACGGCGGTCGGTTTCGAGTAAAGTTTCTCCCGCGCCCCTCGTTCCGTAACGACCGCCGCGTTGTCGGGAAAGGTCGATGTACTTGTGGCTCAGGCGCGGAAGGGAGTAGACAAGCTGAGCGAGTTTTACCTGCAATTCCGCCTCGCGCGTAACGGCGCGTTCGGCGAAAATTTTTATTATCAGCTCCTGCCTGTCAACGGCGGAAATGTTCGCCAGTTCTTCCCAGTTCCGCTGTTGGGACGGGCTAAGTTCAAAATTAAAAACAAGACAGTCCGCGTTAAGCGCGGCGGCTTTCTCCGCCAGTTCCTGCGCCTTTCCGCTCCCCATCCCGAATTTGGGCTGTTTCTCACGCACATGAACAAGCTCCTGTCCGGCGATTTCGAGTCCCAAAGTAGAAGTCAGTCCCAAAAGTTCGCGCTCAAGCGACTGCGCCTCAATTTTATCGATCTTGTTGTCCCAAACGCTCACCAAAAAGCCCTTTTTGGCGGGAGCTTCAGTCTCGTACAGTTTCTGCATGGATATTTATACCATAAAAATCAATTTAATAACGACTTCTTGAGCAAGCTGAAATAAGATAGTATTATACCGGCAGGGACTTATATGCTGAGAATCGACAGAATTAAACGCCTCATTTCAATTTTTCTGCTTTTGAATTTGACGTTTCTTTTTTCCGCCTGCGTCAAAACCAAAGTTGAACAGCCCGACGGTACGTTTCAATATGACTCATTCCGGGATATTCCCGGCGTAACGGAGGACGAAATCAAAGCCGTTGAGTCACTGCAAAGAAAAGGCGTCCCTTTGATTTACGGCACGCCCCTTTCAACCGAAGCGTTTATCAATGAGAAAGGAGAACTGGACGGATTTGTGGTCTTGTTCTGCGGTTGGCTGCAAGAGTTTTTTGGCATCCCGTTTCAAGCGGAGGTTTATGAATTAACCGACATACTAGAAAAGATGAAAAGCGGCGGGGTTAGTTTTGGCGCCCTGACGACTTCCGAAAATCGCCAGAGAACTTATTCCATGACCACCCCCATTGTTCATCGTTCAGCCAAGGTTTTGCGGATTGCGGGGAAGCCGTTTCCTGATGAAATCGCGTTGTCAAGACCTGTCCGTTATCTTTTTATGGAAGGCTCAACATTGATAGATTCTGTAACCGCTGTTCTTAAACCCGGTTCTTATATTGCCATTCTTGAAAGAGATCATAAAACCATTTACGAAATGCTGAAAAGTGGAGAAGCCGACGCCTACATTGGAAACAACACCGTTGAATTGGCTTTTGACCATTACGGAGACGTAATAACCGAAAATTTCCTTCCGCTGACTACTACCCCTGTATCTATGGCGGCGGAAGATCCTGCCCTCAGGCCTGTTATCTCGGTAATGACAAAGGCGCTTGAATCAGGCGCTTATAATCACCTAACAGAACTGTACCGGCGGGGGTATAACGATTATAAAAAAAATAAATTCCTTTCGGAACTGTCCGATGAGGAAAGAACTTATGTGAGCAACACGCCGGAAATACCGTTCGTTACCCAATTTATGTTTTACCCTGTCAGCTTCTACAGCAAAAATGAGAAAAAATGGGATGGAATAATTTTTGACGTGCTGGATGAAATAGTGAATCTTACCGGATTTAAATTTAAACTTCTTAATGACGAAAAAACAGACTTTTCAGAAGTTTTAGGATTACTGGAAAACGGGACGGCATATTGTATGCCAAATTTGATTCAAAGCAATGAACGAAAAGATAGATATATCTGGGCGGATACCATGTACATTTCGGACAAATTTGCCCTTTTGTCAAAGCGCAGTTTCCCCAATATCGAATTGAACGACATACCCTTTGCGAGAATAGGTTTTGACGGAGCTTCCGTGTTTGGCGATTTATTCCGCAGTTTGTTTCCGAACACTTTACACCCAAGGGAATATCCCAGCACCGATGCCGCTTTCATGGCGCTGGAGCGCGGCGAGATTGATCTTGTTTTGTCCACACAGTCAAGGCTCACCGCTCTGACTAATTATTACGAATTGTCCGATTACAAGGCAAATTATATTTTTAGCGCGGAGATTGATTCTTCTTTCGCTTTTAACAAAAACCAGACCGTTCTGTGTTCAATTATTGACAAGGCGCTCCCGCTTATCGACACCGAAAGGATCGTGGATCAATGGCTGAGCAGGACGTACAATATCGAAACAATGCGGCTTCGCGGACAGCGTCCGTGGCTTGCCGGTTCTCTTGTTTTAATTTTTTGCGTGCTTATTCTTCTGGCTGTTCTTTTTTATAGATCCCTTCTCGCGGGCAGGCGTCTTGAAAAATTGGTAAAAGAAAGAACGCACGAACTAACGCTTCAAAGCGACAAGCTTCAGGCGGTGTTTGATTCGCTTCCCGATATTGTTTTCTGCAAGGATTTGGATTTACGTTATACGCAATGCAATAAAATATCGGAAGGATATACAGGCATAAAAGAATCGGATGTCGCCGGGAAAAACGACATTGAAAATTCGATATTTCCGTATGATATAGCGCGTCAGATCATGGAAGCGGATCGCGCCGCGCTCAAAAAACGCGTAAAAATGGTAACAGAAGAAACGGTTCCGTTCGCCGACGGCATTATGCGGACTCTGGAGACAATCAGATCGCCTCTTGTGCAGGATGGCGTTATAACGGGGCTTATTGTCATAGCCCGCGACATAACGGATCGTAAAAATGTTGAAAAAGAACTTGAACTGCAAACCGCGATACTTTCCACTCTCTTCGATTCAATTCCAGATTTTATTTTTACAAAAGATGTCCATTCCTGTTACATACAGTGTAATAAAAGCTATTTGGCTCATTTGGGCTTTAACAGGGAAGATGTTATAGGAAAAAATGACGTGGACGGATTCAAATTAGATCCAAAAATAGTAGAGGAATACTGGGTATGGGACAGGAAAGTCTTAAACGAAGGTCGAAAGATACTGATCGAAGAGCGCATACCCGGAGCCGACGGATCAAATCCGCTGTTTGAGACGATCAAAGCGCCGCTTGTGATGGATGGGAGAATAATCGGGCTTTTAGGTATATCGCGCGAAATAACAAAACGTAAAGAAATGGAAGAAACAGCGCTTGCGGCGTCGCGTTCAAAATCCGTATTTTTGGCAAACATGAGCCACGAGATACGGACTCCCATGAACAGCATTATGGGTTTTTCGGAGCTGGCATTGGACAGCGTTGTTTCTCCCAAGACAAAAGAGTACCTCGAAAAAATTCAGACAAACGCGGAATGGCTGCTTCAGATCATCAACGATATACTCGATATTTCCAAAATTGAATCCGGAAAAATGGAATTGGAAAAAATTCCGTTTGATATGCACGAGTTGTTGGAAAGCTGCCGGATGCTGATTTTACCAAAAGCCGTAGAGAAGGGAATTAGTATGCAGTTTTACGCCGAGCCGAGCGTTGGGAAAAGACCGTTAGGCGATCCGACAAGACTTCGCCAGATAATAGTGAATCTGCTCTCTAACGCGGTAAAGTTTACGAATACCGGAACAGTCAAAGTGCTTACCGAAATAAAGGAAAAGGTAGAAAAAACAGTTAGATATCATTTTGAAATTAAAGACTCCGGTATCGGAATGACAGGCGATCAGATAAAAAAGATATTCGAACCTTTTATACAGGCGGAAATTGGAACGACGCGAAAGTACGGCGGAACAGGGCTGGGGCTTACAATATGTAAAAATTTCATCGAACTTATGGGCGGCAAACTTACGGTGGAAAGCACTCCCGGCATAGGCAGCAAATTCAGTTTTGATCTTGTCTTTGATACTGTCGATATAAGCAGTCATGAAAGAGCGGAACGCAAAGCCATATTAAAAGAGATTGAGAAACCGATATTTGAAGGTGAAATTCTGTTATGCGAAGATAACGTGATGAATCAGCAGGTTATCTGCGAACATCTTGCCAGAGTGGGACTTAATACAGTAATCGCCGAGAACGGCAAGATAGGAGTCCAAAAAGTTAAAGATCGCATAAAAGACGGGTTAAAACAATTTGATTTAATTTTTATGGATATACATATGCCGGTGATGGACGGCGTTGAAGCGGCAGTTAAGATCATTGAGCTTGGTACGGGAATTCCAATAGTGGCAATGACCGCAAATATTATGGCAAGCGACCTTGAAATTTACAAAACAAGCGGCATGCGCGACTGCATCGGCAAACCTTTTACATCGCAGGAACTGTGGCGGTGTCTTTTAAAATATCTGAAGCCCGTAAGCAAAGAGAGCAAGGATATAAACGCGCTGAGAAAAAAAACGCAGACAGAGGAAGAGATTAAATTCCAAAAAGAATTAAAATTACTGTTTTTAAAATCTAATCGAAATAAATTTGAAGAGATGGAAAAGGCGATTAATGACGGAGATATTCGCCTTGCCAACAGACTTGCGCATAACTTAAAAACAAACGCCGGGCAGATAGGAAAATATTCCTTGCAGCAAATAGCCGGTGAAGTTGAAAATATGCTTAAAGACGGAAAGGACCTTCCGACTGCGGAGCAGATGAAAAAGTTGGAAACAGAATTAAAAAATGCGCTTGATGAATTTGAACCTCTGCTTGAGGAAGCCGCGCGGGAAGAGGAAAGGAGCGCGTCGGTCATAGAATCTGAGAAAGTAAAGGGACTTCTCGATAAACTGGAAGCGCTTCTAAAAAGAGGGAATCCGGAAAGCCTGAATTATATAAACGATCTCCGCACGGTAGCCGGAAGTGAAACTTTAATACGGCAAATGGAAGATTTTGATTTTGAACCTGCTGTCGCGACATTAGCCGAATTCAGAAAAAAACTTGAGTTATAGGCGGTTTTCATAAGCCCTTAAAAATGCTATAGTAAAACAGCATCAAAAAAAGGCGGAGAATATGAAAAAAGTTGCGGTAATCATGGGAAGCGACAGCGATTTGCCGGCGCTTGAACCTGCGTTTAAAAGGTTGAAGGATTTCGGCATCCCGTTCGAGGCGCACGTAATGAGCGCGCACAGGACGCCTGAGAGGGCGGCGGATTTTTCCCATAACGCGAAAAATAACGGCTTTGGCGTGATTATCGCGGCGGCAGGGAAGGCGGCTCATCTTGCGGGAGTGCTCGCCGCGCACACCACGCTTCCTGTTATCGGTATTCCGGTAAAATCTTCCACCCTTGACGGTCTTGACGCGCTGTTATCGACAGTGCAGATGCCGGCAGGAATTCCCGTGGCGACCGTAGCCATAGACGGCGCGGACAACGCGGCGATTTTAGCGGCTCAGATTCTCGCCACAGGCGACGACGCGCTCGCGGAAAAAATCGCCAAGATGAAAACCGACATGGCCGAGCAGGTTGTCCAAAAAGACAAACAATTACAGGAGAAAATTTAATGTATATATTTGCCACGAACAAACACGAACCATCACGAACAAGAAAAAAAATTGAATTACGGGTTCGTGGCGTTTGTGTGGTTCGTGGTAAAATTTCCTATGTAATAGCGTAAAGCATCAGGAGGAAAAGATGAAAAAGCTTGAACAGGTTTACGAAGGCAAGGCGAAAAAAGTTTTCGCGACAGATGATCCCGAATTATTCATCGTGGATTACAAGGACGACGCGACCGCTTTTAACGGCGAAAAAAAAGGGACAATCGTCGGGAAGGGAGTTATCAATAACCGCGTTACCAATCATCTGATGAAACTCCTTGAATCGAAGGGCATACCCACCCATCTTGTAGAGGAACTTTCAGAGCGCGAAACGCTTGTAAAAAAAGTGAAGATAGTCCCGATTGAGGTTATCGTTCGCAATATCGCGGCAGGCTCTCTTTCAAAACGGCTTGGTCTTGCGGAGGGAACGAAGCTCGCGACAACCGTTCTTGAATACTGCTACAAAGATGACGCGTTAGGCGATCCTATGATTAACGATTACCACATCGCCGCGATGAAACTCGCGACTCCCGCTGAACTTGAAAAAATTTCCGCGTATTCATTTAAGGTGAACACAATTCTCGCCGAATACCTGAAAGATTTGGGGATTGAGCTTATCGACTTCAAACTTGAGTTTGGCCGCTTAAAAGACGGGACGATTGTGTTAGCTGACGAAATTTCCCCCGACACCTGCCGTTTCTGGGACAGCAAAACAGGCGAAAAGCTCGACAAAGACCGCTTCCGCAGAGATTTGGGCGGAGTAGAGGACGCTTACAAAGAAATTCTCAAACGGCTTTTGGGGGAGTGAAAACTTCAGGCGGAAATTAAATGCAAAACAGTTACAGCGAAAGTTACAAAGCCTCAGGCGTTGACGTAACCGCCGGATACCGCGCCGTTGAGCTTATGAAAAAGCACGTCGAACGCACAAAAATCTCAGGCGTACTTGAAGGCATCGGCGGTTTTGGCGGTTTGTTCGCACTTCCAAAAACGGGCAACTCTGAGCCGGTGCTGGTCTCTGGCACTGACGGCGTTGGAACCAAGTTAAAAATATCGATGTTATTGGACAAGCACGACACGGTTGGAATTGACTGCGTTGCCATGTGCGTAAACGACATCATCTGCGCAGGAGCAAAACCGCTGTTCTTCCTTGACTATATCGCGTTAGGCAAAAACGTCCCGGAAAAAGTTGAAAAAATTGTCGCAGGAGTCGCCGAAGGATGCGTGCAGGCGGAATGTGCCCTTGTCGGAGGAGAGACCGCCGAACATCCGGGAATGATGCCTGAGAATGAGTACGATATCGCAGGCTTTTCCGTCGGCATAGTGGAAAAATCAAAAATCCTCGACAAAAACAGCGTGAAAAATGGCGACGTAATTATCGCGCTTGCCTCATCGGGAGTACATTCCAACGGCTTTTCGCTCACGCGCAAAGTTTTTGACATAGACGCTAACGGCAAAATACTTGAAAAGCGCTTTGACGAACTCGGCAAAACGTTAGGCGAAGAACTCCTGACACCCACAAAAATCTATGTAAAGCCGAT
>JAISSH010000027.1 GCA_031273265.1 Treponema sp.
CGCCCTCTTTGTCAAGGGCTTTTTGAAAAAAATAATAAATTTTTCCGGAGTCTGAATCTATCCATATTCTTGCTTTTTGTCAAGGAAAAGATGACATTTTTAACCCGAAAAACAGACAAAATCTAGAATCTGTACCCAACCGCCGCTTTTACCGATAAACCGTGTCCCAAGCGTGAATCCGCTTCTATGTTATAACTATTCATAGCATCTACCATGTCTTTTTCAAACTTGTTTGCAAGCCTAAATCCGTATAACGCTTCAACTCTGAGGTAAATTTTATCGTTAAATGAATAATCAGCGCCTGCTCCAAATTTAAACCAAAGGGCGCTAAAATCACCGGATTTACTGTCAGGAATACTGCCAGAGATGATGCTTAAAGTTTCATTGTCCACTACTCCGGCTAATGACAGTATGGAAAGCATATTGGTCAAACTCGATATGCCTTCATTTCCGTCTTCATCTTTTACAGAAAGCATAATTTGATAATCTATGCCAAATAACGGAAAAATCGATAACTTGTCGTTTATCCTGAAAGGATACTTGCCAAGAAAGCCGATGCTCAAACCCATATATGACATATTGGTCTCAAGAGATACAGTCGGGATGGTCATAAAAGTAGAATTAACATCCATTGATGTTTTGGAATTACCGCTGCCGCCAAAAAAGCCAAATGATAATTCCGCATAAGTCGCGTCCAGAAAAATAAAAACGCCGCCGCCATAATATGGCGATTTGTGTGACATATCCATTGATAAAAATCCGGGAACATTCACGGAAGCGTCAAAACCTCCGCCAAAGTCGCCGCCGATAAATCCGCCGATGCCGGCGCTCAATTTAAATGGAGATTGCGCGTAAATTCCTCCAGCGGTAAGTACAATAAAAACCAACGCAGCAAGACAATTCTTTATCTTCATTTTTCCCCCTTAAAAAACGCAACATTTTACCAAAAGTTTTCTGTTAATCTTAGAATTTTATTATTACTTTTGGGTATTTGTCAAATGCACACGGCGGCGGCATCGTGATCTTCCTTGTGAACATCGGTCATAATATCATCACAGATGCGGCAGCGTAGAACTGTTCCGGGCTTTGTTGTTTTGCTATCGCGCTGAACAAGAAGTTTCAGGTAGTTTTCAGAAACTCCACGGCAGAAGGATTTTCCGTACGCGCCTTTTTCTATCAATACGTCAACCTCGCGCCCAAGCCAGCGTTTAACGTATTCCGCTCTTCCTTGATTTGCCAAACATGTGAGAATTTGCACTCTCTCTGTTACTTCCGCCTCATGTACCGCGCCTGTGAACGACCACGCCGGGGTGGCGGGTCTTTTTGAATAGGGAAAAACATGTATCCATGCAAAACCAATTTTCCGGCAGAGGTTATGCGTTTTTTCAAACTCATCTTTTGTCTCACCGGGGAAACCGGCAATTATATCGCAGGCTAAAAACGGATCGTCCTTTACGCGGCGAAGTAAAACGGCGGCTTTTTCCACGGTTTCGGAATTGTAACCGCGTCCCATTTTTTCAAGAATTTTTTCACTGCCGGACTGAACCGACAGGTGAAAATGAGGGCGTATGCGTTTGTTTGTCATAATTTGGGCAAATCTTTCATTTATTATTTCCGGCGCGAGAGAGGATAAACGCAGGTTGATTTTTGAAGTTCCGTCCAACAAGAATTTTAATAGCTCTCCTAAATCAAAAGCGCGAACATCATCGCGGTATTGGGAAATATTTACGCCTGTGAGTACAGCTTCGGAGTAATTTTCTTCAAGAATACGCAGGCGTGAGAGAACCTGTTCCGCGTCAAGGCTGACGCTCTGTCCGCGGGCAAGGCGTATTCTGCAATAGGTGCAATGCTTGTCACAACCGTCCTGTATTTTTAAAAAACCTCTTGTGTGTTCGGAAAAATGTTCGGGATTAAATTGAAACTTCCCCGCCGTCCGCTCTACGCTCTCCGCTTTCTGTTCTCCGTCTCCGCACAGGAGCTTTAACGCGCCGCGAATATCTTTCTTTTCGCCGAGATAACGCGGCAGATCAAGGATATTTTCCTTTTCCGCGCCTCTCAGCGCAAAAAGCCGCCGTTCGTCCGAGACTGAGTCAAGTTCGCATATTTTTGAATAATCTAATTGCGCGTAACAGCCTGTTACAAGGACGGCGGAATTGGGATAATCGCGCAGAGCCTTTCGGATGACGCGCCTGGCTTTCTGGTCGGCTTTTGACGTTACGGTGCAAGTGTTGATGATAATTATGCCGGGAGACGTTCCGTTTGACGGATTGTAAAGAGAAAATCCCGCTTTAGCGAAAGCGTCGGAAAAAGCCTCGCTTTCAAGCTGGTTTAATTTGCAGCCCAATGTTTGAATAAGAACAGACGGCATCCTGAGAATTACTGCCCGCCCATTGCCCGCCTGGTACGCTCCAGCCCGCGCTGTGCGTCGGCAAGCTGTGCGTTAAGGGAAAGCGCCCGCTCATAGGCTTGAATCGCACTGCTAAAGTCTCCGGCATTTTCGCGGGTATAGGCAAGCCTGACCCACCACGCCGCATTGCCGGGCATCCAGTAAACGGCGGTGGAAAGCGCAATGTCCGCGTGACGAAATTTTCCCTGACGGATAAAAATCTCGCCCATGTAATAGTAAACCATGTCAATCCGCGATCCTTCAGGAACAAGATTTATGTATTCCTGAAAATACTGAAGAGCTTCGTTGTTTCTTCCTTGTAAATAGTGGATTTCTCCCAGAATTTCGGTAATTCTTGAATCGTAGCGGTGCAAGGCTCTTCCGGCGCGCGCAAATCTTAACGCTTCTTCATAACGATTCAAACGAAGGAGAGTCCAGCACATCACCACATGGGATTCCAGATTAGCCGGATTTTCATCAAGTTCTTCCCGGCATATCTGCAAGGCGCGTTCATAATTACCAGCGCGGTATTCCGCAAGCGCGTCGGGCGGGCGGTTTTGCGCGTAGACGTTGAGCGAGAGAATCAACAAAAAAACGAAAAAAAATGTTTTAAGACTCGTTTTCATTCCAGACTTTTCCCAATCATTGTACAGCGGCCGTTAAAAATACAGCCGGTTTCCATGTAAATTTCCGGCGCTGTTACATTGCCGGCAAGCTTCCCCGTAACAGTAACTTCCACTTTTTCAACAGCGGTAACATTGCCCTTTACTTGCCCGCGGATAAGAACCCTCAGGGCGTTGATGTCGGCGTTTACCTCAGCATTTTCGTCTACTACCAAAAAGCCGGTGGAGTTGATTTCCCCCGAAACCTTGCCTCTTATCATAAAAGGCTTTTCAAACTGCAATGTCCCCGAAAAATCAATATCCGGAGACAGGATGGTATCAAAATCAGAATCTTCCATGAAATCGTTGTATACTTCGGTCATTACAGTAATTATATCAAATGTTGCAAATCTTGTGAATATGCTATATTATAAAAGGTGTATTATTTTAAGGAGGAATTATGAACTTTGTTGTAGAAATGAAAAATAAAGCCGTTTCTGCGCCCAAGAGGCTGGTATTGCCGGAGGGCACCGAACCTAGGATTCTAAAAACCGCAAGAATTCTGGTGGATGAAAAAATCGCGGCAAGCGTTACCCTTTTGGGTAAAATAGCGGACATTCAGGAAGCCGCAAAAGCGGAGGGCGTTGATCTTAAGGGGATTTTAACAGTTTCTCCCGGCGCCGACTCAAATTTGAGTAAATACGCGGATGAATTTTACGAATTACGAAAACACAAGGGAATGACGCCGGAACAGGCGAGGATCGATATTACCGACACCCTGCGCTGGGGCGCGATGATGGTGCGTATGGGAGACGCGGACGCCATGGTTGGCGGCGCGGCAAATACAACCGGCGACGTACTGCGCGCCGGACTTGCGATTATCGGGACTGTACCGGGACTGAAAACCGCTTCCTCATGCTTTGTGATGACGGATATGGACAGCCAGTACGGGAAAGAGGGGTCAATGATCTTCTCCGACTGCGCCGTTGTCCCCAATCCAACGCCGGATCAACTGGCGGATATAGCTGTAAGCGCGGCTAATTCATGCCGCGAGTTCCTGAATACCGAACCGGTTGAGGCTCTTTTGTCCTTTTCCACCAAAGGTTCAGCTTCCCACGACGATGTAACCAAGATACAGACCGCTGTCCAAATATTGAAAACCAGAAACCCCGGCTTTGTTTTTGACGGAGAATTGCAGGCTGACGCAGCCCTTGTTCCCTCGGTAACGGATAAAAAAGCGCCAAACAGCCCGGTAAAGGGGAAAGTAAACGTATTGATTTTCCCGGAACTGAGCTCCGGCAATATCGGTTACAAGCTGGTTCAGCGTCTTGGCAAGGCGCAGGCTTTCGGTCCGTTCCTGCAAGGTTTCGCGAAGCCGCTCAGCGATCTGTCAAGGGGCGCATCTGTAGACGATATAGTTACCACCTGCGCGGTAACGCTATCGCGCGTTAAGTAAACAGCCCCCGCCCGGTGTTATATAGTTAAGAAACCTGTTGCTAAAATAATATAAACCGGGCTATAATTGACTAATAATTTCTAAACCATGATCTTTATAGGGGGAAAAAATGGCAACGATAAAAAAGACTGCAAAACCAAAAGCCGCTGGTAAAAAAACCGCGGCTAAAAAGCCGACGGCTAAAAAACCGGCTGCTAAAAAAGCTCCGGCGAAAAAATCTGCCGCAAAGAAACCGGCGGCGAAAAAGTCGGCTGCTAAGAAAGCTCCGGCGAAAAAATCGGCGGTTAAAAAACCGGCAGCCAAAAAAGCTCCGGCGAAAAAACCTGCCGGGACAGGCGATTCCAATGTGAAATTCCGCAACTTGTTTGACGCGTTCGCGCAGGGAAAACTTCCCTTCGCAGAAGGTTACATTGTTTCGTCATTTTTCAGCGAAACCACCGCGTACTCAATTTATGAAATTGTGTCTTATGCCGGCGTCAAGGAAATCTATCCGTCCGACACAGGGCTTCAATTCGTCGCCGGCGGGAAAAAGCTGTATGTTCTGGTAGAGAACGACACCTATCAGCTTAAATTCCAGGAACCTGTCAGCAGAGCGCAGGGTGAAATGATTCCGAAGCGTTTCAACGAATTGGAAAAAATCATCGCAAGAAACCAGACGACAATTTATGTATCGAAAGAGCCGAATGAAATTACCGGCTCGTTCACCATCCTTAAACCGTACAGCCTGAACTTCGCGGTAGTGTTCTATCAACAGCCTGATGTTTATTCGTCGCTGTCGTTGTTCTTTGAAGACTCGCTTAACAGACAGCGGAAGGTTCCGCAGGGCGACGCGAAAAAAGCCGCCCAGTTAATCGCAGCAACAGTTGAAAAAACAATGGGTTTTAAAGGCGAGTTTGAATAATAGAAATGTACATAAAATGTACGCTGAAAAAAAGGCTGTCTTACGACAGCCTTTTTTTATGTTAGTTGAAAATTAACCACAAACCCACGTTTACATTTATTCTTGTTGTTCGTGGTTACTCTTTATTCACTTCAGCCTTGTCAATTTCCGCCTGAGCGACCGCCAATAGCGCAATCGGTACGGAATACGGAGAACAGGATACATAATTTAAACCGGCGTCCATGCAGAAGCGCACGTTGGCGGGATTCGCGCCGTGCTCTCCGCAAAGACCGCACACCAAATCGGGGCGGGTAAGCCGTCCGCGCTCCGTCGCCATGGAGATTAACTCCTTCACTCTTGGGTCCAAAGTGCTGAAAGGATTGCCGTCGATAAGGTCGAACAGGGTGTAATCCGGCATGAAAGCGGTAAAATCGTCTCTGGAAATTCCCAATGTTGTCTGGGTCAGGTCGTTAGTGCCAAAACTGAAGAATCGCCCGTATCTGGCAATTTCTCCCGCGCCAAGAGCGGCGGCAGGCAGTTCTATCATTGTGCCGATTTTGTACTCCACTTCTTTCGCCTTCAAGTCCTTCCTGAGAGCTTCCTCAATATCAACGATGCCAAGATAGTTTGTGCCTTCAATCTTCTTGCCGTACGCGATTAATTTCAGCTCCGACATATTCATTACGATTGGAACCATTATCTCTGGATGTACGTTGATTTTCTGGGTGCGAAGTTTGTAGGCGGCTTTGAAAATCGCCCTAACCTGCATCGCGTAAATTTCAGGATATGAGACGGCGATACGGCAGCCGCGGTGTCCGAGCATCGGGTTGAATTCATGAAGAGCGTCAATGCGGGCGGTGATTTCCGACTTGGACAGAGTCTTATTTGTTTGAGCGGTATGCTTGATATATGCGGTTAATTCATCGTTGTTATGCGGCATGAATTCATGAAGAGGCGAATCCAAAAGACGGATTGTAACTTCCTTTCCCGCCATAACTTTCATGATGCCGTAGAAATCTTCCCTCTGCATAACTTCAAGTTTATCCAGAGCTTTCTGCCGCTCTTTTTTATCGTCTGACAACAGCATATCCCGGAAAACATTGATCCTGTCCTGTTTAAAAAACATATGCTCGGTGCGGCAAAGACCGACGCCGTCCGCTCCGAAACTCAAGGCAAGATCCGCGTCCTTCGGCGTATCGGCGTTGCAGCGGACATGGAAACTTTTAAGGAAACTTTTTGAAAGATCGATAAAGTCCAAAAGACCCGATGATTTTGGATCTGGCTCAATTAACTCTGCCACTCCTTTGTACACGGTGGACTCGCCGTAGAAGGGGACGTTGACGGTGATGTATTCGCCTTCGGAAAAACCAAACTCTCCCAGCGTTGCCTTGTTTCCCTTGATTTTAAGGTCGGGCGAAACAAGGGACACTTTTCCGTATTGGCGCGCGACTACAGACGCGTGGGCGGAATAGCCGCCTTCCGCCGTTAAAACTCCGGTGCTTACCTC
Organism: Treponema sp.; assembly: GCA_031273265.1. GTDB lineage: Bacteria > Spirochaetota > Spirochaetia > Treponematales > Breznakiellaceae > WQXQ01. The sequence goes on from JAISSH010000027.1 coordinate 6,832, forward strand.
AATCGCCTTTACGTCTTCCGCGAAAGAGGAATTCGCGACCAAAATACAGCGGTCGTCCTCTCCCTGCTGCGCGGATATTTTTTTTTTTTTTTTTTTTCTCTCTTTTCTTATTTATACTCTTCCTATTGCCGCTTTCGGTGTGCCTGTTTTTTCGCCTTTTCGTGAGTTT
>JAISSH010000102.1 GCA_031273265.1 Treponema sp.
CTGTCATCTTGGAAGCCAACGCGCGCGATGTTGAACAGGCGCGTAAGGGCGGAATGAAGGAAGCCCTCGTTGACCGCCTGCTTCTTAACGACAAGCGGATTGACGGTATTATAGAAGGGATTGAAGTTGTTATCAGGCAGGAAGACCCGATTGGCAAAGTGCAGGCTGGCTGGACGCTTCCCAACGGTTTGCAGATTGAAAAAGTAACCGTGCCCCTTGGCGTTGCCGCGATCATTTACGAGTCGCGCCCCAATGTTACAGTTGACTGCGCCGCCCTTGCGTACAAGGCAGGCTGTTCGATACTTTTGCGCGGTTCATCTTCCGCGCTCCAGTCCAACATCGCGCTGGTTCGCGCTATCAAGGTAGGACTTGCCGAAGGCGGAGGCGTTGCGGACGCTGTCGCGCTTGCCGAATCCGGTAACAGGGACGAGATCGACGTAATACTGAAAGCACGCGGTTTTATTGACGCGGTTCTTCCGCGCGGAGGCGGCGAGTTGATCCGCCATGTGGTTGAAAACGCGCGTGTCCCCGTAATCGAGACCGGAGAGGGCAACTGCCACATTTACGTTGAGCCGAGCGCGGACATTGACAACGCGGTGGAAATTATCGCCAACGCGAAACTGCAAAGACCCGGCGTGTGTAATGCTATGGAAACTCTGCTTGTTCACAAAGACGCGCTTGCTTCTCTCATGCCCAAGGTTGCGGCGAAACTCGCGGGAAAATGCGAACTGCGCTGTGACAGCGCGTCAAAAGCCGCTATCGGCGCACCGCCGACCGCTCTCGTTTTGAAAGACGCAACAGAGCAAGACTGGGCGACTGAGTTTCTCGATTACATTCTCGCGGTGAAAGTGGTTTCCTCCTGCGATGAGGCAATCGCGCATATCAACCGTTACGGGACAAAGCACTCCGAGGCGATTCTCACCAACGACCTGAGAGCGGCGGAAGAGTTCCGCGCAAAGGTGGACGCGGCGTGCGTATACGTCAACGCTTCGACGCGCTTCACGGACGGCGGCGAATTCGGCTTCGGCGCGGAGCTTGGAATCAGTACGCAGAAATTTCATGTCCGCGGTCCGATGGGGCTTGAAGCGCTCACGACGATAAAGTACCTTGTAACCGGCACTGGTCAAAGTCGGAACTAAAACCATGATAGCGAAACTTATCGCGGACGCGCGGAAAATAATTATCAAAATCGGCTCCAACACGCTTGCAGGAAGCGACGGGAAAATCAACTCGGCGTTTCTTGACGAATTCGCGGAACAGTCTGCGGCGCTTATGAAGAAGGGTAAGCAGATTGTCATTGTCTCGTCAGGTGCGCAGGTTGCCGGGCTTTCTACAATGGACAAGTGGGCGCGTAAAAAGGACATTCACTACAGGCAGGCGCTTTGCGCGGTTGGGCAGGTTGAGTTAATGGGCGCATGGCGCCGCGCGTTTGAACAACACGGTTCGCACATCGCGCAGATTCTTTTGACGCGCAACGACTTTGACGATTCAAACAGAACGCTCAATATGCGGAACACGCTTTTCACGCTTGTAGACGAAGGCGTTATCCCTATCATCAATGAGAACGACACCGTTTCCGTTGAAGAAATAAAAATTGGCGACAACGACACTTTGGCGGCGCGTTCGGCAATTCTGTGGAGCGCGGATTTATTGATACTTTTCAGCGACATTGACGGGCTATTCGATAAAAACCCCAAGGAGTTTCCCGATGCCTCTCTTGTTGAAGAAGTGCGCGACATTGAAGCCGTGCGCAAAAATATCAACATTGGAGAGGCTAACAATTTCGGAACAGGCGGAATTGAAACAAAACTGGAAGCCGCAAAACTCGCTCTATCCTACGGTATCCCCACGATTCTCGCGCACGGCGGTAAACCCCGCTGTCTTGAAGCTCTCGCGGCGGGCGGTCAAAAAGGGACGGTTTTTTCGGCTTAGTTTAACACTTTTTTAACAGCCGTTAATTGACGATTTCTTAATTGAATGTCAAAATATAGGTACATGTCGGCAAGCGAAATTAACGAACTTGACCTCCACTGGACAGACGAAGATCCTAGCTTCGGCATAACATCTGACGGCGTATTTTGCAAGGATATGGACGAGATTGTCCGGCGCATTACGGAAGTCAAAGATTCGGTTAAAATAATCAACCTGCACAACCAGTCTGCCTTAAAAGAAATTCCTCCTGTTTTGGGGGAATGCGGGCTTCTTGAGGAACTTCATATTTCACACACCGAAATCACGGAGATTCCGGATTTCTTGTTTGCCCTGCCAAATTTGCGCGTCCTTTCCTGTTGCTGTAGGAAACTTACGCATCCTCCCACAGGTATTGCGAAAGCTCAAAAAATGGAAAAACTTCACATTCGGGTTAACGAAGGCTGGGAGTATCCCGATGGGATAACTGCTCTGAAGGAACTAAAGTCCTTTTCCGCCGATCTTTATTCAGGCGCCGCTTTGCCAAAAGAAATGGGGGCGTTAAAAAATATTGAAGAATTGACCCTGACAGTTAAATTTGAAGAAGGAACCGTACACGGTCTGCCTGCCTCTTTTTCAAAACATCCTGCTTTGAAAAGACTCAGTATAGGGGATCATATTTTTAAAAATCACAAAACTTTAGATCTTGATAAAACAACGCAGATACTCGCCACATGTCCCGTCTTTGAATCTCTAAAACTTTTCGGGCTTACGGTCGGGAAGGGGCATCAAAAACTTTCAACACTTACCAGCTTAAAGGAATTAGAACTGCGGCATTTGATAGTTGAAGGGAATCTTTTTAAGTCGATAACTGCCATGAAAAATCTTGAGAAGCTGGATGTTTGGGGCAGTGAGTTAAAATTAACCGAACTGCCTGACATATTCAAAGATCTCACAGGATTACAGACATTCTCTTTTGCGGGTAACTTTGTGCGCGCCCTTCCGCCGTCGATCTACAGTCTTGCAAAACTTACAACGCTGGAAATTGGCAGTACCGGAATTGCGGCGTTAGACGAAAAGATAGGCAGTCTTCAAAATCTTGAGAAACTGCATGTCTTTGACAATATGCTTGAAACTCTGCCAAACGCGGTTTTCTCTCTGCCGCGCCTTTCGGTTCTCAACATTGAAGAGAACATTTTTAATCAGAGGGAAATTTCCGCGATAAAAGAAAAACTTGACGCGCTGAACAGCAAGGGTCAAAAAGTTGAATTGATGGTCGAAGGGCAGGGGCGGCGGCAGATGGTAAAAAGACTCCGCGCGCTGAATGACAGTGATCCGAAAACGCTGAACCATCAATTGTATTTACGAGTCTGCGTTGAAGCGGCGAAAACTTCCGAAATCGGAAGCATTTTTAAGTATATTAAGGACGAATTGTTGACCGATTATGAATACATTTATGTCTGTCTTGAAGCCGCACTGCATAATGTCAGCGCGGATTTTCTGGACATGATAAACATGAAGCGTTTAAGCCGCAATGACTACGAGCATATATGCTGGGCTGCGATTTTGCATTATCCGCCGGTAATTAGTAAAATGGTTGATCCTACGGAAGAACTCCGTAATTTTGCGGCGGACGTTGTTGCAGAGCACAGGGCAAAGCAAAAAAAAGCTGTTTAAACAGTGCGGGCTTGAATCGCCGTCCATTTTGGTGTATGCTGAACCATGAAAACAAATCCTGTCGCGGCGTACCTTGCCGCTGTTTCGCCGGAAAAAATCGACACAAGTCTGCTCGCTTACCTTTGCAGTTTGACGGAAATTTCCAAAGTTACGCCGGAGATCGCCGCTTCTATCGTCAAAGAGCTGGAAAATCAGCGCAAGCGCGTGAAGCTTATCGCAAGTGAAAATTACTGCTCAATGGCGGTACAACTCGCGATGGGCAATTTGCTCACCGACAAATACGCCGAAGGTATGCCCGACCACCGTTTTTACGCAGGCAACGAAAATGTTGACGCGATTGAAACTTTGGCGGCGCAGGAAGCGTGCAAGCTCTTCGGCGCGGAGTACGCCAACGTTCAGCCGCACTGCGGCGCGGACGCGAACCTGCTCGCGTACTGGGCAATTCTCAGCACAAAAATTGAAAATCCTGCGCTGGAAAAATGGAACGAGACAAATCTTTACAAATTGACAGACGCACAATGGAAAGAACTGCGCTCATCGCTTGGCAACCAGCGCCTTTTGGGACTGGATTACTATTCGGGCGGACATTTGACTCACGGTTACCGGAACAATCTTTCGGGGCGAATGTTCGATATTTACGGATATTCCGTTTCCGAAAAAGACGGCTTGCTTGATTACGACGAAATTGAAAAACAGGCGCAGGAAGTGCGCCCGCTCATTTTACTGGCGGGTTATTCCGCATATCCGCGAAAAATCAACTTTAAGCGCATGAGAGAAATCGCGGATAAAGTGGGCGCGGTGTTTATGGTGGACATGGCGCATTTTGCTGGACTTGTCGCGGGCAAAGTTTTTACAGGCGAGTACGATCCTGTCCCTTACGCGCACGTTGTTACCAGCACCACTCACAAAACGTTGAGGGGTCCGCGCGCCGGGATTGTGCTTTCCACGAGCGAGTTCGCCGAAGCGCTCGACAAAGGCTGTCCGCTGACAATGGGCGGACCGCTTCCCCATGTAATCGCCGCGAAAGCAGTCGCTTTCCGCGAAGCCTCCGCGCCTGAGTTTAGGCAGTACGCCCAGCGCATCGTTGACAACTGCAAGGCTCTTGCCGCCTCGTGTATGAAAAACGGACTTGAAGTGCTTACAGGTGGAACCGACAACCACCTGATACTGGTCAATGTGCAAAACTCAGGCGGCATTACGGGCAGACAGGCGGAAAGCGCCCTTCATGAGTGTCACATAACGCTAAATCGCAACAGCCTCCCCCGTGATGGCAACGGTCCTTGGTACACATCGGGCATAAGAATTGGAACCGCAGCCGTTACCAGCCTCGGCATGGGAGAGGCGGAATTGACCGAACTTGGCGAATTAATCGCGGCTGTCGTCAAAGGGACGACTCAGGCGCAAGACAAAAAAGACCCATCCAAAAACAGCAAGGCAAAGTACAACATAGACCCCGCCGTAAAAAGCGATGTCCTGAAGCGGGTGAAAACTTTAATCGACCGCTTCCCGGTGTACCCGCAGTTGGATTTGGAGTTATTAAAGAACGCGTTTGTTGATTAGCTTTTTTTTACATATTTTTCGCGGGTGTACGCGTCAAAGATGTCAAAAAGGATAGGATCAATTTTGAGTTTCTTTTCGATAAATTCCTGGCGCATCATCGCAAGGGCTTCTTCGGGAGTCAAGGGTTTTCGGTAGACTCGGTTGGGATCGGTAACGCTGTCGTACACGTCGATTATTTCCAAAACTTTAGCGGGAAAGTACGCGAGCGCTTGATAATCCATAATAGGTTCAAGTTCAAAGGTGACGACATAATCCTGCTTTGCGTCCGGATTTTGTTTTTTGTACTGCTGAAGATACGCGCGGAAATAGCCGTAGCCGTCCGGATCGCCGTAGTATTCGTGATGATATCCGGTGATGAGACTCGCTTCTATCGGGTAATTTGTTTTTGCCATGATCGATTTATATCCCTGCTTAACATGATCAATTACAATGTTGCGGTTGTAGGAAGATTCTCCTTCATGGTATTCAACGGCGGCTGCCTTTCCAATGTCGTGAATTAAAAAGCCCACCGCCCATTTATGAAAAAGATCCGGCTGGATAGCTCTCATGCCCCCGAAAAAAACACGCTCCAGAATAATGTCGTCAATGTCGATGTGCGGAAGCAGGGTATGATAAAAATTGCGGTACTTGGCGGAAAAAGAGATGCGCAATTTTTGAATCGCGCTTGATCTTGAGACAAGTTTGTTGTAGTACGCAAGAAAAGAAATTCCGTTCAGGTACACTCTGGTCATGTGCTGGACAATCGTGCCGTTGGATTTTTCCACCAGAGTATTCATCAAATCATTGTTAAAAAGGTCTTCTTTGATAAGGTTGGCAGTTGATTTTACTATCTCATGAGTTGAGTCTACCAAATCCTGGGTGAGTTTTTTCGCCTCATCATCGCCGAGGCGCATGGCTTCTTCCAGAGCGGTCTGGTTTATCAGCGCGGCATCCTTTGCGGCGTCAACAAGGACTTCAGTAGCAGCCGCTACCTGTTTTGGTTTTTGTGAGATTATGTCATTCAGTTTTTTATTGTTCTTGTTTAAAAAATCGACTTTTTCGACTATTGTCATGGAAGAAAAGGTTTTGTAGTCTTTCCCGAATCCTTCCTCTATTTCTTCGAGTTCTCCCGGTTCTTCCGCATCTTCGCTTCCCGCTTTCAGCCTCTCATATTCCCAAACGCCCGGCTTGTCTTTTGTTTTCTCCCTGAGTTTTTCAACGCTTTCTTCTTCAAGAAAATAATCCCAGCTTCCGCTCTGACGCCAGAAGTTTTCAGTGTTGCCATACAAGACTTTGAATGGCATAAGCCGTCTTTTTTTCGTTGACTTATTTATGCATACAATGGGAATATCTTCTTCGATAATAATATCAATATAGGTTTTATTTATTCCGGCTTTATCTGTCAGGGACAGCACTTTAGATAACGGCGTAATTGGTTGTTTGTCGGGCATATATTAATAATAATATACAATTTTTTAGGCATTGGCAAGGCTAAAAAGATGACTTATAATAACATTTGTGGATTTATGAAAAAGAAAACGTATTTTTCATATTATTGTAATATTTTTTTTCACTATTATTCGTTGCCTAATATCGCGGATAAGTATATAAGCGAGGAGAAATAAAAATGAAATTTTGGAAAAACGCCCTGTTGGGTTTGTCCGCCGCCGCAGTATTCGCGCTTTTGTACATTATAGGCGCGTTAACGCCGCTGGAAGATCGCCTATATGATTTTTATCTGCGTTTCAGAGCGGATCGCGCGCGTTTAAGCGACGTTGTTTTTCTTGATGTTGACGACAGCGCAATCGCGTATTACGGAATTTTTCCCTGGCCGCGTTCCATTCCCGCGGACGGTCTCCTGCGCCTGAAAGAGTACGGAGCAAGAGCGGCTATATTCGATATTGAATATATTGATAAAGGTCCGCAGGGAGTAGACAGTCTTTATTTAAATCAGGGTCTTGGCGGCGATTTTTTCCGCAGTTTTTCTGAAATTGATTCGGCGGCGCAGGATATTCTTTCCGCCGTAAAAACGGGACAGATAGTCCGCTCCGAAATTGATCATTACGCGGTCTCTCTTTCTTCGTTGATCAGCAGAGAACACAACAGTCTTTTCAACAAAGCGCAGAATGTCGCCCGTGACAACGACCGCTATCTGGCGCAGGCGCTTGCTCTTTTTGGCAGAAGCTGGACGACGCTCAACCTCCGTTCCAATCCACTGTACGGCGAAGAGGCGGAGCGCCGCTACATCGCCGAAGAGCGTTTCGCGTATCCTGTGACTGCCGCTTCCGGTACAACAGTGGGAGGCGATTTTGTCGATATACTTCCCGCATTGCCGATTTTTTCGCTTTCTGCAAAAGGAGCGGGTTTTACCAACGCCGAAATTGACGGTGACGGAGTGAGGCGGCGCGTCTACCTTGTTCAGAATATTTTTGACCATTGGTATCCTCAGTTGGCGTTTGCTCCTTTGCTCAATTATCTTGGCAGTCCTGAAGTTTCTCTTGAAAGACGAAAACTAACGCTGAAACAGGCGCAATTACCCGACGGCAGAATAAAAGACATCGTTATTCCGCTGGATCACGGCAGCCGGATGATGCTTGACTGGCCAAAAGAAAATTATTTAGACAGTTACACGCACATTTCATTCGCCGCTTTTTCCCAGTTAGACGAAATTGAAGCGGAGCTTGACCTGTACAGCCGCGCTCTTGCCTCGGCGAATTTTGCGTACTTTGCAGGGTTTGACGATTCACTTGCGGATATTACCGAAACACTGAACGGCATTGGGGAATATTTTGACGCAGCCCGCACAGCGATGAATCACGCAATGGAAAATAATTCTGATGATTCATTTGACGCATATCTTAATTACCGCCAAAACGCATACCTGTTGTTAGGTGAAGTTCTTGCGCTGGATACCAAAGAAAAAATACTGGAATTAGCAGTGCTGTTATGCGAAAAATATCCCGCCGATGCCGAAGCGATAGAGGAAGAAGCCGAATATATCACTCAGCTTCTCAACGCTCTGGACGTGGATTTACAACGTCACAACGAGATGACCGAATACAACAATGTGGTTTTTAAGGACAAGTTCGTTATTTTGGGAAGGGTCGATACCGGAACGACCGATATTGGCGTTAATCCGTTTCATGGGCAGTACGTTAATGTCGGCACGCACGGAGTTGTGCTGGATACAATACTTTCCGAAACATTTATCAACCCCGTCAGTTTTTGGTGGCTGGTTCTTTTCATGCTGGTTTTTGTTCCATTGTATTTCCTCGCCAGTTCCCGTTTTTCCACGATTGTACGTTCAGTTTCGGGCTTTGCCGTAATTGTGGTGATATTGATTTTTACCGTTCTGTTGTTCCGTTTTTCCGGCATTTTTCTCGGTCCGCTTGGAACCGTCTTTGCGATGATCAGCGCCATTATTATCAGGGAAATTATGTCCTATGCCGACTCCGAGAAGGAAAAACAATTTATCCGCACGGCTTTTTCAACCTATGTTTCAAGCGATGTTGTTAAGGAAATAATTTCCGATCCTTCCCGCCTTCAACTTGGCGGAACAAAACGCCACATGACGGCAATTTTCACCGATGTTAAAAGTTTTTCTACTGTTTCGGAACAGCTTGACCCGGAAGAACTTGTAAGCCTCTTGAATAAATACTTAAGCGCGATGAGCGATGTCATTCTTTCCGAAAAAGGAACTATCGACAAATACGAAGGAGACGCTATTATCGCGTTCTTCGGCGCGCCGCTCGACCTTGAGGATCACGCTCTGCGGGCGTGTGTTTCCGCAATTAAAATGAAAAAAATTGAAATGGAACTGAATAAAATAGTCATGGAACAAAAAATCTCTCCTTCGCCGCTTCTCACCCGCATCGGTATAAATACCGGCAATATGGTTGCGGGCAACATGGGAACCGATAACAAGATGAACTACACGATCATGGGAAACGCGGTAAACCTTGCGGCGCGCCTTGAGGGAGTAAATAAACAGTACGGCACATGGATACTCGCTTCGGAAAACACGGTGCGCGAAACGGGAGAAAATCTGCTATACCGAAAACTTGACCGCGTCCGTGTCGTCGGGATTAACGAGCCTGTGCGCCTCTGCGAATTGATTGACATGGCGGAACACGCGGACGAGCAGAGCAGGAAACTGGTATCGGTCTTTCATGAAGCGCTTGACTATTTTGAAAAACGCGACTGGAAACAGGCGGCGGACGGTTTCAAAGAGGTTATGTCAATGAAAGATGATGATCACCCGTCAAAACTTTACTACGACCGCAGTGCAAAATTTGTCAAAATCCCGCCCGATGACAACTGGGACGGCGTATACAACCTGACATCGAAATAACCCCCTTTCATTACAATATCAATTTATGCTACCATCTCGTAAGGAGCAAGTTATGGCAAAGATACCGGTCGGCATTTTAGGCGCGACGGGCATGGTTGGGCAGAATTACATTACCCTTCTCAATGATCACCCCTGGTTTGAGGTGCGCTATGCGGCAGCCTCTCCCCGGAGCGCGGGCAAAAAATACGCTGAAGCGGTCGCGGGAAGGTGGCAGCTTACTAAAACTTACGCTCCTCATGTGGGCGGCATAATGGTCGAGGACGCAAACGACGTAAGCCGCGCAGTTGCGGCGTTTAAAAAGGGCGAATGTTCTTTCGTATTTTCCGCGCTTGAAATGGGCAAGGACGAAACCCGCGCCCTTGAGGAAGCGTACGCTGCGGAGGGCATTCCGGTAATTTCAAACGCGTCGGCTCACCGCTGGACGAGCGACGTGCCCGTCCTAATCGCCGAGGTCAATCCGGATCACGCGGGCATTATCCCCCTGCAGAAAAAAGCGCGCGGCTGGGATCGAGGCTTTATAGCCGTAAAGCCCAACTGCTCGATACAAAGTTATATGAAGCCCCTCCACGCGCTCGCGCAGGCGGGCTTCCCTGCGCAGAGAATCATCGTTACCACCATGCAGGCGGTTTCAGGCGCGGGCTATCCCGGAGTGCCGAGCCTTGATATGCTCGACAACATTGTCCCGTACATCGGCGGCGAAGAGGAAAAGTCGGAGAAAGAGCCGCTGAAGATTTTCGGCTCCATCGAGAATGGCGCGTTTAAAAACGCCGAACTGCCGAAGATTTCCGCGCACTGTAACCGCGTGCCTGTTACGGACGGACATGTTGCAAGTATTTCGCTGGAGTTTGGGTCGAGAAAGCCCGGCTCAATGGAAGAAATATTATCAATATGGGCGGCGTATAAGGGACTGCCGCAGAAAGCGGATTTGCCAATGGCTCCAAAACAGCCGATCATTTACCGCCGGGAAGACAACCGTCCCCAGCCGCGCAAAGACCGCGACGCCGACAAGGCGATGGCGGTTGTAGTTGGACGGCTGAGGCCATGCAATGTGTTTGACATCCGCTTTACCGCGCTTTCGCATAATACCGTGCGCGGAGCCGCGGGCGGCGGCATATTGAACGCTGAACTTTTAAAATACAAAGGATATTTGAACTGAAATGAACAGGAAGTATTTTCCGTTGGATAAGGCCGCGCTGGAAGAAATCGCGCGGCAGTATCCGACGCCATTTTACATTTACGATGAAAGGGCGATAATAGAGAATGTCCGCCGGATAAAGGCGGCGTTCTCTGTTTTCCCTTCTTACAAAAACCACTTCGCGGTTAAGGCGCTTCCCAATCCCTA
>JAISSH010000114.1 GCA_031273265.1 Treponema sp.
TTTGTCAATATGAGCCTAACGGCGGCAATGTTCTGTGACAAACCAAAAATTGTGAATAAAAGCAGAAGGGTTGGGAGCAAAGAAAAATCCGCCGCCTTTTCAGCGCGAACTGCGGTAATAAGAACCATGACGGCAAAGAACAGATTTACAATTATCATAAAATTCAGCACCGGCGTTGGAATGGGAAGTATCAACAAAAATACAATAATCAGCACCATTAGAATTGGGGAAAATTTCGCAATTATACCCCTTAAAGAGAATTTTTTGTCCATAAACACACTCCTTCTGTTGTTTAACCTTGCTTTATATATATCACATTGGTCTATCAGGAGATGATAGAGTGAAATATTTTTTTGCCTCTAAAAATAGTATTCTGGCTTTCAAATGTTTGGGCACATATTTAATCGCGTCTTTATCTTGTTGTACTGCGGCAAGACATACAGCTTCCGTCCTTATAGCTTCAGGCACTTGGGTAAGCACCTGATTTTCTCCTCGCACTTTGACAATCCTGTTTGTTAAGCGAAGTGCACCCATTTTTGAATTATAATTTATTGACTATTTTTAACCAACTCCGCAAAAAAACTTTGCTTTTTACCAAAACGAGTAAATTTTAAACTCGTGTTTACGACTTTTACATTATAACCTTTGGATAGTGCTTCCTTTAATTCTTTTATAAAGGAATCCATATCCCAAGAATGAATCTGTTTTGATACAGATAATTCTTTACCTGTTTTGAAATCTATTATCATTATATTTATAGATCAATAGAATAAAAGCCTATATACAAATTCTTTATTCCACAATGTTTTGTGTCAGTAAACTTATTTGCTATTGGTCCAATAATTTGTTTGTTTTCTATATGTTCAAATTTTCTTTCTGAAACAAGACTAATAAATTTTTCAAAATCATTGTGATTTCTAGCTAGATTTTCAGGTTTAGTATGAACACTTTTAAATTCTTGTAACATCATAATAAAATTAGCAGTATCCGCTTTAATTGCATCACAAATTGAACCAGCAAACCATGTTATTAATTGATATTTTAATTCTAATGATTTTGCTTCATTATAAAAAAAGTTTTGGTACAAATTTATCATTCGTTCCAATGCTTTAGAATTATTATTTTGAATTTTTGTATTTATTGTATCTTTGAAATAATCTCCAAATGTTATATTGCCAAATTCTTCATCTGCCTTTCCCTCAATGGTTATTAGAACTTTGTCAGTTTTATCATTTATTAATAAATCATGCTGGCGTTCTTTTCCCAAATTATCAAAATTTGATTTATATTCTGGGATTAAATAACCATATTCAAATTCATTGAATGTCTGCCTGACGAATTCTTTAAATTCATCAGAACATTTTTGATTTGTCCAAAACTTTGCCATTTCTTTTGCACTTCTAAAATCCACCCACTGCTTTTCCCCACCCTCTGGCGGACATAATTTAAACCATTCATTTAAATTGTTGATCTCATTTTTGTTTTCAAAACCGTTTATTATTTTCATGTTTTTCCTCCATATGATTTATGCTTTTTATAGCAAATTTTAAAAATTGTGTCAAGAGCCGTTAAAAAATAATTTTGTATACTTTTTTATACACTATTTAGTGTGTATTTCGCTTAATGTTTCCGGTTGTAAAGACGGTTTGCAGGGCTGGTAAACTGTGGCGGAGTGAGGCGTGGGAGCGAGCGTAGCGACCGACCTAGCCGACCGAACCCGAGCCGCCAAAGGCGGCGTACAGTTACAATCCTGTTAAGCGAAGTGCACCCATTTTTACACTATAACCTCTTGAACCATTTCCGCAAAAAAACTTTGTTTTTTACCAAACCGAGTAAATTTTAAACTTGTGTTTAAAACTTTAATGTTATATCCTATGGATAATAATTCTTTTAACTCTTTTGTGAAAGAATCAATATCCCAAGAATGAATTTGTTTTGAAACAGATAATTTTTTACCTGTTTTAAAATCTATTACCATAAGAACAAAATATTTATCTGTGTCCCTTACACCTAATAATGGGTCCCTTACACCTAATAAATATTTCTGAAATATACTTATTTGTGTTTCCATTTAACCCTAAATATTTATATTCGTCCTTTATTTTTTCCTCCCATATTTCCCTACTGGGAACATTTTTGCTTGTATCATCTGGCCAGCCGTCAATAAAATATATATTTAAGAGCGATACTTCAATATTATTAGATAACATGAAGTTTATAAATGCCAACCTGTTAGCCAGTTGATAATATTTATCAAACCAACTATTTTCAGTTTTTATTTTAAAACGCCCTTTTGTTTCTTCAAAAGCTTTTTCAATTATTTTCCTACTTTCAGTGCCAGCCTGTGAAGATGATTCTAATTCTTCCAGATGAGCTTTTGCATCAACAATAACCCATTTTTCCGGTTTTTTTGTAGGGAATAATGGAATACAATTAAGTACAGCATCCCAACTTTGTGACGTATCAGTCTGTGGCCAATAGTTTTCCCATTTTTCAGCTAAACCATGAACATCTATTAATTTTTCGTTATATAAAAAATCAGGTCCTGTTAACTCCACATCGAATACTGAATCCCCTGAATACCAAAAGTCCACCCATTCCATTTGATAATCCAAATCAGGGTTGATATTGGTATCCCTAAGAATTGCCCTTTCCAGTACAGTCCGATGACGACCAAGAAAACGCAATAATTGAAATTCGCTTCCATTCCACAATCTCATTTCACCCATTTTATACCTCCTTAGTATTTATGTCTTTTATACCAATTTTAAAAATTGTGTCTAGGGCGGTTAAAAAATAATTTTGTCTACTTTTTTATACACCAGCCCAAATAGCATATAACTCCTTGTACATAACACATTACCCACTCACCCTCATCTCCGCCCCGGCGGATAATAATTTTGCCTTTATGCCGTGAAAATTCATTATCATGCTTTATATATAACAGGTTGGTCTATCAGGAGATGATAGACCTTAAAAAATTTTTACATTTTTTTAATGCTAAAATACCTGCAAAAATGAAGTATAAAAGAGACATGATTTTTTGTCTATTGTCTATAAATTCAATATCCTCTCTCTGTAAGCCGTCCCAATCCGCCTCAGGCTTTTCGCGGTTGTTTCACCCGGCAGGGCTTGTTGTTTCAAATCAATGGTAAACTGGTTCATGGAAAAATGACGGAAGAAAAAAATATTTTTATACATTTCCTTTTTACCCGAATAAAGCGCTTTCAGCTTTTCGGTATAAACTTCAAAGATTCCGCCCCTCTTCATTTCGGAGTAGCCGACAATCCACACCTGCGCGTCAAGGGCAAGTTGAAATTCCAAAAGAAGGGAAGCCATTGTTTTTTGCGATTCTTCCAACGCGGAGGGAATTGAGGAACCGCTCGTTTCCGCTTCAATCCTGCACAGTTCCCGCAATTCAACGGTGCGCGGAGAGTGAATCGGAGTTTTATTAAGAATGATTACATTTTTTAGAAAGTCAATGCCTAACGCGGGATTGTCGCGGAAAAACTTTTGCGCTATTTTTCCCGACGGACCGACAAGGTAGCGCCTGTTTTCCGCCGCTTGTTCGCGCCGTCCGGGGTTATCCGCAACTAAAATCAGTTTGATTTCATCGTTAATGGTAATGCCGTCCAGCGCACTGTTATACACAACCGGAGTTTCAACAGTATAGGATGAATTTTTCCCTTCGGCGCGACTGTCGGCGAATTTTTGCTGGATACTCTTTAACTTTGGCAGGGAACGCGCCAACTCGTCAACCGCATAACGGAAATGATCCCGCGCTTTTACAAATCTGTTCCATGCGCCGCGATTCAAAGGTGAGCCTCAGCTTTTTGAATCAATTTCCAAAATCAGCTCAATTTCGCCTTTGGATCTGTTCATTGCGCTTGCTATTTCGTCCACTGTCCAGCCCTGACGTTTCAACCTCATGACATTGTCGCGATCCTGCGGAGTCGGCGCGCCTTTGCCGGCGGCGGCGGATGTCGCAGCTTTGCCGCTTTCACGATCAAGAAGGGATTTTGTTAGCCGCAACTGGGTTTTTGCGTCTTTGTCCAGAGCCTGAAGTTCCGTTTCCGTGCGCGCAAGCCATTCGCGGGCGACATTCATTTCGGCAATTCGCTTTTCAATTACGACAAGGTTTTCATCAAGGGTGGTTATTTTTTCAACCGCGCCCGCGGCTTTTTCATTTTCCGCCGCAAGAGCCAGAATCGAAGAGCTTATGTTTTCAAACTGTTCAGAAAGTTTGGTGATGATCATTTCCGCATTTTTAATCGCCGTTTCTGTTTTCTGTAACGCCTTAAAGTTGCGATCAATGCCGTCGTTGGTTTCATCAAGCACTTCGCTTTTCCGTTCAATACGCTGGTATTTTTCTTCGGTCTCTTTGATAGAATCTTCCAGTTTTCTTATCTGCACCTGCACGGTTTGCAGTATATCGTCCGAAGTTGAAACCTGCTTCAGTTTTTCTTCCACTGCCTGAGAAATTGTTATAAGGCGCTTGAAATCGGTTTCCATAACTTCAAAACGGTGTCTTTCCGAAAGGAAGCTGGTCATCTTGCTGTTCATTTCATTTACAAGACGTTTGGTGCGCGTAAACTCATTTTCCAACTGGGCGATTTCGTTTTTGCGCTGATCCAGCTTGTTAAGGTTGCCGTTGATTTCTTCCATAGAGCGTTCCAGTTCCTGTTTAAGCTCTCCAGTTTGGTCGAATATTTTTTTCTGAACGCCAAGTTCTTTGCGGATATCGTCCAAACTTTGGCGGAATTGCGTTATGCGCTCATCATTTTCCGCCGCTGTTTCCCTGCTATGCCGCCGCAGATCTTCCAAAGACGCGTCCATATCCCGTATTCTGTTATTATATTGACCCTGCCAGTCGTCAAAGTTTTGCCGTGAATTAAGAACAGCGTCGTCCAGAGCGGCAAACGCACTGCGCGATCCGGCGGAAAGCTCTTCAAGTTCTTTTTCCAATTCCCGCTGTTTTTGCCGGATAGTTTCCTGCATTGAAAGTTGATGCTGTCCAACCTGCGTTTTAACTTCGTTTTCCGCCGCGCTCCTGATTTCTTCAAGTTCCTTTTTGATTTGTTCGGTAAAAGACGACCGCGTTTCATCAACATTGTTCATCTCTTCCCTGATTCCTTTTTCAAGGGCGGACGCTTCTTGTTTGAGCCTTTCCAGATCCGAAGTCAGGCGGTCGCTGAGAAGGGCGATGGTTTTTCTTTGATCCGAAGCGATTCGCTCTTCTTCCAACTGCCAGTCGTGTGTGATTTTTTCCGCGCTTTTTTCAAGCCGCTCTTCCAGACCCGCCTGCCAATTCACGATTTGATGTCCGGCTTCGGAAGCGCGTTTTCCAAGTTCAGCTGTAATTTCATTTTCAAAAGCCGCGAGTTTTTCGGATACGTTGTTGTATGCCTGCTGTCTGATTTCGCCGAGTTCCTTGTCCATTTCTTCAAGCTCTTTTCGCAGAGCTTTAGCCTGTTCGTTGAATCCGTTAGACGCTTTTTCCATTGAAACGCCGGTTTCTTTTTCAAACGCGGAAAAGTCGTTTTTGACTTTGGATACCGCTTCATTCATCGCCAGACGCAGTTCGTTTTCAAGTTTGGCGGCATCGTCCGCGAAGTTGTTAAGCTGGTTCACCGCTTCAACCTGAATTTTCTTGTAATCGTCAAGCCGTTTTTCAATCTCTTCGATAATCCCCTTTTCGCTCTCCCTGCAAAGCTGTTTCCATGTTTCCATTTGCTTTTCAAGCGCCGAGTTAATGTCGCTTTGTTGATTGGCGACTGCGGCTGCTGTTTTGCTTTTAAGTTCGCCGAGAGTGTCGTCAAGTTCATCCTGCTGTTGTTTGACGGCGGCAGCCGATTTGTTTTTAAGTTCGCCGAGAGTGTCGCTAAGTTCATCCTGCTGTTGTTTGACAGCGGCAGTCGATTTGTTTTTAAGATCGCTAAGGATGTTGGTAAGTTCTTTATGTTGTTGATTGACAGCGTCAACAGTTTTGCTTTTAAGTTCACCGATCGCGCTATTAAGTTCGCCATGCTGTTGTTTGATAACGGCGGTTGTTTCCTTCTTGAGTTCATCAAGAGCGGCTGTGAATTCTAAAGACGAGCTGTTAAATTCCTGCTGTTGGCGGCTGATTGCGGCGCTTAGTTCCTTCTGTTGAGACATGATAGATGAATCGAGTTCGTTCTGCTGTTGTTTGACAGCATCGGTTGTTTCCTTTTTGAGTTCATCAAAAGCGGCTGTGAATCCTGAAGACGCGCTGTTGAATTCCTGCTGTTGGCGGCTGATTACGGCGCTAAGTTCCTTCTGCTGGGACTTGATAGATGAATCGAGTTCGTCATGCTGTTGTTTAAGAGCGTCGGCTGTTTCCCTCTTGAGTTCATCAAGGGCGGCTGTGAATTCTGAAGACGCGCTGTTAAATTCCTGCTGTTGGCGGCTGATAGCGGCGCTAAGTTCCTTCTGCTGGGACTTGATAGATGAATCGATTTCGTCATGTTGTTGTTTAACGGCTTCGGTTGATTTGATTTTAAGTTCGCTAAGTGCGTCGTTAAGTTCATCATGCTGTTGTTTGACAGCATCGGCTGTTTTAATTTTAATGTCGCTGAGAGTGTTGTTAAGTTCATCCTGTTGCTGTTTAACGGCTTCGGTTGATTTGACTTTAAGTTCGCTGAGTGTGTTGTTAAGTTCGTCCTGCTGTTGTTTGACCACATCGGCTGATTTTTTCTTGAGTTCATCAAGAACGGCTGTGAGTTCTGAAAACACGCCGTTGGATTCCTGCTGTTGGCGGCTGATTGCGGCGCTAAGTTCTTTCTGCTGAGACTTGATAGATGAATCAAGTTCGTCCTGCTGTTGTTTAAGAGCGGCTGCGGATTTTGCCTTTAATTCGTTGAGGAATTGATTCAGTTCTGTTCTGGAAGCGGTTAGGCTTGTATCATGTTCCTTCCGCTGTTTTTCAGCCAATTTTTTAAATTCAAGGAAATTTTGTTTCCAGTCATTTTGCTGTTGTAACAGAGAGGCGTTAATTGTATCACGTTCTTTTGTAATGGCGTTTGTTATATCTTCCTGCTGTTTGGCAAGTGACGCGCTAATTTCTTCCTTCTGTTTTTTTACTATGCCGTCAAGTTCGGCAGTGTCCTTTGTCCATTCCTGATGATAGTTCTTCTGCTTCGCGCTGATTTCCGTAATTTCAGCGTTCAATTTATCATGGATAACTTTTAGCTTTTCATTAATCCCAGACTGTTCGTTTTTTAAAGTATCCTGCGTGATTTTGATTTTTTCCTCAAAGAATGATTTTATCTGATTAACCCGCTCCTGCGCCTGCTCCCGCAGTTTGACAAGGGCGGCGTCTTCCATTTTTTCAGCGCGTTTCCCCGCGTTTTCAAGTACGTCTTTCAGTATCTTTTTTACCTGTTCCATGTCGCGGACGATAGACGCTTCCCGCTCACGTTCCACTTTTATTACCGCTTCCCGGTGTTCTTCAACTTTGCGTTCAATAACCTGCGCCGTCGCTTCAAAATCGGAAATTATCGACTTTGCCGAAGAAATTATTTCATTGGCGGTCTGCTCCATAGTTTCGGCGTTTTTCTGCTCCAGACGGGCTTCGGTTTCTTCCATGTTTTTTTCCGCCGCGTTCAACGCCCTTTCAACCTGTTCAAATTTTTCTTTGGCTTCGCTCACCCGTTTGCCAGTATTTTCCACAAAGACGGATTCGTCCCTTATGCGGTTCAGGTTTTCCTGAACTCTGGCGGTCATGCCGGAGAGTTCGTCAAGAGAAGATTCGTAAGTCTGAATATGCTCTTCAATCCGCAGTATCGCTTCGGATTTTTTAGCAAGCTCTTCTTCGGTGAGTTTCTGTATGTTTTTCATTAACTGGACGGCGGCTTTTTTTTCAATGTCCAGATCGATGCCGAAATTCTTTACAGCGATGCTTTTTTCTTCGGCGTAGGCGGCAATATCTTCCTTACACTTTTCCGCGTATTTTTTCACATTTGCCATACTGCGGTTGTTTTTATCCGACAGTCTGTACAAAACGAGAACCAGCGCGACGATGCCAAGCGTTATTAAATTCCCAATAGTAAAGATCATTACCTTAATTTAGCATGAAATCATATAATTGGCGATAGTTACTGAAAGAAAAATCGGGCAGAGGCTTTTTACGCCCGCAGCCGGGGAAAAGGGGGTTTTTTATCCACGCCGTTTTCATACCCGCCCGGTTTGCGCCTGTTACGTCGTAGGAATGGCTGTTTCCCACATAGAGTATCTTTTCGGGAGGAAGGGACATGGCGGCGGCAAGTTCCGTAAACGACAGGGGATGGGGTTTTAACGCGCCGCAGCGTTCTGAGCACAGCACGGCGTCCCAAATGCCGGAAATTCCCAAATACTCAAGCTTTGTTTCGGGCGGAAAGTCCGACAAAAGCCCCAATTTATAGCCGGTTTTCCGCAGGGCGGCAAGGGTTTCCGCCGTTCCCTTAAACAACTTGATTTTTTTAAAAAAATGTTCCCAGCCCTTGTAAAAAAGGAGTTCGATTTTTTCGTCTATCACTTCCGGCGGTTTGTTGAGGATTTCCGCTATAATTTCCGTCTGACGCCGGTAAAAATCGGGAAACGGACTGGAGAGTTCTTTTTGTTCTTTTCGGATAATATTTCGCGCCTTGCCGAATGTCGATAAAAGACGCCAATTTTTCAAAAGGGAAGGGAGAAGTCTGATGTTCAGGCGGTAATTGGGGTACAGAGTTCCGTCAAGATCAAACGCTACGCCTTCGATGTCATTTCGCATAAAGGCAGTATAGCGTTTTTTTTCACGGATCAAAAGTAGTTACAATCGGGATTTTCACCAAATTCACATAATGTCCGGGATAGCGGGTTCTGAAAGCGTTGAATGAAGTTTCCGCCGCGCTTTCAAAGACGACAATCCTGAAAACGCCGTATTCGTCAAAATAAGGAACCAGCGCGGCAACATGATAATATTGACGCAGGCGCGGACCGCCGAGCGGATTGTCCGGCGTTATTGGTACGCCCCCTTCCGTGTTTACTGCGGCAAGGTAGAACTTGAACGGATCGTCAACGGCAAGCGTGTAGAGCAGAGGGTGAAGCCCCTCGATTCCATAACCCGCTTCTCCAAAAAAACCGGGATAGGATTGCGTAACGAAGGTTCTGTTTTCACTTACCATAAC
The DNA here is from genome assembly GCA_031273265.1 of Treponema sp. GTDB lineage: Bacteria > Spirochaetota > Spirochaetia > Treponematales > Breznakiellaceae > WQXQ01. The sequence goes on from JAISSH010000114.1 coordinate 9,165, forward strand.
CAGTGAAAAGTTATCGCTCCTCACCTCGAATTCATCAAGACTGCGGTATTCGTCGGAGCGGATAATTCCATTCGCTTCGGAAGCAAGGTTTCTGATCCAGTCCAGACCGAAGTAAGGATCGCGCCGTTCTTCCCAGTTTTCGGTGAATGAAGAGCCGCGTACGCCAAAAGGCGCTTTCAATGGAGGAATTGAAAGCCTCTCTCCAGTAACAGGGCGGAGGATTCCGTCTATCAGCCACTTGGTAAAACCGGAACAGTTCAGTCCCTGAGAAGCGGCGTTTTGGCGCTTGAGGGAATCGATTAAAACATAGTTCCCATTTTCATCAATCGCGCCGTCGTCGGCGAAGCGCAAACCTTTAAGATTTCCCCGAACCTGAGCGATAAATTTCCGGCTGTCCCTGTAGTAAACAGGATCGGGCTCGAAGTATTTGGCTGGGAATTTATGTTCCGCTAATTTTAAAATATCGTTTAACGGCATTGTATAGAGCCGCTCAAAAGAGACGGCAAGCGGGATAGAGCGCGTAACATAGCCGCCGTAAACAACGGCATCCATCCAGCATTTTTCGGAATTATACGGGCGGAACTGAATAAAGGCGTATTGGTCGCTTCTTGGGAAAATTCTTATCATGACGCCTTCCCCAGTATCTTTCCGCCGCGTAAGCATCCATGAGCCTTGCGCCCAGCCGGGAAACTGTCCTGTACCAACGCGCGGAGAAGCCGGAGCGCTGTCGGTCGCCATACGACCTGTCGTCAGTTCGCGGGAAAGAATCACCATGAATTCGTCCCTGTTTTGCTCCACGCGGACTTCCACCAATTCGCCGGTCTCCATGTTCATTTTTACAGGAGCTTTGGAAAGCACCCTGCCGGGCGTTTCTGTCATGTACGTATCTTTCAGCCTGATTCTTAAAAGCGAATCGTCTGATATTTGGGATAGAGGCATATCCAGAGCTACAGCCTGTGAAAAACCTGAGAATAATAGGAAAACAATTAAAAATAAAGACATATCCGCTTCTATTATCGGTCATTTTCGTATATAATTACAATGTAAATGCCATTAAAATGTCGTTTACGTTGGGGGATATGATGAAGTTGTACAGCCGCGGACAGGTTATATTTTTCTCGATTTTAAGCGCACTCGTTGTCCTGCTTTTTGCGCTTGGTCTGGGTTTTTTAAGACCGACCAAGCCGGCGGAAGAGGAGCGTACAAGCCTGCAGAAAGAGGAGCAGGAGACGGAGTTCAAACTTTCGCAGTCCGAATACAAGGCGCTTAACACGGCGGATCTTGTTCCATATTCCGAAAGCGAAAAGGAAAATATTTCGATATATGAGAGGCTTAATTCGGCGGTAGTAAATATAACCACCGAAACTATGGCGATTAACTGGTTTCTTGAGCCGGAGCCGCAGGCGGGCACTTCCGGCTCCGGTTCAATTATTGATACAAGGGGCTATGTTCTTACCAACAACCATGTGATAGAAAACGCGTACAAGGTATTTATCAATCTTGCCGACGGCAGTCAGTTTGAAGGTTCCGTTGTCGGAACCGATTCAGAAAATGATATTGCGGTGCTGAAATTTGAACCGCCCAAGGGAATGGAATTGCAGACGATACTTTACGGCGACTCTTCGGTTCTGAAAGTGGGGCAGAAAGTTCTGGCAATCGGCAACCCATTCGCGCTTGAACGCACATTGACGGTGGGGATTGTTTCCGGTTTGGGACGTCCGATAAAAACATCCAGAAACAGCATAGTCCGCGACATGATCCAAACCGACGCTTCAATTAACCCCGGCAATTCCGGCGGACCCTTGCTGGATACGCAGGGCAAAATGATAGGGATCAACACAATGATCTATTCGACCTCAGGCGGTTCGGTAGGCGTCGGCTTTGCCATTCCAGTGAACACCGCCAGGCGCGTTGTCGCGGAAATCATTCAGTACGGAAAAGTCCGCCGCGGCGGGATAGACGCGACCGTAGTTCCAATTTTCCCAAGCCTTGTCCGTTACGCGAAACTTCCGGTCGATTCGGGACTGCTTGTTTCGCGTACCCGCAAAAACGGGCTGGCGGAAAAAGCCGGACTGCGTCAGGGTTCTGAGCCTGTTCAACATGGACGCGATGTAATTTATCTGGGCGGCGATATTATAACCGCCGTAAACGGAATGAAAACCAATACGCGTGCGGATCTGTACTCGTCTCTGGAAGCCTGCAAGCCCGGAGACAAGGTTAAAGTTGAAATTATGCGCGGCGGCAGTAAAAGTACGCTGGAAATAACTTTGACAGACCGCGAAGAAGTGATGAATTAGAAGATAACCCCGATTCCCGCGCCGCCGTATCCTCCTAACTTCTGTTTCTGCGTCCACAATCCGGTTTGAAAAAAGAAAACAAAATTTGAAGGCGGCGGGTAGAATCGCGCTTCCGCTCCGGCAAGAAATCTGACGTTATCTGCAACAGGTGCGGCGCTAAAATCAATCTCGGCGCGCAGGGAGGGACCGGCGTTCATCCATTCGCCGCGGTAAAGAAGTCCGGCGGAAAGCAACAGCGCCGGAATGGGACCGTCCGGTACGCGCCAGAAAACAGCGGGGCTAAAGACAATCGAAAAATAAGAAAGCTCAAGTGAAAGCGGCGCGTAAAGACCAATGCCGCGTCCGGGGCTGAGGGGAGCTTCGCCGTCCTCGCTTGCCCATGCGTAAGAGAAGCCTGCCGCGAAGAAAAGAGGAATGTCGCCGCCGTTCAAAATGTTGAATTTTGCCGAACCTGTAAAGCCCCAGCCGGTAGGATTGTCAAAACGCGGATGGACATTGAAAACTGATGAAATTTCCAGCCTGTTAACCGGAGCAACTCTAAAACCAATTTCAAAAGGTAAACCGGAAAATGCTTTTTCGTACTGCCCGTTAATATTATTTTCCGGCGTATGAAAACTCCCAAAGAAAATACTTCCGTCAATTTGAAAACTCCCTGCGGAAAGCGTATGCGGCAGAGGCGCGAAAATCATTCCCGGAATACCGCCGGACAGCGACATCGGAAAAACATTAAGGGAATAATCGATTCTGGTTTCCAGCGTCATGGCAATTGCTTCCGGCGGGTTAACGTAATATTCCGGCACAGGAGACGCTTCAATAACAGCGATGTAATTTCCTTCCGGCAGAGGATTGCCGGAAGAATCTTTGCCGTCCCATTTTGCCGACTGAACCCATGTGTCAAAACGACCGAGATTCCTCTCGTACACTTTCGCCATTTTGCTGTCAAATACCGTAAGGTTTCCATATCCGTAAGTTGAAACTTCAAATCGGTATTCAGTAGCGCCCAGGTTCCCAGTGTTTTTTGGATTTAAACGTTTTCGGCTCTGAGAGAAATTTTTTATACTGAACGCCGCCTGTTTCATGTAAATATTCACTGTGGCGGGATTCCTTTCACTAATCAGTACAGTCGCAGTTTCATCTTCCCAGCCGAAAGCGCGTGCCTTGAATGTACGCATACCGGCGCGCATATTTATAGTCGCCGTGTTGTTAGCCGCTAATGGATGCGTGGTTATCGGTTCATTTTGTGAACCGCTGGTTAATTGCGGAGCAAACGGCATATTGAAACTACTGCCGACAGCTCTAAGAACGGAAACCCTTGCATAACCGATTGCTTCTATCATCAAAATTGCGACGTCAAGGCGGCTGTTGTTTGACAAAGTTACCTGAAAATACCGCTCCCTGTATTCTTCCAAAGTAAGTCTGATATTGTGGATTCCCGGCGTCAGATCGTAAATATTGATGGGAGTAATACCTCGTTCCACATTGTCTATGAAAACCTTCACCCCGTCCGGGTTGGTTCGGATTGACAACCCTCTCCCTTGGGTTTCTTCAATCTTGTCCTCAAAGATAGAATAATCAGCCGCGACAAAGGACGGAAAAAAGCAGAGGAAAAATAAAAATGTTAAAATAAACCGCCGCCTGTTCACCCTTTCATTTTATCACAGACGCGGAAAAAAGTAGTAGATAGACGGATCAACCCTCGTCAATCAACTTCCCATTTTCTCTGAAACTCCACCATTTGGTTTCTGAAAAAATTATGTGATCCACAAAATGAAGTCCCAAAAGCCGCGCCGCCGCGTGAAGCCGCGCCGTAATTTCATCGTCCTCCGCAGAGCTTTCAAGCTGTCCTGACGGATGGTTGTGCGCGACACAAAAAGCAGCGGCTCTGTCTTGAATGAGGTCGGCGAAAACTTCACGAGGGTGGACAATGGTTCTGTTTACAAGACCGATGGTTACAATCCTCACCGCCAGCACTTCGTGAGCGCCGTTCAATGAAAGACTGATAAAGCGTTCCTGTTTACGGTCGGCGTAGTGTCGGACAAGCGTAAAAATATCAACCGGCTGCTTAACGCGGGTTGAAAACGCGCCGTAACGCCTTCTGCCGAATTCCAGCATAGCCGCTATTGAACAGGCTTTGGTCATTCCGATTCCGGGCAAACGGGAAATTTCCCGAATGGAAGGAATATCGTTGCTTTCGTCCAGAAGACCGAGCAAATCCCCCGCAAGTTCGCGAACATTTTTCCCATGGATTCCGGTATTCAGCAGAATTGCCAGCAGATCGCTGTCGGAAAGAGCGCTCTGTCCGCGGGCTATCAGTTTTTCCCTGGGAAGTTCATCCGCGGGCAGAGCGTAAAGAGTGTTAATTTCTTTATTTTTTTTCATACCCTATATTAGGCGCGTATATGTATGGCGCTTTGCCGAAGCCGAAAATACTTTCATATTTTTTTGCATAATGCCGAAAATTTTTATATCAATGGTCAAATATCGCTTTTTTTTCGTTTTCCTGTTTTTGCCGTTTCTTTTTTCCTGCGCCGGGATACCCGAAAGTCCGCCGCCGCAAGAACGGACTGCTTCCATGCCCGAAAGTCCGCCACAGCAGGAAATGACTGCTTCCATGCTCGAAAGTCCGCCGCAGGAACAGGAACGAACTGCCGCCATACCCGAAAGAGTCGAACCTTCCGTATTTATTATGGGGAAGGGAAGAGCGGACGGCGAGACATTAGCGGTTTTTCTTTTACAGAACAACCCATTCATAAACCCCGATTATGTTCGTATGCTTGCGAGTCATTATATTAATGAGGCGGCGTATGAGGGAATAAATCACGACGTCGCCTTCGCCCAGATGTGCCTTGAGACCGGCTATTTAAGCTACGGCGGTCTTGTTCAAAGCGAATGGAACAACTTCTGCGGACTTGGCTCAATCGGTCCTGAACAGCCAGGTCTCATTTTTCCCAACCCTCAGACCGGAGTACGCGCCCACATCCAGCACCTGAAAGCTTACGCCACAGAAGAGCCGCTCAACGGCGAACTTGTCGATCCGCGCTACAGATTCGTACGTAAAGGCTCCAGCCCCACCATTGACGGGCTTTCGGGAACATGGGCAGCCGACAGACAATACTCGGTAAAAATAAAAGCAATTTTACAGAGGTTGTACGAGTTTTCGTTTTAATGTTTATCACGACGTTTTTATGTGAAAGATTTATGGCATATATAAATAATGTTATGTGCAATGCCATTTTAAACAAATTGTATAAACAAAGGAAAAAGCCCTTATAACCCCCCTTGACACTCAAAAATAGGGTTGTTATACTGAAAAACAGGGGGTTATCCACTCAATATGAACCTATTTTTTGAGCAATATACTGTCAGCAAGCATTATGATGACAGAGCAGACGCGGTACTGTTGGAAGGTGATACACTAGATATATTGAAACAGTTACCGGATAATCGTTTCAAATTAATAGTTTCATCGCCTCCCTATAATATTGGAAAAATTTATGAGGAAGAAGTGAGTTTAGAAGATTATTTGGCATGGCAAGAAAAAATAATTATTGAATTGTACCGTACTTGTCATATAAACGGGAGTATTGTCTGGCAGGTTGGAAATTATGTCGATGAAGGCGAGATATTTCCATTGGATATTTATTTTTATCCAATTTTTAAAAAAATGGGGCTAAAACTAAG
>JAISSH010000003.1 GCA_031273265.1 Treponema sp.
CATCGCCTATGGAGGCGGCAGGTTTGTCGCCGTGCGTGATGACAGCAAAATAGCGTATTCCGCAAACGGCGCAAGCTGGACAGCCGTAGCGGACAGCAAATTTCCTGCCACGTATACCAGCGACATTAGTGATTACGAGTATTCGTATTCCATCAACGCCATCGCTTATGGCGGTAACAGGTTTGTCGCCGTGGGTCAGCAAGGCAAAATGGCGTACGCGAATTGGTAAGGTTGCAAAGGGGGGCAGTGGGGGGAGATTGCCCCTTGCCCTTTGGGTAAATTGAGGAGAAGGGAGCGCGAACGGCGCTTCCTTTCTTGCCTTTTGCGTTTTTAGGCATACATTTCTGTTATTTCCAAATAATATTTATATTTTTTGAATGTATCGCACAATCTGTTAAGTATAGATTTATGAGATGTTGGTAGGCTATTCCGGTTTCTTCCGCCTTCCTTTTGAAATAATCTATGGTGTCAATATCTATCCTTATTGAAATTTGTTTCCGCAACTTTTTTATGTAAGGATTCGGTTTTGCATTTGCAAAATTATATTCTTTCCTCATTCTAGTACCCTCCATAATATTTCGATTCTTTTGTCGTTGCCTTTCTTGCACTTATTATTCTTATAGTCTCATCATCTTCCCTGTAACAATGACATACAACCAGCAAACGCAGTGCTTTACTCAACCCTAAAATAATGTATCGATCTTCTTCATCAGAATGATCCGGATCGTCTATTAATTTACCATTTGGATCATAAAATACCGTTTGAGCCTCCTCAAATGAAACCTTATGTTTCCTTATATTTTCCTGGTTTTTCTTTTCGTCCCAGATTATTATCATATATACAGTATAATTATAATATAATTATACTGTCAATAGGTAACGAAAAAACGATACCGACCCTCTTTTTTCGAAATAATCCCGGTAAACTTCCGATAATATAATATGGAAAAAAGAGGGGGGTTTCTTCTGCTGTTTGCCGTTTTGGGTATCTCTCTGTACGCGCAGGATTTGACTATTTCCGGCGCAGATTTACGGCTGGAAATGCGGGCGGACGGCGGTTTTCATCTTTTTATCAGAAAAAAACCTGATATTTCTTCGGTGCTTTTGACGGAAACAACCAGAGACCCGGCAATGCGGGCGGACAACTACGCATACCGCGCCGGCGAATGGAACGCGATTAACGGCGATGAAATACGGATGCTTAACGGCGTTCCCATTCCCAAAGAAAGCAGAGTTTATTCGCTGATTTCTTCCACCGTTGTAACTCATCCCGCGCTTGGTCAGGCTTTTCACGTTTACATTCCCTACGTTCTCTACTACGGCTACGAAGGGGGACGCCACGGAGAAGTTCACCTTACAGACGGAACCTTTTTGAACATCCGCGCCTTTGCCCTTCCCTACGCCGATTACCGCGGCGCGTTCAGGGACAATCCTTTCAGACTGGAAGCAAGACAAGAGCCTCGTCCCGGACCGCCTGAAGGAAATTACCTTAAGGAAACGCGCGATACATTTTCTGAAATTGCCGAATCCGGCGGCGGAGAATTAATTTACTCGAAAGGACCCGATGACGTAGTAGACCTTATCCGCGCCGCGCTTGAAAAGGAAAAAGGCAAAACCCTCGACATCGTCATCTGCCTTGACACGACAAACAGTATGAGAAAGTATATAGACACGGTGCGCCAAAAACTTATTCCCATGCTTGAAGATATGTTAAGCGGTTTTCCTTCATTCAGGATTGGCATGGTTCTTTTCAAGGATTACTATGACACATACCTTACAAGGGTTATTCCATTTACAAGTGATTTTTCCAGATTTCAGATCGACCTTAACGCTATTCGCGTAATGGGAGGCACTGACATTCCCGAAGCGGTTTACGAGGCGCTTTACGAAGGCGCGGTAAAGTTTCAATGGGAAGCGGAAGCGAGGGTGATGATATTGATAGGAGATGCGCCGCCTCATCCGAAACCTCGCGGAAAAATCACGAAGGCGATGGCGAATAACGCGGCGTTGGAAAGAAAAATTAAAGTACACGCGATACTTCTGCCCCAGTAGAGGACAATTTGCAAATAACATAGAATAGAAGGAGCATAATTGAAATGAGCATTATTAACGCGATAATTTTAGGAATTGTTCAGGGACTGACAGAATTCCTCCCCGTCAGCAGTTCGGGTCATCTTGTCCTTTTACAGAAAATATTTGGCATAACGGAGCCTACCCTGTTCTTCGATACCATGCTGCACACAGGGACTCTGCTTGCGGTTTTCGCTGTTCTGTGGCGCGACATTTGGGAAATATTAAAGCGGATTATACAACCGCTTACAGGTTTTCTAATTTTAGCGACAATTCCCGCGGTTGCCGCCGCCCTTGTCTTTGGAGACATAATCGAACACGCCTTTGAATCGGGAAAATTCTTAGGCGTTTGCTTTTTGCTCACATCGGTGTTTTTGTTTTTCTCGGAGATGGTCTCAAAACACGCCGCCGCCGGAACCCTGAAAAAGCGCGAAGACATGAACTGGCAGGACGCTATATTTATCGGTGTAATGCAGGCGGTCGCAATCGCCCCCGGCATATCGCGCTCAGGAGCGACAATATCCGGCGCTCTTTTACGCGGACTTGACCGCGATTTCGCCGCGCGTTTTTCGTTTCTTATGTCAATTCCCGCCATACTGGGAGCCGTGGTTCTGCAAACTAAAGACCTTGTAAAGAACAGCGGCGCGGCGGAAACAGCCGCCGAAAGCATAGGAGCCGCGGCAATCATCGCCGGAACCGCAAGCGCCGCCATAGTGGGGTTTTTTGCCGTCAAATTGATGTTAAAACTAATCAGGGAAAAATCGCTCTACGGTTTTGCCATTTATACGGCTGTTGTTGGAATATTTGTCCTTTCCGATCAATTTGTAACGCACCTGGTGTTTTGAATCGGTTGAATTCTTAAAAAACATTGACAAAAAACTCATTTTATTATACCCTATAGGGTATACCCTATTTGGAGGTCAGATATGAAACAGTACATGGATGTGGAAGCCGTTACAAAACGGCTCAAACGGATCGAGGGTCAGGTGCGCGGCATAATAAATATGCTCGAAGACGGAAAAGGCTGCGAGGATATTCTCATTCAAATCAGTTCTACAAGAGCGTCTCTAACCAAAACCGGACAGTTTATTCTGGAAGAACACCTTAACCAATGCGTAATTGACGGCATTCGCAAGGGCAGAGCTTCCGAAACTGTCAGAAAACTTTCCGCGGCTCTTGAACAGTTTTCACGGCTTGTGTAAGACTGCTAAAACAACAACAGTCCCAGCCTGTAAACAAAAAACGCGGCTAACCACGCGATGCCTGTCTGGTACAGAATGACCAGAACAGAGCCTTTTACACTGCCAAGTTCGCGTTTTACGGTCGCAACCGCCGCGACACACGGCGTGTACAGCAAAGTGAACACAAGAAAACTGAACGCGCTTAACGGCGAGAACAATGTGTGAAGCGTTCCGCGAAGTTCGGAGATACTCGCTTCTGTCAACACCGCCAATGTGCTGATAACGGCTTCTTTAGCGGTAAAGCCCGTGATAAGCGCGGTGGAAATTCGCCAATCGTTAAAACCAAGCGGGATAAAAATACCGCTGATTAAACGCCCGATGCCCGCAAGGATACTATTTGTGCCGTCTGTTACATAGTGCAAACGTATGTCAAATGACTGCAAAAACCAAATCACTACAGTCGCCATAAAAATTATTGTAAACGCCCTTTGAATAAAATCCTTCGCTTTATCCCAGCAGAGAAGCAAAACGGTTTTTACGGAAGGGAAACGGTAATTGGGAAGTTCCATTACAAAGGGAACAGGCGCGCCTCGGAATATCGTTTTTTCCATGATGAAGCCTGTCAGTATTCCAAAAATAATTCCCGTAACATAAAGCCCAATCATTACAAGCGCCTGATAGCGCGGAAAAAACGCGGCGGTAAAAAGTGCGTAAATCGGGAGTTTCGCGCTGCAGCTCATAAAAGGCGTGAGTAAAATTGTTATTTTTTTATCGCGCTCGCTGGAGAGAGTCCGCGTTGCCATAATCGCCGGAACGCTGCAGCCAAAGCCCATTAACATCGGCACAAAACTCCGTCCCGAAAGACCGATTTTGCGTAACGGTTTATCCATTACATACGCGACGCGCGCCATGTAGCCTGAATCTTCCAGCAAAGACAAAAAGAAAAACAGCGCTACTATAATAGGGATAAAACTTATAACCGCGCCTACTCCGGCGAATATTCCGTCAATAATCAGCGAATGAACAACGGGATTTAAGCCGTAAGCTGTTAATGCGCCGTCAACAATTCCGCTCAAGCCGTCCATTGCCGCTGTTAGTAGGTCGCTTAAATTATTTCCGATAACGCCGAAAGTGAGCGCAAAAACCGAAAGCATTATCCCCAGAAATGCGGGAAACGCCCATATTTTATGGGTTAAAACCGCGTCCAGTTTTACGCTTCGCCGGTATTCTTGGCTTTCTTGAGCCTTAACCACGCACTTTTTGCACAGTTCCTCAATAAACTGATAACGCATATCAGCTAACGCGGCTTCGCGGTCGGTTTTCAATTCGGTTTCCATTTCCCTTACCGCGTGTTCAATCATGTCAATTTCGTTTTCATCAAGGGAAAGGGCTTTTTGTATCGGCTCGTCTCCTTCAACAAGCTTTGTCGCGGCAAAACGCTCAGGGATTCCCAATCTTTGGGAATGATCTTCCACAAGGTGCGCGACAGCGTGAATAGCCCTGTGAACCGCGCCCGAACAAAAATCTATGCGGTGCGGCTTTCTGCCGTTACGCGCCGTTTCTATAGCCTGCTCAACAAGTTCGGAAAGCCCCTCTTTTTTAACCGCCGTTATCGGCACAACCGGTATGCCAAGTTCTTCCTTCAAACGCTGAATATCAATGCTTCCGTTATTTGCCCGCACTTCATCCATCATGTTAAGCGCAAGCACCATCGGAATTTGCAGTTCGATTAACTGCATTGTCAGATACAGATTGCGCTCAATATTTGCCGCGTCAATAATGTTGATGATACCGTCCGGCTTTTTTTTCAGCAGGAAATCGCGCGTTACGGTTTCTTCGCTCGAATACGGAGAAAGAGAATAAATACCCGGAAGGTCAACGATTGACACGTTCTTTTGACCGATTATTTCCCCGATTTTCTGCTCAACCGTAACGCCGGGAAAATTCCCCACGTGCTGGTTAGAGCCTGTCAGATGGTTAAAAAGCGTAGTTTTACCGCAATTCTGGTTTCCCGCAAGCGCGAATATCATATACTTACCTTCCTTTTTCAATTGTAATTTTTTCCGCTTCCGCCAGCCGCAGAGACAGAACATAGCCGCGTAAAAACAACTCAATCGGGTCGCCCATTGGCGCGGTCTTTTTTACAGTTATGGTTGTACGCGGCGTTATCCCCATTTCCAGAAGCCTGCGCCTGAGCGTATTTTCGCCGCCTACCGCCAGAACAAGCCCGCTCTCCCCCACTTTCAAATCCTTCAATGTCATATTTCCCCTCTTTGTTGGTTAGTTTTCCCTAACTACTATATAGGTTAGTGGAAGCTAACTAATTTGTCAAGCGTTTTTCAAAAAAAAATTAACGATTTTTTCATTGATTTATGGGTAAATCCACATTAAAATTGTATAGTTAGTTAAGGGTAACTTTTGGGGGAAGGCTTGAAAGAACGAGAATCGGCGGAAAATTATCTTGAAACTATCCTTGTTTTAAGCCAAAAAGGGGAAAAAGTCCGCTC
>JAISSH010000028.1 GCA_031273265.1 Treponema sp.
TTGTTTTCGGAAAAAGCGTCCCCGATTAATTGAAAGCCGACAGGTAAACCTGCCGCGTCAAATCCGCAGGGAAGCGCAACTGCCGGAAGTCCGGCGAGATTGATTGAGACGGTGTAGATGTCGCCCATGTACATCTTGATTGGGTCGCCGACATTTTCACCTAACTTGTACGCCGTGGTCGGCGCGACTGGCGAGAGTATCATGTCAAACTGTTTGAACAATTTATTGTAAGCGTCCTTGATAAGAGCGCGGACTTGCAGGGCTTTTTTGTAATAGGCGTCGTAGTAACCCGATGAGAGCACGAACGAGCCGAGCATTATTCTTCTTTTTATTTCCATCCCGAAACCTTCGCTTCGAGAGAGGCGGTAAACTTCGGAGAGCGTGTTCGCCTTCGCGCTTCGATAACCGTACTTCAAGCCGTCATAGCGCGAAAGGTTAGACGAGGCTTCGGCGCAGGCGATGATGTAGTAGGTGGGGATCAGATAATCCATCAGCGGCATTTCAAATTCTTCAATCTTCGCGCCTGCCGCCTCAAGCTCTTTCGCCGCAGAAAGAACGGCGGTCTTTACATCGTCATCAATTCCGCTTCCAAAATAATTGCGCGGTAAGCCGATCTTAAAAGGTTGACTTTCACTCTTTGCGCTGAAGTCAAACGGCTTTTCAATGACGCAGGTGCTGTCTCGCGTGTCCGGCCCTGAGATAATTTCCAGCATTGCGGCGCAGTCATTAATGTTCTGGCCGATTGGTCCGATCTGGTCAAGAGATGAGGCGTAGGCAATCAGCCCGTAACGCGACACTGCGCCGTAAGTCGGCTTGATTCCTGTAACGCCGCAAAATGCGCAAGGCTGGCGGATACTGCCGCCCGTATCGGAACCGAGAGCCGCAGGAATCTCACGCGCCGCAACTGCCGCCGCACTGCCGCCTGACGAACCGCCCGCAACACGCGCAATGTCCCACGGATTATGCACCGCGCCGGACACGCCCGTTTCGCTCGAGCCGCCCATCGCGTACTCGTCCATGTTGAGTTTCCCGATGAGGATCATTCCCGCTTGTTCCAGCTTCTCCACGACAGCGGCGTTGAAAACCGGCGTGTAGCTTTCGAGCATTTTTGACGCGCAGGTGGTCGCAATTCCCGTTGTGGAAATGTTATCTTTCAGCGCGATTGGCGCTCCGGCAAGCGGCGAAAGTTCCTCGCCCTTATCAAGCCGCGACTGGATTTCTTTCGCGCGAGTAAGAGCGCTCTCCTTTGACAGTGCGAGAAATGCGTTAAGACGGCTGTCATTCTTTTCTATTGAATCAATGTACGCGCTCACTACTTCGGGCACACTGAGTTTTTTCGCTTTTATCGCCGCCGCTAATTCCAACGCGCTTTGCTCAAACATTGACATCACCTTTCTCACTCGACCGTTTTAGGCGCGACGGTAAATTCATCGTTCCTGCTCGGCGCGTTGTTCAAAACAAACACGCGTTCTAAAGAAGCGCGTACCTCATCGTCTCTAAAGGCGTTTACATCGTCAAAAGGGTGGCTTCGCTCGCTCACGCCGTTGGTGTCTATCTCGCTGAGCCGCGCCATATAGTCAAGAATTTTCTGCAAATCTCCGGTTAAACTGGTTTTTTCGCCGTCCGAAAGCGCGAGGCAAGACAGGTCTTCCAAGTACGAGATCAGTTTACTGTCAATTTGCATGGCTTCTCCTGATTAGGAGTATAGAATAAAACGCGCCGTGTGTTCAAGGATAATGGTGAATTGGGAATGTATTGACAATAGTATCATTTTATAGTACCATAAAAATATGAACTCCAAAAAAAATATGATGGAGTATAAAGGGTATTTAGGCGCTGTTGAGTATGACGCTCAAGCAAAAATTTTTCACGGAGACATTGTCAACACCAGAGATGTTATCACATTTCAAGGTACAACTGTTAAAGAGATAGAACGTGCTTTTAAGGACTCCATTGACGATTATATTTCGTGGTGTGAAGAAGAAGGCGTAGAACCTGAAAAACCATACTCAGGTAAATTCAATGTCAGGCTTTCACCGGAACTTCACCGTCAGATTGCAATATTGGCAAAGAAAAAGCATATTTCCCTTAATAATTTTGTGGAAAAAGCTATAACAGATGAAATTGCGTTGTTGCACGAAGCATGATGTCTTTGTGTGATGTAAAACAAAACTTCCGCGATAGCCCCCGCAATTTCTGCAAGGGCTATTGCTCTATGACTAAAAAGTACCTGACACCGCTGGCGTTATCCGGCACTTTTGCTTCCATATTCCATTCTCCATTATTATAAACATAGATTCCTGCCTTACAGCCGTTTAGATTATAGAAATCATCAAAATCATTTTCAAAAGAATTATTTAATTTCACATTTGAACCAATTTTTATTTTATTTAATTTGTTGCCGATAAAAGTACCTTCAAGTTCAAATTTTGATCTTAAAAATTGTAAATCTGGACTGCCACAAAAGGCTTGATGACCGATAACTATTACTGAATCAGGTATTTCAATAAATGTAATACCGCTTTCCTGAAATGCCCTGTCGCCTATAGTTTTTACCGTACCGGGAATTTTAATGTCAGATAAAAATGTTGTAAAAGCAAAAGCTTCTTTTCCTATTGATTCGATAGTATCAGGCAATACTACAGTTCTAATTCTGTTATTTACGCTCATTCCATACAGACCAGAAGTAAGCATTGGACCGCCAGAGAATTTGTTTTCTTTTAATACTTTCTGGTATAGTGCGGGAAATTGCGCATCTCCTTTGAATGCATTATTACCGATTGCTTTTACTTTCATTTTTTTAATTTTCGGAGGTATAGATATAACTTCATCTATCCCTCTATAACTTAAAATAGTAACTTCATTTCGATTGTCTATAAGAATAAAAAAATCTTTTGGGTTTGAGTATTTTGGCATAGAAAGCAATATTGAATTCCATATTAATAGCACAACAGTTGAAACAGTTACGATAGTACCAATAATTCTTAGAGCTATTTTTTTATCTTTCCACAACGAAAATAATGCTGCCATTAAACCAATAATAAATATAATAAAACGCAAATCAAACTTAAAATTTAAATTAATAAGTAATAATACAACACTTATAATGATACTCAACATCAAAAAGACATCAAACGCCAGTAACGCAATATATTTTTTATATAACGATTTTGTGTCATTAATCACAATTTCATTTTCGCAGCTGGAACAAACAACTTTAATAGGTTCGTTCTTTTTAATTTTTTCAATTTCAATTTTTTTTCCACAATTACATTTAATTTTCATATAAGCCTCCTTTAATCATTTCGTTTCTCTCTCACGGTCTTTCAATAAAATGAAATTTAATATCTCTTATTTTATCATGGCTATGCCATCCGCCTAAGGTTTCTTTTTTATTAGGATTTACCACTAATGAAAATTTGCTCCACCTACCGCCAACTACCAAAAGTTGAACACCGCCAATCAATAATGGTATGTCTGAACTATTGAAAAAATCAAAGTAGTAATAGTCTGTCCAACCCCCCCACCTATTATAGGTAATAAAATTCCAGTATTTATTTGTCTTGACGATTTCCATATTATTTGTTTCAATTACATCTATTGTCCAATCGTCATAATTGCGTAAAATGTAATAAACTATTATATCTACCCAATAATCAGTATATTCGCCTTTCAGGTATATTTGGGCGTTTATCTTATAATCATTCCCTATATTTCCCATATTTTGATAATTTATCATTTCTACTTCATTTGCTGATTTTACTTCCCAATTCCAATTTTGTCCCAGATAACCATCAGGACCTTCTGATATTTTTCTACCGACTAAATCATTGGGCAGATTCTGTATATCGTGTCGAGGTGGTATTATAGTTAAAATCAAATTATCAATCTGTGCCATGAGCGCAATAATGGTATCATCGACTGGCAGGTTAGTATCACGATAACCGTTATATGCGTACTGGAATACATTATTTTTTTGTTGATTAGTGGAATATCTACTGCTCAATTCAAGATAATATTGATCCGCCCTCTGTAAACTATTATTATATTGTACATTTATTTGGTCGTTTATTTCCTGCTCTTTTCTTCGCGCTTCTATGCGTGTCTGAAAATGATAGGAACTAAAATCTTTAATAAATTCTGAATAATATTTTTTGCGAAGTTCAGTTAATTCACGTTCGCTATCGTAATATTTTTTTGCGGCTTTGATTCCGTCTGCTTCCGGTGAAGAACAGGCACATACAAAAATACTCAATAGTACGCCGATGAATAATTTGTTTTTCAAACGCATAATGTATTCACCTCAATATCGGACGCTGTGCGCCTGTTTTCTCTTTAAAAAAATTAAATGAAAAGTGAAAAAAGTTTTTTCCTTCTTCACTTTTCATTTTTTCCTTGTTACTCCGCTTTACCCCAAAAACACCCTGTGCTTCGCAGGTGTAGCCTTGCCTACACTTGGTGTACTTTGCAACATACGCTGAACCGCATTTCTATAAACAACCGTAGCGATAGAACTGGTCTTTAGATACAATGTCCTAAACTCGCCGTCTCTTACTTCCCAATTATTGGCAAGATTATTTACCAAAACTATTTGTGCATTGGCATTATTAGCGAACGCGGTTTCAAACTGACCTTTTACTGGACCAGGAGCCGTTGGATCCGTATACGCCGCGTTAAATGCCGTAATGACGTTTGCAACAACGGCGTCCCAATCTGCATTAAGATACAGGTCGCTTGTACTGATTGTTACTTTGCCGTCAAATGCCAAGCCGTTGTCTTGTGTAATTGTTTTGGGTTGCGGTACGGACGCTGTTTCTTCATTGTTGTTGTCGTCGTCGTTGTTGTTATCGTCTTTGTCGCACCCTGCCATTGAGAACCCGATTACCGCTATAATGGCGATAATTGCTAACAGTTTAATCGCTGTTTTCATAAAATGCTCCTTTATATAATTAAAAAGCCCGCACGGCACGAACCGAGATCCAACTGTTCTTGCCGTTGTAGAGTTCGTCCAGATAGCCATCGCTGAATCTCTGATGCCATGCTTGGTTATTACTGTACTGCGACGAGGACCAGTAACTAGTTATCTCACTTATATTGCCAACTGAAGTTTTGTTCACATAGAGCTGGTTCAGTTCGTCTTTGCTCGGTAAAAACCAGTCTGTTTTGCCGCCGTTGCTATAGTCGTCGCAGGCTTTTGCCGCAGGCGCGTTAGTATTCAACGTAGCAAGAATAAGGGCGGTGTTTTTCCTGCCGGTTCCTATTTCTGTTGCCGTACCTGCAATGTTGGTCGAAGTTTCGTTTTGCGTAGCCCATTGTGTTGCTGTCATATCGACAGGAGCAGCTTCAAGATAGTGGGCGGTATAATTTTCTGCGGGGTTTACCATTTGTACAGTAAAGCCCGTATCGCTTTTATAGAAGATTTTTCCCCCGCCGGGACCTTCGGCGCCAAGATTGTATACAGGGATAGACTCGTAGGAAATAGTTACCGTCTTGGGCGAACCGCTTATGGTATAGCCGGTCTTTGCCACCGCTACGGTCAATGTCCCGTTCGCGGTAAAGCCGCTAATGCCTAAAGTATACGTCGGTCCCGCGCCGCTCAAGGCTCCATTCGTTACGCCCGCTACGTCGCTGAGGGTAATGTCATTGGCGGAAAGCCCGGTAATCGCCGCGCTAAAAGTAAGCGTCAGCGTTGTGGTTGTGGTGGTCGTGCTGCTGTATGCCGTCAGGCTGCTGAATGTAACCGGAGTAGCACCACTGCCGCCGCCACCACCGCCACCACCGCCCCCGCCAGTATTGCCGTCATCGCAAGCGGCTAATGAGAACCCGATTACCGCTATAATGGCGATAATTGCTAACAGTTTAATCGCTGTTTTCATGTTTTTGCTCCTTTTGTAGTTTTGGCTAGTTGCGGAGTGTAAGATTACCGTTGATACGGCGATTTACATACAACGTTTCCTAGAAACTCCCCATAATCTTAATATATTTCTTGAAAACTATCAATAAGGAATAGGAAAATTACTATAGGAAAGTGTGTAAAGAACTAAAAGACAGTTATCATTTACTTATAGATAGTGGGAGAAAATGGAAAAAATTCGGGAAATTTTGGCACAAAACATGAAAATATACCGCCAAAAACTCGGAATTACACAACCAGAACTAGCAGAACGGGCTAATATTTCCACCAATTTTATAGGCATGATCGAGCAGAAACGAAAATTTCCTGCCCCAGAAATGCTGGATCGGATAGCTAATGCTTTAGAAATCGAAACCGCTGAACTCTTTGAAACTTCCGCTTCTCCTCAAGCCGAACTAAAGAAACTCCATAAGGAAATACTATCTGACTTGGATCGGGCTATTGGCGAAGCTGTAGGTAAAGCCATTAAAGAACAATATAAAGACAATAAGCCGAAATAATGCGGTTTCAAAAAGTTTTTTCCCGAAAGCAAAAATGCGCCAAAAGATGAAATTAAAGATACGATTATTGATCTTGTCCGCTCTTTGTAAAATAGAAACCGGAGCAACATATTTATATTTTGAGGAAGTATTAGATAGCAATCGTAACAAAGCATTACGAGGTCGGACATTTTTCAAGATAATTAAAAAGATTGATATGAAAAACTTTGAAAGAATAATAACGATGAATAAAATCACAGATTTGACAAAGGCAAAAAAAATAGCAGCCGGAGGCTATCCCGGCGGTGAAGCATGGTAAACCACGCCCGGCGGCAGCCGCTTCCGCCCCTTCGCTATACCTAAAAGTATCGTATAAAAGCCTTTGTCTGTCAAGCATTTTCGTCTCTCCGCGACCTGTGGCTCTGTTTTCATTCCCTCAAAAATCCCATATAATTCCGTCATGGCAAAGTACCCTTTTGAAACAATCGAACCCAAGTGGCAAAAATATTGGGCGGACAATAAAACTTTTAAGGCGGTGGAAGACCCCGCGATTCCCAAAGACAAGCGCAGATATGTGCTTGATATGTTCCCCTATCCTTCCGCGCAGGGGCTTCATCTCGGTCACCCCGAAGGCTATACGGCGACCGACATTTACTGCCGTTACCTGCGCATGAACGGCTACAATGTGCTTCACCCTATGGGCTTTGACGCCTTCGGACTTCCGGCGGAAAATTACGCGATCAAAACCGGCACTCATCCGTCGATTACCACGGCGGCAAATGTCGAGACGTTCCGCACGCAGATAAAAACGCTGGGCTTTTCCTACGATTGGGATCGCGAAGTTGATACTTCCACCGAAGATTACTACCGCTGGACGCAGTGGATTTTTCTGAAACTTTTTGAAAAGGGACTCGCCTACGAAGCGGAAAGCCCGATTAACTGGTGTCCGTCCTGTAAGACTGGTCTTGCCAACGAAGAAGTGAAGGACGGCTTGTGCGAGCGCTGCGGTGAAAAAGTTACGCGCAAACGAATCCGCCAGTGGATATTGAAGATAACCGCCTACGCTGAAAGACTGCTCGCCGACCTCGACACGCTTGACTGGCCTGAGCCTGTCAAGCTGATGCAGCGCAACTGGATTGGTCGCAGTGAAGGCGCGAATGTGGTTTTCAAAATTGACGGACATTCTGACGAACTTGAGATTTACACGACAAGACCCGACACTCTTTTCGGCGCGACATACATGGTTCTCTCTCCCGAACATTCGCTGGTTGAAAAAATTACCACGCCTGAACAAAAAAAAGCGGTAAGCGCGTACGTTGAATCGGCGGCGCGAAAAAGCGACCTTGAACGCACCGACCTTGCCAAAGAAAAAACAGGCGTGTTTTGCGGCGCGTACGCAATTAATCCTGTAAACGATCAAAAGATTCCGATATGGATAGCCGACTATGTTCTCATTTCCTACGGAACAGGCGCGATCATGGCGGTTCCGGCTCACGATGAACGCGACTGGGATTTTGCCAAAGCATTCAATCTGCCAATAATTTTGGTGGTGTCCGCCGAAAAGCCTGTGGACGGAAAAGACTTTTCAAAAGAACCGTCGGAATGTACAGCGGCGGACGGCTATTCGGTGAACTCCGGTCTCATTACCGGACTTCCAACTGGAGAGGCAAAAAAGCGCATAACGGACTGGCTGGAAGAAAAGGGAATTGGTAAACGCGCGGTAAACTACAAATTGAGGGACTGGATTTTCTCCCGTCAGCGTTACTGGGGCGAACCCATTCCTGTTGTGCATTGCGACAAATGTGGAATTATTCCGTTAGCTGAAAACGCGCTTCCGCTGAAACTGCCGAATGTAAAATCATACGTGCCGACTGGCACGGGAGAGTCGCCTCTTGCCGGAATAGACGAGTGGGTGAACACTGTTTGCCCCAAATGCGGCGGAAAGGCAAAGCGCGAGACGAACACCATGCCTCAATGGGCAGGTTCCTGCTGGTACTACATTCGCTACCTCGACCCAAAGAATGATAAGGCATTCGCTTCAAAAGATAAAATCGAGTACTGGCTTCCTGTCGATTTGTATGTCGGCGGAGCGGAACACGCGGTCTTGCACCTTTTGTACAGCCGTTTCTGGCACAAGGTGTTATACGATCTGGGTCTTGTGAATAGCGTCGAACCGTTCCAGCGGTTGATCAATCAGGGAATGATTTTAGGCGAAGATAATCAAAAGATGAGTAAAAGCCGGGGCAATGTGATCAACCCCGACGATGTAATTAAAGAGTACGGCGCGGATTCTTTGCGCCTCTATGAAATGTTTTTGGGACCGCTTGAAGTCAGTAAACCCTGGATTTCTTCGGGGATTATCGGCGTGTCGCGTTTTCTTGAACGACTGTGGGCTATCAGCGAAAAGCCGCTGTGCGACGCAACGCCGGGCAGTGAAAAAGCAGGAGGCGCGGAACTGCAAAAGCTCCTTCACCGCACGATCAAAAAAGTAACAGACGACACTTCGACCCTCAACTTAAATACCGCTATCAGCGCGATGATGATCTACTCAAATGAACTTTCAAAACTGGCGGAAATTCCGCGCGATATGTGGCAACCGCTCGTTATCATGGCAGGGGCGTATGCGCCGCACTTAGGCGAAGAACTTTGGGAAAAGCTGGGTAATAAAGACTCTGTGTCCGCGTGTAAGTGGCCGGCTTATGATGAACAGCTAACGGTTTTTGACGAGGTAACGGTCGTAGTTCAGGTGAACGGTAAAATCCGCGACAAGTTTACCGCCGCGGCGGGAACCAACAGGAATGAGCTTGAAAAGACCGCGCTTGCCCTGCCCGGCGTTAAAAAGTGGCTTGAGGGGCAAACTGTCGCAAAAATCATCGCAATCCCTGACAAATTAGTTAATATTGTGATAAAATAAAGTATAGGTATGAGTATTAACGGCGATGATCCCTACTACCGCGATGATCCCGGTTCGGGACTTCAGCGGATTACGGTTTTCAAGTTTGATCTTGACAGGGACTTTAAACAGTGGAAATTATGGCGAACCAATGACGGTCGCATTCTTCCCAACAATAAAAGCGATTTTGCCCTGATTAATGATCCGTTTGAAATCGGCGATTTAATTCTGCTCACCGTCAGTTTTGATCCTGCCCTCGCTGGAAAAGCCTTCGGCGGAATTGGCTTGAGGGCGCCCATCAACCCCGCTCTGTCATTAACCAACCACACATATATTGAGTTTGATTTACATTACCCCGAAAGCACCGTCAACAAATTTATGAGGCTGGAGATATGGTCAACCTCGTCGGATGGGGAAGGCTCTCAGACCGGAGCAGGGTCTCCGGGAAATAACAAAACCCAAGTCTATCTGCGAACTTCATATTTTGACGGCATCAGTAATCTTGAATTCAGGAGCGGTTTTTATAACGGGAAAACATGGTATAAAAAGCCCATCTGCGCTGTAACTCCCCTTTCAACCGGAAACTGGGAATTTTTAAATATCGATCTGCACACTGAAACAGGCACAAAACTTGACGACGATCAACTTTTAATCGGAAATATCAGAATAACTCAAACCGATCCAAATGGAACGCCCATTCCCGATGTTGAAAACACAAAAAGTTTTTCCGAAGTTGACCCCATTAAAAGCAAATATAACCCGAACAACGGTTATTTTCTTGTGGGCGTTTGCGGCGCAGGAGCCGTCGATCCAAAATCAGTAACAGGTTATCACTACGAAATTTTAGTTGATGAAAATAACCTCAAGCCTGAGTGCCACATAAGACCTCCAAAATGGCTTAGGGATCAATTTCCAAATTTTGAATTTCATTTTGAAGATGAGGGACAGGAATGGGAACTTCCGACAAGCGATCATTTAAACATTATAAAAGCGGGCGATTATAAAATACACGGTCACTGTCTGACATGGATCAACCAGTCTCCTCCCTGGATGAGACAGATCGTTCCTGAAAATATTTCTTCCATGCAGTGGAACGTGGACGGTCGTTTCTATGCCGGAGCCAGCAACGCTGCCGGGCCGTTTCTTAAGACGAACAAAAACACAGCTAGAAGAATTTATTTTAACCACATCATGTACGAAATGCGGCATTTTATGACGACAGACGCAAGGTATGGATCAAGCGAAGAACGCGGCATTATTCCGTTTCATTCGTTTGACGTGGTTAATGTTGAAATCCACGAAAGCCGGTACATTTTCATCATTAATGAAAAACCAAATGAATGGAAAGCCGCCTTAAAACATGTTTCATGGCTTATGGCGATG
Organism: Treponema sp.; assembly: GCA_031273265.1. GTDB lineage: Bacteria > Spirochaetota > Spirochaetia > Treponematales > Breznakiellaceae > WQXQ01. Next base: position 10,670 of record JAISSH010000028.1, read on the forward strand.
ACAGATGACGCTCTTGACGATATAAGACAGCATTATGTTTACCTGCTTTACAAGTACGCCCACATCGCAGTCCCCAACGCTCAAATGGCAGCGAAGTACAAAACCGGTTATAACGATCCCGACATCATTCCCGAATATATGAAACTCGATAACCATGACAACAACGGCAGTATTGACGCATGGATAACCGAAAAACCTCCCATACTCACATACAACGATTATGAAATAGCGACATTGTCAAAGGCAAAAGTGGCGCATAATATGATCAAAGAACTGAACGAGGCATGGAAAACAGACCCTCTTTACGACGGCAGAAATTTAATTGAATGTATGGGAATTCAGGGACATGAAGTTGTCGCTCCGTATACCGCAGGCAACAATGAACGCGCCCTGTCTTTCTTCGCCGCACTCATTGACGAAGGTTTGCTTGACTGCCTGTGCTTTTCCGAACTTGACATAAGGCAGTCGGATGTCGCTCCCGGCGGCGAAGCGTTTGCGCCGGCTGTTTTAAATCAAAAGCAGGCTGACGCTGTCGGCTACCAATACGCCCTGCTTTTTAAATTGTTTGAAAAATACAAAAAATACATCGACCATGTGATTATCTGGGGTCAGTTCGGATCAAGCTGGCTGAACAATTATCTGCCCTTTGATCATGAACAAAAGGCAAGCCAGGCATATTACGGAATAATGGACCCGGACAGATTCATAAAGGGACATTCATATCTGGATGATTATTTTTCCGGGAAATACGATAAAGCAAAATAAAAAAAGCGGCCGGCATTACCGACCGCCTTTCTGCATTTTGCGTGTTCTAAATTAAGCGCCGAAACGTTTTGTTGATGTGATAAGCGCTCCCAGAACCATCAGATGCGGGGCTAATTGCAGCAGGTATTCCAAGAGTTTAACATCGTTCTTGAGCGGGTTAATAATATCCAAGATCACGATGAAGACAAGCCACAGGCAGATAAAGATGAGCAGGATTAAGTCGGTGATGGGTAATTCAATCCTGAAAAGCGTCAGCAGAAGGAAAATTCCCGCCGCAATAGCGCAGATCGAAAGAACGACAATCAGCACATCGGAAAAATCACCTCTCTTAAAAATGGTGTTGATCATTTTTCCAAATTCGCCGCCGCGATCAAGAAATGATGAACGTCTTGAGATTCCCACTATCCCGTTTATCAGAAGATAGATGGCTACTGAAATATTTATCAGAACACTTCCTATTCTATTCATTTTTGCCTCCTTAGTTGAAAATTATACACGATATATTAAATAAAGTCCCGGTAAATCAACGTTATTTTCTGTTATTTACTGGAAAATATTTTCCGCTCATGATAAACTTGTTCGGTGAGTGCGGAACTGACAACAGCCAAATTGGACGCGTTTTTCAGGAATTTTCTGGAAATAGAGGGTTTTGCCTCATCTGACAATTCGCTAAACGGGATTCAGGTCGATAATGACGGAGCGGCTGTTAAAAAAATTGCCTTTGCCGTGGACGCTGTCATGGAAACTTTTGAACAGGCTGTTGCCAAAGGCGCGGGGATGCTCTTTGTTCACCACGGGCTTTTTTGGGGCGTTCCCCTAAGAATAGCCGGAAATCTCAGGCGGCGGATAAAGTTTCTGCTTGACCATAACATCAGCCTGTACGCGGTTCATCTGCCGCTTGATCAACACCCGAAATTCGGGAACAATGCCGTTATTGCCGGACATTTGGGGCTGGAAAATATCGAGCCTTTCGGTTTGTACCACGGGCGGAAAATCGGCTATAAAGGGACTTTTGCAAAACCTGTTACGGTTGATGAAGCGGTGAAAAAAATCGGTTTTATGAACAGACCGCCGCTGGGCGTTTTTCCTTTTGGCAAAAAAGACTGTACAAGCGCGGCTGTGGTGTCCGGCGGCGCGGCGGATAATGCTAGGGAAGCCGTAGAAGATGGTGTGGATTTGTTTGTAACTGGCGAAAGTTCCCATTCTGTTTACCACGACTGCTTGGAGGGAAAACTCAACATGATTGCCGGCGGACACTATTCCACAGAGGTTTGGGGAGTTCAGGCTGTTATGCGTCATTGTATTGAAGAGCTTGGCATTGACGCGGAATTTATCGATGTCCCTACGGGGCAATAATTTACATTTGGAGAAAAATGATGAAACTTTTGGAAAAGATGAAACAATTAAAAGAAAAACTTTTACCGTTATCATTAACAGCTTTTATAATTATTGCGGATCAAATTGTAAAAGCGATTATTGTAAAAATATCCCCAAAGACGGGATTAATTAAAGATGTTTTTAATAACGATTTTTTGTGGCTATATCACGCGCGGAACAAGGCGATTGCGTTCAGTCTTGGACAAGGTTTTCCCGATCCGGTTAAAAAAGTGTTTTTTGTCGCCTTTCCAATTCTGGTGCTGGCATTTTTAGCGTGGTATTATTTTAAGTCTGATGAATTTACAAAAATTCAACGATGGGCGGCGGCGGGCATTATCGGCGGCGGCGTTGGGAATATAATAGACCGTATTTTCCGCCCTGACGGAGTGGTGGATTTTGTCAGCGTAAAAATCTACGGGCTTTTCGGCTGGGATCGCTGGCCGACATTCAACCTCGCCGATTCATCTGTCGTTGTGTGTTGTATTTTGCTGTTTGTTACGATTCTGTTTTTCCCTCAAAAAACCGAAAAAAATAAAAAGGGCGCGGCTAATGAATAAAAAAGTGAATACACTGCTGTTTATTCTTGGAGCGACCGTGTTCAACATTCTTGTCGCCATATTGGGTTTTGTCTTGCTTACCCTTTTGTACGTTAAATTTATCATGCTTCTGATACCGGAGTCTGACCGCTCTTGGGGTTTTACGCTCATCTTTTTGTTTTCTATCGTAATCTCGTTTTTTGTTTACCGATTTGCGTTGAAATATCTGCTCACAAAAATAGAAGTCGAAAAATATTTCGATCCTCTTTTTGTAAAACGAAACATCAGAAAAGACTGACTGTTTTTTCACAGCGAAATAATTTGACAAATTCCAACGGGCTTATCTCAACCGCGCCGAGATCGGTCTTGTAATCAAGCGGCATGCCAAGATCAAAAAACGCGAATCCCTGTTCCTGCAAATAGCGGGCGGCGAGAATGATCTGCGCCGTACCCGCGTTATCCTCGTCATAAAAACCGGAATAGCTGGTGTAGACATTGCCGCAGATTACGCCGAATTCCCCGGCGGCGAGTTTTCCGTCCCGGTAAAGGGCGAATGAAAAAGGGCGGGCGTTGGACGCAGGCGCAATCCGGCGCGTGTCCTCATCTCCTTCGTGAAAACTTCGTATCTTTTTTATGCAGTCAACCAGCGGGGGAGTTAGCCACTCATCGCCGTGCTTTTCCACACAGCGGTCTATAATACGGTCAAATTCCGCGTCCGGGCGGAGTTCGTAATTGTTCAAAAAACGGCGAATCGATTTTTTTATGTGCAGACTTTCAAAAAAAAGGGCTGATCGGGAAAGGTGCAGTTTGGGAAGCGTAATATAATACGGGTCTTCATCGTCATTTGCTATGTTCGCCGACATTACAAGAAATCCGGCTTCCATCAATTTTGAGACAAATTCAGGGCTAAAATCCACAGCTATGCAGAATTCCTCGTTATAATCAGTCGCAAGCATGGCGTCTACAACGGCATCGCAGTCATCTTCTGGGGATATATAAATGTGTCCGGAAGGCGTGTATTTTAGGTACATATACTTGACCATTCTTCGTTATTATTCTACACTGATAACCTAATTTTGTTTTTAAGAACCTTTATATATTAGGAGTAATTGCAATGAAACGGACTTATCAACCCAGCAAAGTAAAGCGAAACCGTAAATTCGGCTTTCGCGCCCGCATGAAAACGAGGAGCGGGCGGCTGGTACTAAAGCGCCGCAGGGCGAAAGGCCGGCTTAAACTGACGGTTTCTGACGAGAAAAAGCCTTATTAACTGTGAAAATATCCCTGAAAAGGGAAAAATAAGCTCTTTTCGCTTCAGGCGGGAGGAGCATTTAAAGGGAAGGAACGAAATTCGGGAGGTTTTCGGCAGGGGCAAGCGGTTTGGCTGCCGGGGCGCGAAGCTCTTTGTATTGAAGAACGAATTGCCCCACAACCGGATATGCTTTACATTTTCCAGAGGGTTTGGAAATGCTGTTGCCAGAAACCGTTCCAGGCGAATCAGCCGCGAGGCTTACAGGCATTTACTGCCGCGCCTTTCCGCTTCGGCGGGAGCAGATGGCGGATGTGACATAATTCTGCAGGTTTATCCAGAAACAGAAAGATTGTTCACAGCCGGCGCGCTTTCGGACAGAGCCGGACAGCTTGAGTTCCTTTTTACCAAAGCCGGATTATTAACATGAAGAATATAGCGCTTGTGTTTATCAAGTTTTATCAGTATGCAATATCTCCTCATTTTCCTCCGGTTTGCAGGTATTATCCCTCTTGTTCATCTTATGCTTATGAAGCTGTAAATAAATACGGTGTTATACGCGGCTGTTTAATGGCTGTCAGACGGATTGTCCGCTGTCATCCTTTTCATCATGGCGGCTATGATCCCGTTTTGTAAATAAGGAATTGATATGGAAAAAAATACGATTTTAGCGATTGTGCTTTCTACTGTTGTGTTGATTGGTTTTTATGTGATGCAGGGAGTGTTCTTTCCCAAGACGAACCCGGCTTCCGCCGTTCAAACGCAGACACAGCAGGAGTTTACCCCTTCGTCTTCTCCGCCGCAGGAGGAGACTCCCGCAGTGGAAACTTTGCAGGAGCCGCCCGCCTCTTCATTGACGGAAGAATTGCAGTCAGACTCCGGTCCGCAGGCGGTGCAGTATGTGTCGATAGAAACGGAATTGATAAAAGTGGTTCTTACCAATGCCGGCGGCAATATAGTTTCATGGAAACTGAATGAGCATGATGACAGCGGCGATAATGTTGATATGATTTTTTCCGGTGAAAAAGAAGCGCAGGCTTTTTCGATAGCCTTTGGCGGTCTTGACGCACAGCCGGTTACATCATTGTTTTATGTGAACCGCCTGTCTGAATATTCGGTGGAATTTTACCGCGATTTTATTATCCCTGCCGGAACGCCCGGCGCAGGCGGAAAATTCCGCTTAATCAAGCAGTACGAATTTAAACCAAAAGACCACATGTTTGAGCTAACGGTTACTCTTGACGGCGGGTATTCGGTTTCCAATTTTAATTTTTCCGGCAGCGCGTACACTATCGCTTTTGGTCCGCAGATTGGACCCAAGTTTGAAAAACTCGACAACCGCTACGATTTCCGGCACTATATCACATTTCTAAATGGAAAACGAAAAAATGTAAAAGTAAATGAACTAATTGAATCTCGTCCGGCGTGGGCTGCTATTTCGGGCAAGTACTTCGCTTTTATTGCCGTTCCCTATCTTGCGCAGTACACCATCAGTTTTTCGGAAAGGGCGGAAGCGGGGATTCCTTCGGCTTCCAGAATGTATATAATCCGTCCTGCCGCGAATGCGTCCAGAATTACCGATAATTACCGTTTTTATCTGGGACCGAAAACCCAGGAAGCGCTTGCGATTTACAACACCGGAAAAAGCGAATTCCGCCAAATGGAGGACAGGAATCTTGTCGAAGCTGCCAGTTCGCGCGGGATTTTGTCGCCTCTGGAAAAACTGTTAAAATGGCTGCTTCTTTTCTTCTACAAAATTGCACCTAACTACGGCGTTGCGATTATTCTGCTTACGTTATTTGTAAAGATCGTTTTCTTTCCCCTGACAAAAAAAGGCTCGGAAGCCACATTCCGAATGCAGGCTCTCGCGCCCAGAATAAAAGAGATTCAGGAAAAATATAAAAACAATCCGCAGAAACTACAGGTAGAGATGGGTAATTTTTACAAGCAGGAAGGCTACAACCCTGTTTCAGGATGCCTTCCCATGCTGCTGCAAGTTCCGATATTTATCGCCATGTATAACCTTTTTAACAACCATTTTGATCTGCGCGGCGCGGGCTTTATTCCCGGCTGGATACCCGATCTTTCGCTCCCGGAAGCCATTTGGAGTTTCCCGGAAGGAACCAAGATGCCCATATTAGGCTGGACAGCGTTGAGGCTTCTGCCGTTTATTTACGTCGGCTCACAGTTAATCTACGGCAAAGTTACACAAACGCCCGGTCAACAGTCAAATACCCAGATGAAAATGATGTTATATGTCATGCCGATAGTGTTTTTCTTCATACTGTATAATATGCCGTCCGGCTTGTTGATATACTGGATTTTTTCAAACCTTCTCACCCTTGTACAGCAGTTGATTATAAATAAATATGTTTTGGCAAAACGCGGGCAGCCCGAACCGCCGCCTGTACCTGTAATTGCCCCCAAAAAAAATAAAAAGAAATAAGGAGATAAATATGGAATACGAATTTGAAGGACGTACCGAAAAAGAAGCTATTGATAAAGCAGCGGAAGAACTGGGTCTTGAAAAAGATGATTTTGATGTGGAGATTCTTGAAATCCAAAAACAGGGTCTGTTCAAAAAAGGTTATGTAAAAATAAAGGTGCATACCCGAAACCGGAATTCTTCCGCAGGCGCCCGTTCTTCCAACCGGTCGGAAGAAAGCCGCGGCGCAGGAGCAAGGAAGGCGATTTATGGCGAGCCTTTGTGTCAGAATGAATTTGAGGAAAAATTAACGGGGTTTGCAGCCGGGCTTATTGAACACATGGGTTATCCCGGCAAGGTAACGATCCTGTTCAGGGAAAAACACAAACTGGGATTAAAAATCGATTCCGAACATTCATCGATTTTGATAGGGAAAAAAGGCAAGAATCTGGACGCCCTTCAGTTGCTGTTGAATATTTACGCGGGCAGGCTTGGCAGAGAGGACGTGCGCGTGATTCTGGATACCGAGAATTACCGTATAAGGCGGGAAGAGAACCTTGTGCGTCTTGCGTATAACGTAGCGGAAAAGGTGCGTGAGAGCCGCAGTTCAATTCTGCTTGAACCGATGAATCCGTTCGACAGGTGGGTTATTCATACCACGTTGAATGATATCAACGATGTTGAAACCAAAAGCGAGGGAGATGGTTTATATAAGCAGGTGCGGGTTTATTTCCGCGGATTAAAGTAGATGAAGGTCAAACTAGTTTTATTAATGTTTTTTGCCGCCGTTCCGCTCATTTTTTCAATAACGCTTGAAGAGCTGGTAGACCCGGCTCATGCGGCGCAGTTGCGCTCAGGTGAATCTGTTACCGCAACCCAGTTGAAAAACCCGGTTTTAAGGCTGCTGCCAAACTCCGAAGAACTGCGGCAATTTACCGCAGACATCAACGCCGCTCTTGCGCCGACTTTGGCTGTCGAGACGCTGTACCTGTATAAAAAAAATTCGGACGGGTCTTCGGACAATTGGACCGAAGAACAGCGCACGTCGTTGTTCAATCATCTTTTGTCCATGAGCACCTTAACCGGTATTGAATATTATTCCGCAAGCCGTCAAACCATGCGTACTTTTTACGAATCCTCCGTGGTCATAGACGGTCCGTCAACCAAAAAACCTCTCCCTGACCCCGTGTTTTCGCAGCCTCCGGCGAAGTACACCCTTTTCGCAAGGCAGAAAGACCTCACCTTTGGGGACAATATTTACCGCTACGATTTTATATCGTCTCAGGACGCCCTGATCTTCTCTCAGGAAAATTTGACCGCCATGGTCGCCGGAATTATTCCGGCGGTGGGAAAAAACAAACTGCGTTCAGTTTTGGCGGTTATTGACTGCGGCGACTCATTGTTGATTTACGCCGTTTCCATGGCAAAGGCGGTTTCTGTTCCGGGCATGGGAGACAGAATCGGGAATTCATTCGGAAACCGGGCGGAAGCGGTGCTTAAATGGTTTATTGGCAAGGCTGACGGCGTTTTTGTAGAAAATTAACGCGCATTTTACTTTTTTTCGTTTAATTCACAATCATTAAACAGGCTTGTTGAATCTTGAATTAAATGGTAAAATTTGCCGAAACTTAATATAGGATTCTATTTTAAGGACAAGGAAGGTGTAAGATGAGGTTACTAACCCGATCCGACTTTGACGGCTTAGCCTGCGGAGCGCTTTTAGTATATTTAGGACTGATTGATGATTGGAAATTTGTACACCCTAAAGACATTCAAGATGGTTTGGTTGAAGCCACAGATAATGATATATTGGCGAATATTCCATATATAAAAGGCTGCAAACTCTGGTTTGATCATCATTCAAGTGAATCTGAGCGCTTGGGCGGCGGCGTTTATTTTGAAGGGGTATCCAAGCTGGCTCCCAGTTGCGCGCGCGTTGTTTACGAATACTACGGCGGCGACGCCAAGCTGGGCAAATTTGCCGAGATGATCCATTATGTTGACAAGGTGGATTCAGGACACCTTTCTTCTGATGAAATTCTTGATCCGAAGGGATGGGTGCTTTTAGGATTTATCATGGACCCGCGCACCGGTCTTGGACGTTTCCGCAATTTTACAATCAGCAACTATGATCTGATGAAACAGTTGGCTTTAGTGTGCTCTGAAAAATCCATTGAGGAAATTCTTGAAATGCCCGACGTAAAAGAACGGCTGGATTTGTACTTTGAACAGACGAGCATTTTTAAGGAAATGGTTTTGAAGTACGCCAAACCAATCGGCAAAGTTATCATGGTTGACCTGCGGAATGTTGATGTTATTTATGCCGGAAACCGGTTTCTTATTTATACCCTTTTCCCGGATCAAAATATTTCCGTCTGGGTTGTGGACGGACGCAATAAAACAAATGTCGCCATTACCGTAGGGTACAGCATTATAAACCGTACCGCTACGGTGGATGTCGGTTCGCTTCTGCTCACATACGGCGGCGGCGGACACCGGCAGGTTGGCACATGTCAGGTTACTTATAATAACGCCGACAAGATCATCGCCGAGATACTGGAAAAAGTAAACAACTGAACTTACTCCACAGTGAATATCGCGTTCCCAAGCGCCCTTGCGAGGCTGTAACATTCCGCGCGTGTTATTGCACGTAACGGAATTGAACAAGGCGGCGTTTCTGTTTTTCCGGTTTTGTCAACAAGCCGGCATGAGGCGGAATATCCCGCCTGCGTTGCGTCAATTATTACATTCAATGTAAATCGGGCTTCTGTTCCCATTGCGGCTCTGCCAAAGCCAGCCCGGACAAGCGCTTTTTCAAGAGTTTTTTGAATACCCGCAGCTTGTTCACTCCCGATAATGTTAAATTTTACCGGCAGTTTTATGCCGCGCTGACGCAGTGCGCCGCGGTTAAGAGCGAAAAGTTCTTCTGCGGATATTTCCCTGTTCTGCCGCCGAAAACTAAAAAGCGAAGATTTTTTTGGATTTGCGAATTCACTGTAGCATAACGCGATGAATTCTTTTTCCCATAACGGGTCGAAAGCGGACAGAGCTTTCTCCGTAAGATTTTCATTTCCCAGCAGAATGCCCTCTTCAATGTCATAAGAGGGGATTGACGCCGGAATAAGCGCCGTTTCAAATTCGCGCGCTTTGTTCAGATAGGAAATTGCGCGGCGCGGATAATCTTTAAAAGCTTTACAGTATTGTATATATGAATCCAGATGCGCTCCGCCTTCGCTCGACAATTTTCCGTAGTAGGCGTTTGCCGCGGCAAGACAGTATTTCCGGTAAAGCCTGAGATTTACCGCGTGTTTTAATTTATACGTCGTGATTCTTAACAAAGAGCGTATTTTATCACGGGGTCCTGCCCACGGCAAAAATTTTTCTGTTTTTACAAGACCCGAATATGTATCCGTGAGAATTAGGTGAATATCTCTTTTATAACGGTCGGGGTCTATGCCGAAATTCAACATCCATGAATTGTCGCTCCCTTTTAGGCAGTCTTCCGCGTAAAGCCGCGCTTCTTCCAGACGCCCCGACATTTGATAAACCTGAGCCAGATTTAATTTCGCCAGCGGAGACGTATCGATCCCGTAGGCGGTGTTGTACTCTCTCTGCGATTTTTCAAGTTCAAGCCGCCGCATATAAATTTCACCTAATGCGAGGCGACCGGAAGCGCGGTTTTGAATATTAAGCGAATTGTTGACCGCGTTCATGCAAAAATCGTAGCTGTAAAAATGAGATTCTAAAATTGAAAGGTTGTACCATGCTATGGCGGTAAACACGCGGTCTCCCAAATATTCTCCCATCGAGATCGCCTTGTTATACCAATATTTGCTTTCATCATAACGGTACATATCAGAGTACACAGTTCCCAGCGTCATTGAAAAATCCGCGTCTTCGCCAAAATGTTCAATCGCGGACTTTAAAAGTTTTTCTCCATCCGCAAGCCTGTGAACCTTAAAATACATCCACCCCAAACTGCCGATAGCCTCCCTGTTGTGCGGTTCAAGTTCAAGAACCTGCTCATAATAATCCACCGACACCGTGTCGCGGTTCATGTAACCGGCGGTTCTTGCGAGCCTGTTTAATACGGTGGGATTGTCGGGAGTGATAGCCTGAGTCTTTTGGTACTCGTCCCACGCAAGACCAAAAAGGGAACGCCCGTAATAAAGATTTCCCAACGCCCACGGAAAACGCGCGTCCCGCGGAAAGAGCGCGCCGCCTTCCCTGTATAACTCAATCGCCCGTTCCCAATTTTCAGAGTAGTCCGCGCTTGAAGCTTCCTTAAAAAGTTCATCTGCGCTTTTTAATTCAACATCATCGTTATCCTGCGCTCTGATCTGAGAGCCGGCAATAGACACAAGTAAGAAGATGAGCAGAAGCGCTTTTCCGTTTTTTTTTGCGGAATTAAGGGCAAGCGCAAGTGGCGGAATCAGCCATAATATTATCCGCCGCCCAAGAGAGATTTCTTTGCGGTATGAAACGCAGAATAATTTGTAGTTTTCCCACTGCAGTTCGAAGTCAAATTTTGAGTATTTAGGAGCGAACCGGGCGGCTGCGGCTGAATGGCAGAGAGGATATATGCCGTTGAAACGACTGTTAAGTCCAAGCGCCCATTCCGCTTCCGAAAGCAAACCGTCGCGGTGAATTCCAGCCAGATTCAGGCGGCGGCGTGCGTGGCTCAAAATACGGGTGGATTTTTTACGGAAGTTGCGCGTCATAAAAACTGAAAGTAAAATGCCGCACCGGATGTAGAGAAAAATGAGTATTATCGCGGCGATTGTTATGTGAAGATAATAGTTTTTAATAAACGCGATTGTTTTTCGCGCCAATGAATTGAAACTTGAAACCCGCGCTTCAGCGCTTCCGTCTTCGCGTATTTTTATCTCATAGCGGTTTTCAAAAATCTCCCGCATCAGTTTTTCAAAAAGCGCGGGATCTACTCCTGATGAAAACTGTAATTCCTCATTCTCCGCGACTTTTTCCGTAGTGGGGTCAAATTCAATCCAGCCGAATCGGGGGAAGGCGACTTCTACCCACGCGTGCGCCATGTCTGAACGCACAGGATAATAGTCGAAGGTGTTGGTTTGAGGGTCAACGAAAAATCCGGCTGCCACGCGGGCGGGAATTCCCAAAGAGCGCAGGAGCAGGGCATAGGCAAACGCATAGTAGGTGCAATAACCTTTTTTTACCTGAAAGAGAAAGTACCCAAGTTGATCTCCGTCGGGCGCGATTCCGGGTTTTAAGCTGTAGCGATATTCGCCCTCTTTAAGAAAATTCAAAACGGAGATAACTTTGTCCGCATAGTTGCCGTAACCGGCTGTAATTTCCTCTGCGAGAGAGAGGAATCTTTCGTCATTTCCGTAATCGGTGTAAATTTTGAATTCTTCCTCAGAAAAGCCAAACTGTTCGTATGTTGGATGATCATTTGCGTTAGTTGAATAATATAGGTTTGAAAAATCCGCAGTGCTTACAAGACTCTCCGCGCCGTATGCTGATTTAAAAGATGATGCGTTCCAGTTTTCATAGGGACTTGCCGATAAAGGCTCTTTCATAGCGATAAATGAAGACGGGTCTATATTGACAAGAAAATACTCCTGAAATGAATACCGCGCCTTTTCAAATTCCGGCGGTTCAAAAAATGTCTGCCGTGACGGAAGACGGGGAAGGTGGGTTTTTTCGTCAAGTTCTTCAATTTGATAAAAACCGTGTTTTTTACTGTAACCGGAAAGAACAAGCTCCCTCAATAAAAAATTTTCATCATTGTCTTTTTTTACAACCATGACCAAATCGTTCTTCGTTGAAATTTCCGAATTCAGTTTTGGGTATTTGGAAAAACCGAGACTGAAAAATTTCGGCTCCAAAAGACCGCCGCCCATTTTAACCGCCTGCTCCTGCAGAGGTTTTAAAAAGAAATAGCCGCCGAACACAATAATTATTACCAGCGCGGCAACCGCGAAACAAATTTCTTTTACGCGCAATTTAGTTTCCGGCGGCATTGAAAAGAGCAGGGCAAGCGCCTGTAAAAAAACAACCGCGCTGAATAATACAATCATTACAATAGGCCAGCGGTAAACTTCTATTTTGGCGGTTTGTGTTACACTGTAAATAAAAAGAAACAGCGCGGCATCGGCGATTATCGACGCTCTTAAAAATTTTCTTCCGCCGGCGGACGAGAGCGAAAACCACGTTGAAACCGCGCTCCAGTAATACGGAAAGAGTGAGACGAAATTATTCCGGTCAAGATTTAAAAGCATCGAATCGAGGATAATCGCCGGCGTGTCGGCTCTGCCGGAAATGAAAAGGCGCGGCAAAGCGATTAATGCCCTGCCAACCCAGGGGATCAGCCCGATTGAAATGAGGGCGGCGATTGGGTTCATCTGCCTGTTGTTCAGCCGCAGAATTGAAAGAAAGGATGCCGCGGCAAATCCCGCAAGCAAGGTGGCGGTAAAAATCGAAGTGTCCGCAAGGTCTGCGGCAATGAGCCGGAATTGGAACAGGATAATGAAAAGCGCGACAGACCGGAAAAAAAGCGCCGGTATTGAAGCCGGTATGAAAACAGCCGAATTTTTTTTCATAGTTGAAATCCTATCGCCCGCGCTCTTACGCCGGGACGTTTGTTGTAAAGAGTTACGCATATCTCAGCCGCAGCCGCCCGCTCTTCGTGAACGCGGTTCCCGCCTTCGCCCGCGCCGTAGATAAAAATCAGTTCTATTGAGCGGCTCGCGTTGTTGGACAGAAATCTGTCCAGCGAAGAAGCCTCCGATGTGACCCTTGGCAATGCCAATATCAAAACAGCGCGCTCCTCCGGTACGGACGGCAGATCCATCGGCGCGGGCGAAGCTGCAGGAAACGCCAGCATAAAACCCAATTCCGCCCTAGTCAAGGACACGCCGTTTTTTTCACCTGAGTCAGTATAACCGATTTGCACATCTTTTTCTTTGCCTAAACCGTCAACAATAGCCATTGCGTTCTCACATAACAAATCCACGGCAGTCCGCGCGTCTGCGCTTGCAACGGCGTGTTTGTCCCTGTTTCGCAGGGCGAAAATTCCCCTGCTGTAAAGCGCGTCAAACTGCGTATCTATCAAAATGGTTATCGCCGACTGGGGCGGCGGTTCTCTTTCACCCTGCCTGATAAAAAGCTCTCCTCCGTGACTGTACAGTTTCCAGTTAATGCGCCGCGGATCATCTCCGGGCACATAGGGGCGGCTGTCAACAAGATCGTCGGTGCGATCAACAGGCAAACCCTCTCTGCATGATTCGCCGCCGCTTGCCCGCACAGGGACAGCTTCGCTTGCGGTATGCGGGCTGACAAGAAGGCGAGCCGCGCTTTCGACGGGCATACGGTACGCGAAGCGGAAAAAACCAAGTATGTCGAATACGGCAAACTCATCGTAAGGAGAAAAATACGCGCCGCGTTTTTCCGCCTGAAACTGCTCCTGCCGCGCCGCGCCGGTTTTCAATTCCGGTTTGAAATCGTATGTTAAATGCCGTCCGTCTTTTGTACAAAGCGGCACGCAACAGCGGACAAGAATTCCCGGAAGTTGAATAATTTCCCTGAATGATGAACTTCCCTCATCTTCAAAATAACTCACCTGCGTCCAGCCGCCTGAGATGATTTTTTCCGGACTCAAACGGATAGTGACTCCGCCCGCGCGTCTTCGGTGGAACAACGCCAACAACAGAGTCATCGCGAGGCAGTAGACCCAGATTGCCAGAAACACCGATCCCGTCAACGTAAGAACCATCTCCCCCCTGATTATTCCCGCCGCGAAAGACAGGACAATTATGAGCAGGACAAAAACGCCCATCGTCCGGGGCGTTAGCGCCGCTTTAATTTTAACCGGTTTTTTTTTCATCGGTTTTATCCAATTTTTCTTTTTCCAGTTTTTCAAGTCTGGCAAGGCAGATTTCCCGTATAATTTTTTCACTCTGCGTTCTTGGATCGCGAAGTTTCACACGATGCGAAATTACCGGAGAGGCAAGGATGGCGAGGTCTTCATCTGAAACATAATCCCTCCCTTTAACAAAAGCGCGCGCTTTAACCGCCGACAACAGATGAAGTCCAGCACGCGGACTTGCTCCAAGACTGAACGCTTTGTGAATGCGCGTGTCCCTGATCATATCAGCGATTGCTTCTTTCAGGGATTGATGGCAGAACACAGTAGCCGCGGCTTTTTTCGCGGCGGTGAAATCCGCCAGACGGATGACAGGCTCAAGTTTTGCGAGTACAGTCTCGGCGGGATTTTCTTCGAGGATAGCAAGCTCCGCTTCGCGTTCGGGGTAACCCATCGAAAGCTTCATCATAAAGCGATCAAGCTGCGCGGCGGGAAGGGGAAAAGTTCCCTCGCTTTCAATTGGATTTTGCGTCGCAATCACAAAAAAAGGTTCGGGCGGCTTGTGGGTATTTTGCCCGATAGTAACCTGTCTTTCCGCCATGACTTCCAGCAGAGCAGACTGAACTTTCGGCGTGGTGCGGTTGATTTCGTCGGCAAGAACAATATTCGCTAGCACAGGACCCGGCATAAAGCGAAAAGTCCGCGACTTAGGATCGAACACATCAACACCGGTGATGTCGTAGGGTAAAAGGTCGGGAGTAAATTGAATCCGTTTGAAGTCCAGCCCCTTTTTTCCGCCGTCGATCAACCTTGCAAGAGTTTTTGCCACTGTGGTTTTTCCCAGCCCAGGATAATCATCAATGAGCACATGACCGCCCGCCAAAATTGCCGCAATCAGCAGTTCAAGAAATTCATTTTTCCCTTTGATGATCCGTCCCGCGCCCTCAAGCAGGGCAAGGGCGGCGTTATTTGCTTTCATGTTGAGTAATCATAGCATGAAATGGGCGGGCAGGTAAACGCACCCGGCGGATTTTCTCAAAAGAGTCAGGCGCTGATAGCCAGAGACGTGCTGTCAACCGCGCGATTCCTCCCGCTTCTTTTCGCGGTGTAAAGAGCCTTGTCCGCCATATCGTACAGAATTTGCGTGTCATCTGTCACGCCGCATTTTGTTATATGCAGTCCAATGCTCACTGTTACATAAGGCGCGGCATCTGATTTTTCATGCGGAATGTTCAAGTCGCGTATCATCTGAATAACCTGTGAGGTGACATTATTGGCGTGGGCGGCTTCTTCTTCAAACCAGACAAGAGCGAATTCTTCTCCGCCGATTCTTGCGGTGTATATTTTTGTGGCGGCATTCAGATCATTAAGCGCTTTGCCTATTTTACGGAGACATTCATCGCCCATAGGGTGACCGTAATGATCGTTATAGTTTTTGAAGAAGTCAATGTCCATAATCGCGAGGCACAAAAAATGATCAGTTTCCCGGTAATTTGAATTATATCTGCAAAAGGTCTGTATAAAATCCCTGCGATTTTTCAACTGGGTCAATTCGTCTACGGTGCTTTGATCATAATAACTGTCGCGTTCATTTTCAAGTTTTTTTGCGGTCGAAGCCATAGTTATTCTGTTCATAATAATCTGCCAGCCGAAAATCAAACCGACGATTCCGGCAAACATGGCGTTTTGTATATCATAATTCCAAACTAAAGGATTTTTATATAGAATAACAGTTGTTATAAAAGTTATTACCGCGCTTAACATAAGACAAAGGTACAACACGGGCGAGATATTAAACAGAAACAATACACAGATCAGAATGCCTATAAAAGACCCGGCAATTTTTTCAGTATTTGCCCAGACAGCCAGATACAATCCAAACATCATAACATTCATAAAAAATAAAAAAATTAAAATGTAAATGAGACTGCGGCTGATCTGTTTTTTTTGATTGAACTGACGCTTCTTATAAGCAGAGAAAAAATACATAATAAAGGCGGCTATGGACGATATCAAATAAATTTTTGTTTTGGCAAAATCGTTTTCGGTAATGATTGGAAAAATCGCGAAAAAGAACGTTAAAACCGCCGCTATTAAATTCGCCTTACGCAGACCGGAAATGTTATTGGAAAATATTATCCCCATACATTTTTTGTATTCAGTCTGTCCAAGTCCGTAATAACGCCATTTGATAAATAATTCACGCATTCAAGCACCTTGTATCAAAAGATAATACAAAAAATGACATATGTCAATATTACTGTTTTTTGTATAAAACCTTGCGTTAAAGATACAAAACGCCTTATTTTTGAAGATATTTAGCTTTAAAAAAATTCAGATTTGGAGGAAACCATGCGGGGTCTATGGCAGGTCCGTTATGAAGTTCAAAATCATCTAACATTCCGCTTCCGCTTTGTTCTTCGTTATCAATGGTAATATCGTACCATATAGACAGTTTGGAAGAAACATTTCCCCTTTCATATTCCTTGATTATTTTTTTCATCTCATTATCTGTTAGATATTTTTCTATAAAAATATAATAATGATTCAACTCTTCATCAGATTCATGTTTTTTTGTTAACGGTTTGTCCATTTTTGAAATTAATATCTTGCCGTTTTCTTCGGAATGAATCAAGATAAATTCACTATCTGAATTTCCGTCTTCATCTGCGGTTTCATTAAGATAAATATAAATATTTATTTCGTCTCTTTTTAATAAAATATCATAATCACCAATTAGTATATTGCCGTTATTAAATTCAAAGCCTGAAATTTGATAATCACCCATATACTGAACAGGTATGCAAAAATAATGGCTTTTTCCATTATTCAAAAGAAAAATGGATAAAGTATTATTCAATGAAAGATCATAATTATGTTTTGCTGTACAATTTGAAAAGGTAATTGCTGTAAATAAACTTATAATACAAAAATAGGCATTAATTTTGTTTTTCATAAGCGTCAACTCGCCAGAACATCACGTTCAATAATCTTGAAAACTTTGGACGGACATTTTTCCGCGCAGGTTCCGCAGGAGTTGCATTTTGAAAGATCGACAACCGGAATGAACGTATCAAGACTGATGCACTGCTGGGGACAGCTTCTGACGCACAGTCCGCACTTAAAACACGCGATTTTGCAGGTTTTTGCCACCGCCTGTTTTACGGGATTTTTGTTGGAGCAGAGAACCATTGCGCCTTTTTGTTCCCTCGCGACGGCTTTGAACAGTCCCTGCGGACACTCGGTAACGCAGAGCCCGCAGCCGGTGCATTTCGCGTAACTGACTTTCGGCAGATTGAGATCGCTCATTTCAAGCGCGTCAAACTTGCACACTTTTACACAGTCGCCGAAACCAAGACAGCCCCAAGAGCAGAGTTTTGTTCCGCCCGCGAGTTTTGCGCCGCGACAGGTTTGAAGTCCGGTGTAAGTTCCTTTTAACGGCGTGTGCAATGACGACCCTTGGCAGGCGAGGACGGACACGGTCTGCACGACAGCGCCGCCTGACTTGCCAGTAATAGCGGCGATTTTTTCCGCGACGGAAGGTCCGCCAGCTGTGCAGGAATTTATCTCCGCGCTGCCCGCAGTGATCGCGGCGGCGTAGCTATCACAACCGGGAAAACCGCACGCGCCGCAGTTTGCGCCGGGAAGTGCCGCACGAATGTTAGCTGTCATCGGGTCTTCCGGCACTGCGAAAAATTTCCTGAAAAAACCAAGGGCAGTTCCCAGTATGAAGGCGAGAATCAACGCGAAAACGGCAGTAGTTAAAATCATTGTGCCAACCCCTTAAAGCCCATGAAGGCAATAGAAAGAAGCGCAGTCGCCGCGAAAAGTACCGGCGTTCCTTTTAGGAAAGCGGGAATGGGACTTGTCCGCAGACGATTGCGAATACCAGCCAATAAAAGCATGGAGAGCAGGAAACCCATTGCTACGCCGACAGCGTAAACGATAGACTCAATGAAGCTGTAGTTTCTGTCAATTGCGTTAAATGTTACCGCGAGGATCGCGCAGTTTGTTGTAATGAGAGCCAGATAGATTCCCATTGATTTGTACAGAGACGGTATTATTTTTTTCAGATAGAATTCAACCAATTGAACCAGCGAAGCGATGACAAGAATGAAAACCAAAATCTTGAGGAACTCAAGACCTCGAGGTTCAAGAATAAATTTGTAAACAGGCCATGTAACGCAGGTTGCCAGCACAGTAACAAATGTTACCGCAAGCCCCATGCCGATAGATTTGTCCTCATCGGTGCTCATCCCGATAAAGGGACAGAGCGCGATAAATTGCATCAACACGATGTTGTCAATTAAAAATGCCGCTATAAAAATATTAAAAAGATTCATTTTAACCTTCCTTGCTTGTCTGACCACTGGCTGAAGTGGTCAGGCTTTCTGGGATACCGCAGTTAGTAACCGTACATCCGTGCGCAGAGCATCCTTCACAATCAGCCGTCTGCGAGACTGGTTTTTTCAGCTTCGACCTGATAAACAGATTGAGCGAGATAAACAGCGCGAACACAAAAAACCCGCCAGGCGGCAGAGCAAAAAACATTATCTGATAATCCTGCGGAATGATCATGTAGTCGAGAATAGCGCCGCTTCCCAATAATTCCCGCACAAAGGAAATTCCTGTCAGTACCCATGTGTAACCCAATCCCATTCCAAGCGAATCAAAAATTACATCGCCGAGCGGAGACTTGTAAGCGAAGCCTTCAACGCGTCCCATGATGATGCAGTTTACAACGATGAGCGGAATGAAAACGCCCATCGCCTTTGAGAGTTCGGGGAACCACGCTTTCAGTACATAGTCGATAACTGTGGTAAATGCCGCGATGATAATTATAAAAACGGGTATGCGGATTGAATCGGGGATCAATTTTTTGAAAAGGCTGATCACTACCTCAGACATGAGAAGAACGAAAGTCATGGCAAGCCCCATGCCAATTCCGTTTGCGACTTTGGTTGTTACCGCCAGAGCGGAACAGAGACCTATCATCAATATCAACAGCGGATTTTCGCGGACAAGTCCGTTTGTAAATATGCCGAAAAATCTTTTCACAATTCTCCTCCTTCTTCTGATGCGCCGGAAACAATGTCAACTTCTTCGCCTGTAAACCATGCGTTAGCCGCAAGAGCAGCCGCTTTAACCGATGAAGAAACAGCGTTACTCGTTATCGTGGAAGCGGTAATCGCTATTACATCATCCTTCACCCTGAAAGGATGGCTGACATGTTTTCCGGCGAACTGCCCGTAAAAAGTTAAGCCCTTCTCGCGGTCAACAAAGTACGAAGAAGAGGCGGCGTTGGCTCCAAATCCAGGAGTGTCGGAGTGTTCCAGAATTTTTACGCCGGTGATAAAACCGTCTGTGCTTACGCCGACCATTGTCATAATGGGACCTGAGTAACTTGCGCGTGAAAGCTCCAGCACCGCCCCGATAACTTCGCCGTTCTTCAGAGCCGAGAATGCGACCATAATAGTAACCGCCGGATCGGGACTTGCAATATTTTTTATTTCCTCAAAGCTGTCGGCGTCGGGGAAAATTTCTTTTTCAGCCTTTACAAGTTCCTCCTCCTGACGCTGTTCAATTATTGTTTTCGTGCCTGCGTAAACAAAAGCAAGCATAATGCAGGCTGCTGTCGCAAACGCCGCAAGGATAGCTCCTAGTTTTAACATGCCAAAAAAATCTTTAAATTTCATTTTGCCCCCTTTTTCACAAATCTTTATTTTTTCGACAGCATTTTATTAAGGAAGGGAACTGCGGTGTTCATTATCAATATCGAAAAACACACTCCTTCTGGATAGCTTCCCCACTTGCGGATCAGCATGGTGATAATACCCGCGCCAATTCCAAAAAGTATTTTTCCTTTTCCTGTTATAGGGGTTGTCACATAATCGGTCGCCATGAAAACCGCGCCGAAAACCAAACCGCCGGAGAGTACGCTGTAAAGGGAAAATCCAATGTCCTGCCAAAAAAGAAGAGAGAAAAGAAAACCCGAAGCAGTCATGCAGACAGGTGTGCGCCAATCAATTGTTTTTGTAACAAGCAGAAATAAAAATGAAGTGAGGCATAAAAAGATCGAAGTTTCGCCGATACAGCCTGCGTTAAAACCGAAGAAAAGAGTTTTCATTGTTGACAAGTAGGAGTCCGAAGCTGAAAGCCCGGCTTCGACAAAAGACCTGCCCACTGCGGAAATTCCCGCTCCCATTTTTGTAATACCCAGCGGAGTCGCGCCGGTGATTGCGTCCGCCGCAAAAAACGGCTGACAAGGCACAGGCCATTTGTTAAGCGCACCTCCAAAACTCATTTGGAGGAAGGCGCGTCCAATCAGCGCAGGATTGAAAATATTCGCGCCCAATCCGCCGAAAAACTCTTTCGCGACAATAACGGCAAAAAACGCGCCTAACGCGGTCATCCAGTACGGCGTGTTGGGCGGGAGAACAAGCGCCAGTAACAAGCCGCTGACTCCCGCGGAAAGGTCTTTTGCCCTGACCGGCTGTTTGATGATAAGGCGGAAAAGGCTTTCGCCGGCAATGGCGGATACTATCGCTATGACAATATTAAGTAACGCAGGAAGCCCGAAAATCACAACGCCGAAAATTGAGACCGGCGCGAGAGCGATAAGCATATTACGCATAAGCGCCGTCGAATTTACAGGAGACGCGATATGCGGACTTGACTGAAGTAAAATTGAAGGTATTGATCTATTTAATGGTGTTGCCATATTCGCTCCTTATTTCGCCGCCGCTTTTTGCGCCGCTTGTTTTATTCGCAGACGCTGTTTGCCGACGCGGAAACGCTGAACCAGTTTTATCTTTGCGGGACACATATAGGAACAACTTCCACATTCCATACAATCCATAAGACCCGCTTTTACCGCGTAATCAAGATCGTCCGCTTCAAGACTGTTGTTCATTATAACTGGCGAAAGTCTCGCGGCGCAGTTGCGGATACAGCGTCCGCATCTTATACACGGTCCTTCGGCTTCGGCGGTGGTTTCTTCTTTTGTCATCAATATAATTCCCGAAGTATTTTTCTGAATCGGTATTTCCAAAGACGGAACGGCTGTTCCCATCATCGGTCCGCCGAAAATTATTTTCGCGAGTTTTGAATAATCGATCTCCATGAACTCAACCGGCAGGTCTTTTAACAGCGTCCCGATTGGGGCGCGGATATTTTTCGGCGTTTTGCACGCGCCGCCGCTCACTGTCAAGTCGCGGTCGATAAGCGGCTTTCCAAGTAAAAACGCTTCCGCGATGGCGATTAACGAGCCGACATTTTGCACAATACAGCCCGCGTCCATTGGAAGACCGCCGGACGGCACTTCGCGCCCCGTCAGCGCGGTAATCAACATTTTTTCGCCGCCCTGAGGATAGCGCGTTCTGCAAAGACCGATTGAAATGTCGCCCTTAATCTCTCCCACGCGCAGTTCGCGTTCGATCATCGGTATCAGATTTTTTTTATTATCTTCCATTCCGATAATCGCGCGGTTAACGCCGGTAATCTTCATTATGATTTCAAGCCCCTTCACAAGCAGGTGCGGCTTTTCAGTCATAGCGGCTTCATCGGTGGTGAGGTAGGGTTCGCACTCCGCGCCGTCCGCAATAATAACGTCAATCTTTTTGTTGGGCGGCGGCGCGAGTTTTATGTGCGTGGGAAAACCCGCTCCCCCCATGCCGAGGAGTCCGGCTTCCCGAATACGCGCAAGGGCGTCCTCTTTCGTGCAGGTAAACGGATCGAGCGGAGTCATAAATTCCTCGCGCCCGCCGGAAGAATCGCCGCCTTCTTCCGCTTCAATAACAACGCACAGCCCTTCGGTATTATTCGACTGAGTGCGCGGTTCGATTTTCTTCACAACCCCGCTGATTGAAGCGTGAACCGGAACAGTCATCGGACCCGGCGAAGAAGCGTCGGCTATTTTCTGCCCGCGAATCACCTTTTCGCCGACACTGACCAGCGGTTTATTCGGCGCGCCAAAATGCTGATTTATGGGAATCACCGCCTGTTTGGGCGGCGGAACCATCTCAATCGGTTTTCCCTCTGTGGCGTGCTTCCTTGTGGGAAGTTTCAAGCCACGCCTGAATGTAGATACAGACAACAGTTTTTCCTCCTAAATCTGAGGTCATCTTTTCATGTAATTTACTAATGATACTACTAATTGAAAAAAAAACAAGATAAATTTTCAATTTATTGGAATTGAGTGTTTTTCAACTTCTTGAAAAATCCTAGTTTTTTGATACAATTTTTTCAATGAGAAAACTTTTTTTCCCATTAATGGCGCTTCAATTATTGGTATCATGCGCTACTAATGTTGTATTCCAAATTGAACATCCGCCTTTAGTTGATTTACGAACCGTGAACACTATTACAGTTATTCCTCTTGGATGGAATGAAACCGGAAGATATAGGTATCTTGGAAATGATGTAACTAGAGCGTTAACTAACGGCATAAGGAAATCTGGAACTTACACTTTCGTAAATCCTGCTGTATTAAGAGATATTGATGAAGCAGATTATTGGGAATACGTTGACGTTTATATAACCGGACGAACATTGAATATTACTTCAGATGATAAAAGTGAAACAAAAGAAGAAAAGAGCGGAAAGAAAACAGAAACAAAAGTTTATATAACCAGAACCGTAACGGTTGATATTGAGTATAAGTATATCCGTGCAATCAATAACGAAGTATTGAAAGTGTTTAAAAAAACAGAAAGTCATAGTGTAACTTTTGATGATTCCAGAAGAGCGAAAAAATGGTGGGCGAATCTTTTGCTTGATATTTTTGTTCCAAAAGGACCATCATCTGATGAAATTGCCAAATCCGCAGCAGCAAAATTTTCAAGGGATATGATACGTGAAATTGCCCCATGGACAGGGACAGAGAAAAAGCGCATTCAAAAAAGCATAAATAAGGATAAGCGTTTTGAGGAAGCGCAAAAACTTGTTCGGCAAAAAGAATATTTCTATGCGCTTGTATCGTATAAAAATATTTATGAAGAGACAGGCAGTGTTGTTGCCGGGTATAATACGGCTCTTTTGCTTCAGGCAAACGGTCAATTTAACGATGCGCTGGAATTATTGGTAAACTTGGGTGAAAGAATATTAAAAACAGGTATAGACGCTCCGCCTTTCATAAAAAATGAAATAGAGAATATAAAGAAATTAATAGATGAATTCAAAATACTGGAAGATTACAAAGATTAATCTTACTTAATATCCGCCGAAGTGATACTCAACTTTCCGTCGTCTTTGCGAGTGGCTATCGTTTTAAAATATTCAAAGTAACGTTTGTCCATTACCGCTATGTGAGACAAAATCCATTCTTTCAGGTATCTGGTAAAAGATGAAAGTGTGAGGCGTTTTCCGGCTTCGTAGTCCTTGATATTGGCGACAACGGCAAGCACAAAATTATCGTGTTCTTTTTTATGTTCGGCGTAACCGGAGAATTTTGTCGCAAGCATGATTTTTTCTTCCGTGGCGAAATGGACTTTTACGTATTTTACAGCTTCCTGAATAACCCTGTTAAAATAATCGTGTTCCTGTTTTTCATTGCCGGTGGCATGCTTGAACATATCGTTGACCAAATCAACCAGACCCTTGTGTTGATCATCGATCAACTTTACCCCGCACGATAATTTGTTTGACCATGAAACAAGTTCGGAATTTTGTTGTATCATAATTTTATTGTATCAAAAACGCGCGATAAATTCAACATAATTAGCTGTTTCTTTAAATTTTATCTTAATTTTTCATGTTTTCTCATCTTGTTATACTCTCTTTTTTCCCTTATACTGGACTGGTTAGTAAATCTATTATATAGGAGATTTTTTATGGCTGAATTGAAAGGTTCAAAAACCGAAAAAAATTTGAAGGATGCGTTTGCGGGCGAATCTCAGGCGCATGTCAAGTATCAATACTACGCGTCAAAAGCCGAAAAAGAAGGGTATCAGCAGATTGGCGCGATATTCCGCGAGACTGCGCTTAACGAAAAAGAGCACGCGAAAATTTGGTTCAAACTTCTGCACGGCGACGATGTGCCCCCGACAACCGCCAACTTGAAAGACGCCGCGGACGGCGAAAATTTTGAATGGACGGATATGTACGCGGGTTTTGCGAAAACAGCAAAAGAAGAAGGCTTTGATAAAATCGCCGGGTTGTTTGAAATGGTCGGCAAAATTGAAAAAGAGCATGAAGAGCGTTATCGCAAACTTCTTGCCAACGTCAACGGCGGGCTTGTGTTTTCGCGTGACGGCGACCAGATTTGGCAATGTTCCAACTGCGGACACATCATCGTTGGCAAGAATGCGCCTGAAGCGTGCCCTGTGTGCAAACATCCCAAAGCGTATTTCCAGATTAAGGCGCAGAATTATTAATCGTGGACGCGGGAATAAACCGGGCACAGGCTTGGGAACTTCTTAAACAGTACAACAAAGACCCCTTTCACCTTCAGCACGCGCTGACTGTGGAAGGGGTTATGAAGTGGTTCGCTGAGGATCAGGGCTTCGGCGGCGAGAGCAAATTTTGGTCGATTGTGGGACTGTTACACGACATCGACTTTGAGCAGTTTCCAGAACAGCACTGCATTAAAGCGCCGGAGCTTCTTGAAGCGGGCGGCGCAAGTAAAGAATTGATTCACGCCGTGTGCAGTCACGGTTACGGTCTTACCGCCGTAGACGCCAGTCCCGATCACATCATGGAAAAAATCCTTTACGCAGCCGATGAACTTACCGGGCTTATCTGGGCGGTTGCCATTGTCAGACCGTCCAAGAGCGTAATGGATATGGAAGTGAAATCGGTTAAAAAGAAGTACAAAACTCCCGCATTTGCCGCCGGCTGTTCGCGCGATGTCATTGAAAAGGGAGCCGCGATGTTGGGCTGGGAACTGGATTTTTTGATTGAAAAAACAATCCTTGCCATGCGAAGCTGTGAAGCGGAAGTCAACGCGGCTGTTGACGCAATCAAAAACGCCTGAGTTTCCGTTTGTTATGTGCAATAAAGCGATAATCGCCATGTCCGGCGGCGTTGACAGTTCTGTCGCCGCCGCACTTATGCTTGAGCGCGGCTTTCAGTGTGTCGGCGTAACTCTCAAATTGTTTCGCGGGGAGAGCCGCTGTTGCTCTCTTGCGGACGTGAACGACGCGAGAAACGTCGCTTTCAATTTGGGCATCGACCATTATGTGCTAAATTTTACCGAAGAATTTGATAAGCAGGTTGTCCGCCATTTTGTTGAAACCTACGAACAGGGCGCAACCCCCAACCCTTGTATTGAATGTAACCGCCATATCAAATTCAACCTGCTTCTTCTGCGTACGCGCCAGCTTGATTTCGACCTTCTTGTAACAGGACACTATGCCCGCGTAACGCAGGACGGGTCAAGCGGCAGATTCTTGCTTCAAAAAGCGTTAGACGAAAAAAAAGACCAAAGTTATGTGCTATACTGCCTGACCCAGCAACAGCTTGAAAGAGCGCGTTTCCCGCTTGGGGAACTTTCTAAAAATGAAGTGAGAAAAATCGCCGAAGAAAAAAAATTTGTCAATGCGGCGAAAAGCGAAAGCCAGGACATCTGCTTTGTGCCGGACGGCGACTACGGCAAATTTATCGAAAGCTACACAGGCAAAACATATCCGCCCGGCGACATTCTTGACATAGAAGGCAAAACAATCGGAAGGCATAAAGGCATTATCCGCTACACGATAGGGCAGAGGCGCGGATTGGGAGTTGCGGCTAACACGCCAGTCTATGTCGCCGCGAAGTCAACCGCAGACAACACCGTCACTCTGGGACCGGACTCCGCTCTTTTCAGCAAATCGCTGACCGCCAAAGACATCAATCTTATCGCCTGTGCTGACTTAAAAAAACCAATGCGCGTAATGGTAAAAACGCGCTACTTGCAGGCTGCCCAAAGCGCGGTTGCGGAGCAGATCGGCGAAGACAGCCTGCACATTGAATTCGATTCGCCCCAGCGCGCGATTACTCCGGGACAGGCGGCTGTAATGTACGATGGGGATATAGTTGTAGGCGGCGGGACAATTACGGAGTAGAGTTTTAACCTGCGCCGGTTAAGAGCCCATTATCTTTTTTGTTAATGCGGGCGACGAATACCAAAGAGTGACAGGTTCATTTTGACGGGTGTTTACTTTCAGGTAGACATATCCGCTTTTCAAATTCCACGAAGTTTCATAGGGGCGCATTTCCCTGATTATTCCATCGCAGAGCAGGGTGGGACCGTACAGTTCCAAAAGATTTTTTTGTACGTCTTTGTAGCACTGCATAAGTTGATCAAGATTGAAGGTGTGGAAGTAGTAAGTTCCGCCCTCAAGACCGTCTTTAGAAAAATAAGCCACCATAAATACTGGGTATCCCGACACTTCAAGACTATCATAAACCAGCGATTGAAGACCGTTGTATTCTTCCGTATGAGCCGGCTTCCCCATTTTGGCGGTAAATTCCTTCATGCTCGTACCCCAGGGAAAATTGTGGAAAACCACATCGACATTCGCCTCTTCGCCAAAAAGCGCGGGCGCAACTGCCAGCGCGCAGATAATCAATATAATTTTTTTCAAGGTACACCCCCGTCTGATTATCGGCATAAATGGGAAGGAACTTTAACGCATGAATAACTCGCTCTTTGCCGACGATGAGACTCGAACTCATACCCATTTTCATGGAGGGGATTTTAAGTCCCCAGTGTCTACCATTCCACCACGTCGGCAAAAACATCTCATATAAGGGTGTTTTTTCTATATTATCGCTTTTTGCGTTGCTAGGCAACATATCGAATTATCGTTGAATGTGTTAAAATCTTGTGTAAAATGTTGACAAAATCATAAAAAAGTGATATTTATTTAATGATCGGTGGTAAAATTGTAATTATCGGTCGTTTTTGCCTTTTTTATGGCAGAGATACGCACAAAGAAAAGGGGTATATTAAGACAATATGTCATATTTTAAGACTGTAAACATCAATTGTATATTACCCCCCCCCCCCCCCCAATGTAATTGTGTCCGGCAGGCTGCAAAACAGCCAAAACTACAACTATCAAATCAAAAAACGCATTTTTCTCATTTTTCCAAAAAACATAAGGAGTTTTTATGAAAAGAACGATTCTCTTTGCCCTCATTGTGGGGACAGCCGCGCTCTGCTTCGCGCAGACCGCAACTTTGGACATCGCGCTTTCCGGCGCGAAAACCTACATCGAAACCCAGCTTCCGAAGGGCGCGAAGGTTTTGATCATCGACCCTGCCGCTCCCGGCAAAGAGCTTGGCTCTTACGCCGCGCAGGAACTTTCCACCCGACTCGTGAACAGTAAGCGCGTTACGGTTGTGGAACGCGGCGCAGATGTCATGCAGAG
>JAISSH010000065.1 GCA_031273265.1 Treponema sp.
CACATACGTTCTCTTGATGTGCCAAACGCAAAAACCATACCAATACTTGCGATGACCGCGAATGTGTTTCGTGAAGATATAGAAAGATGTATAGAAGCGGGCATGAACGACCATATCGGCAAGCCGCTGGATTTTGGCGAATTAATAAAAAAACTGCACACTCTTTTGCACTGATTGAAAATTTCATGCATCGATTTTCACAGAAAAATATTGAGCTTGATACTTTTTATGACGACAGATAAAATATAATTATGGTAGATGTTAAATTAAAGGCGTCATTTTTGCTCATTGCCGTATTTCTCTTTTTTTTAAAGCCGGGCTTGATTGGGGCGCAGTCTGTCACATTTGGTTTAAAGTCCGCGCCGCCGGATCTTGCCGTCTCCTTGAACGGAGAAATACAAAAGCCTGTTTCCGAAACCGGCGGAATAAGGAATTATCGCATAACAGGCGCGGGGACTCTCCGTTTCGGCGCGCAAACTTATAAAAGCATGGAGTACCCAAGCGCGGAACTGCCTGTCAGTAACGGTCGTTTGGAAATCAAGCTGGAAAAAGAAAACGGACGTTTTAAACTTTTGGGAGAGTATTCCACGGGAAATCAGCCCAAGAGCGCGTACTTCTCGCCGGACGGCAAACGGATATTTGTTCCTCTGCTTAACCAACGCGGCATAGATGTGTTCCGTTTTGATCAATCTTTGGTTTTTGAAAAGCGGCTTTCCGTACCCGGAAGCACCGCTTTGGGTTTTGTGGAAGCCATGACAGACGAAAAGCGCCGCGAACTCTGGATTTCCAACATGGAAGATAACAAGGTTCATATTTTTAACCTTGATACTCTTGATTATAAAACATCGCTTGGAACAGGCGGCGTATTTCCCAAAGTGGTAGCGCAAAATCCCGACGGAAGTCTTACCGTAGTATCAAACTGGGTAAGCCGGGACATCAGCGTGTTTGATTCTGAAACGAAAAAACTTCTGCGCCGCATACCCACAGGCGGTACGCCCAGAGGCATGGCGTTTTCACCTGACGGTAAATTTCTTTATACTGCGATTTTTGATGAGCCGGTAATTGCCGTGATTGATATGACGCAAAACAAGGTGAGTACACGCTACCGGCTTTACGAAGGAGAGGGCGCGGCGCGTCATGTAATTTACAGAGACGGCAGGCTTTATGTTTCTGATATGTACCGAGGTACGGTGAACATTTTGAACGCTTCCACAGGCGCGCTTCTTGTTTCAAAGCGCATAGGTCCAAACATCAACACAATAGTTCTTTCGCCGGACGGCAAACAACTCGCCGCTTCTTCACGCGGTCGCAATAACAGCGAAGACTACACAAAGCCGGGACCGGATTTCGGCGCGGTATATCTTTTAAAGACCGAAGACCTTTCACTGGAAGAGAGAATATGGGGGCGCAACCAGCCCACAGGACTTGCGTTTTCACCTAACGGAAAATATCTGGTTTTTACGGATTTTCTGGACGCAAACTTGGAACTGTACGAGGACACGTCTAAATAGGGAAACATTAGATGAATTTATCCGTTTTCATTTCAATAGAAATTCTACAAATATTCTGGTTGTAATTTCCAATTCGCCCATCGGTACTATTGTTGAAGCGGCACTGGAATATGCCATGCTGTCATTCATCATTCTGTTGTTCATCGGCGATATTTGCTGGTTTGTTTCTTCTGATATTCTTAACACCCTGATTATTTTCAGGTTTGAAAGTTCGGCGTATTGATTGGCTTTTTCTACCGCTTTTTGATACGCCAGCTCGCGGGATTTAACATAATAATCCGCGCTGTTTTTTACGCTGAAATTAATATGGTTTAATTCAATCCCGTTAATTTGAATGAGCTTGTCTATGATTTCAGAAACCCTTTCGCTGTTATTGTCTATATTGTCAACAGTAAACGCTATGCTTTGCTCGGCTCTTTGCCCGATAAAAATGCGCCTGTTTGTATATTCATATTCTGATCTAAAGTTCAAAGAAGCGGTCATTATGTTTTTATCTTCAATACCGGCGTCTTTCATTATCGTCAACGCCTGCCTTACCATTCTGCTTACTTCATCCTGAGCCGCTTTTGTTGTTTTGGCTGTATTGCCTAACGTAATTCTCATTTCAATTACATCCGGCTGAGCCGAAACAGAACCAATTCCAAATACGGAAATAGTGCTGTTTATATTTTTTTCGCACCCAAGCATGAACGCCGATGAAATAATTAAAAAATAAATGAATAAATGTTTTATTTTCATAACGTTATGCGTCAACCCAATCCGGCTTTTCTGCGGGTGTAGACATCGTAGAAAACTGCCAGCAGAAGAATAGAAGCTTTGACCACTTTTTGGAAGTGTGTTCCCAGATTCATCAAGAACATTCCGTTAGTGATGGAGCCCATTACCAATCCGCCGAAAATAACCCCAATTACCGAGCCTATTCCGCCGCCCGCAGAAACGCCGCCGACATAACACGCAGCGATTGCTTCCAGCTCAAAAAGGTCACCGGACTGCGGCAGGGCGCTGTTCAGGTATCCGGTGAAAACAACGGAGGCAAGACCTGCCAGTCCGCCCATGAAACAAAATACAATAAAAGTTACCAGTTCCGAGTTGATACCGGAAAGTTTTGCCGAATGGGGATTGCCGCCGACCGCGTAAATATAACGACCAAGAACGGTATTACTCAATATAAAGTGAAAAATAAAAACAGTGATTCCCAAAACCAGCACGACAATTGGCAGTCCGCGATAACGCGCAAAACGCTCCGCAAGCCCAAGCACCAAAAGACTGATTAAAATCAGTTTGGTAATAAACAGCGCCTGCGGCGTAACTTCAAAGTCGTTGGCGATTTTTTTTCTGCGCCCGGAAAATTCGGCAAAAAAGAAAATCGCCAGCAAAAACACCGCCACAATAAACGCCATTGGAAAATAGGGACCTATTTTTTTTAATTTCATAACTTCGTCAAGAACTCCGGTAGCAAGAAGCTGGTAGCCGGTATCTTTAAGACTGATTGGGTTAACTTTTGTAACAATGTAGGTAAGACCGCGAAAAAGCATCATGCCGGAAAGCGTTACGATGAACGCCGGGATTTTCGCGTAGGCGACCCACATTCCCTGAAAAGCGCCGATAAACGCGCCCATCACAATCGAAGCGATAAGAGTCACGGGCATCCCAACGCCGGTATTGTAGATCATCGCGCTTATTGCGCCGACAAAAGCGCAGACCGAACCGACGGAAAGATCGATTCCCTGCACGATGATAACCATCACCATGCCAATCGCGAGAATTAGTATATAACTGTACTGGAAAAAAATGTTGGTAAAATTGCGCTCGTTCCAGTTGGTTCCATTTGTCAACGGAGCAAAAATTATCATAATCAACGCCAGCATGATGAACATGGAATAATTTCTCAGGTTGCTTAAAACAAGAGTTTTAATATTGGATGTTTTAATACTTTTCTCGCTCATAATCAGCTCCTCATCCGACCAGCGCCAGATGCATAATTTTTTCCTGGGTTGCCTCTTCTTTGTTAAGCACCCCTTTTATTTTACCTTCGTTCATAACATAAATTCTGTCCGCCATGCCAAGCGCTTCGGGAAGCTCCGAGCTGACCATTATAACGCTCTTTCCGGCGGCAATCATATCGTTCAAAATACCGTAGATTTCCGTTTTTGCGCCGACATCAATACCGCGCGTCGGCTCGTCAACAATCAAAATATCCGGGTCTGCCAGCAAACATTTGCTTACAACAACTTTCTGCTGGTTGCCGCCGGAGAGGTTTCGCACAAGTTGATTTATCGACGGAGTTCTTATATTGAGATTTTTCTTGTATCGCTCCGCTTCTGTAATTTCTTTTTGATTATTGATAATTCCAAACCGCGAGATTTTATTCAAGCTGGAGTGGGTGATATTGGTTTTTACATCTTGAATTAAAACCAACCCCAGATTTTTTCGATCTTCGGAAATATATCCCAATCCCGAACTAATCGCCTCATGCGCACTGTTAAACTTTTTGGACTTTCCGTTAATGCGCATCTCCCCTTCACTGCGATGACCGTAGGAATTGCCGAAAATGCTCATCATCAGCTCTGTGCGCCCCGCGCCCATTGGACCGCAGAAAGCCAAAATTTCGCCCTTGCGCAGAAAAAAGGAAACATTATCAACCACTTTAATAGTGTGGTATTCGGGGTGGTAGACCGTCCAATCTTTCACTTCCATTACGGTTTCGCCCGGCGAAGATTTCCGTTCGGGGAAACGGTGAGTTAAATCGCGTCCCACCATATCCCTGATGATCATTTTTTCGGTAAGGTTATCGCCTTTTACATCATAAGAACTAATTGAACGACCGTCGCGTAAAATTGTTACGGTATCGGCAACTTTTAAAACTTCGTTTAATTTATGGGAAATCATCACCGAGGTAATACCCTGGCGTTTAAATTCAAGAATAAGATTGAGCAACTTCTCACTTTCATCATCGTTAAGTGAAGAAGTCGGCTCGTCCAAAATCAGCAGTTCCGTTTTCTTGGAAAGGGCGCGGGCAATTTCAACTAACTGCTGTTTTCCCACTCCCAGTTTGCTGACGACGGTTTCGGGCGGTTCATGCAGGCCGACCGTATTCAGGTATTTTTTTGATTCGGTGATATATTTATGCCAGTTAATGATACCGAATGTGGTTTCCATGTGCCCCAAAAAAATATTTTCATAAATTGACAAATAGGGGCTCAATGCCAATTCCTGGTGGATAATGGCAAGCCCTTCTTTTTCGCTGTCCTTGACGCTGTGGTATTCGGTTTCGCGCCCCTTAAAAAAAACTTTACCTTCGTAATCGCCTTTGGGGTAAACGCCGGAGATACAGCTCATCAGCGTGGATTTGCCCGCGCCGTTTTCGCCGCACAGGGCATGAATTTCGCCTTTTTTAACTTTTAAGTTGACATTTTCAAGCGCCCTGACTCCGGGGAATTCCTTGGTCAGGTTTTGTATTTCAAGAATATACTCGCTCATTATAAGCCACCCTAAAAAAGAGGCTGGTCTGACCACTTATCAGATGATAAGTGGTCAGACACAACCACCTTAAACAGTTACTTCAACTGGGCAGCATCTTCTGCTGAGAAGAAACCGGCGTTTACCGGAACACTGAGGTTGTCTTTGGTAACCAGAATGGGATCCAACAGATAAGCTTTTACGACTTTCTTGCCGGTATCACCGATTTTTTCAAGATCGCCGGAAGCGAGAACCGCGCCGGGGACGTTGGGGGTCTGACCTTTGAGGACGGCGTCAGCGATAATAATGGCGGCTTCAGCGAGTTTCGCGGTGTCTTTGAAAACGGTGCTGTACTGCTCGCCGTTCTTAATCGACAGAGCGGACTCGAATTCCGCATCCTGACCGGAAACTACCGGCAGTTTGGTCCGGTATTTGGCGTCGGCTTTTAAGGCTTCAATGATGGCGCGCGCCAGAGTATCATTGGGGGCGAGTACCGCGTCCAGGGTAACGCTGCGCGCGGCGTTGTTGAGCAGGTTTTCCATGCGGGTTTTGGCGATGGGAGCCTGCCAGTTTTCGGTGGCGATCTGCTGGAAAGCGGCGGTTTCGGCAGAGGTCTTGGGATAGGGGCCCACGACTTTGAGTACGCCCTTGTCAATGTAGGGGTTCAGAACGCTCATCGCGCCGTCAAAGAAGAAGAAGGCGTTGCCGTCCGTCGGGGAACCGGCGAACAGGGTGATGTTTTTGGCCGTCGCGGCGGTAGCCGCGTCCAGATTCAGCCCCGCTACAATGCTCTGCGCCTGAAGTACGCCCACCTTGAAATTGTTGAACGTGATGTAGTAATCATAATCGGCGGAATTGGGGATGATCCGGTCGTAAGCGATAACCGCTACGTTGTCGCGTTTGGCTTCGGCAATTACCGAAATAACGCCTTCACTGATGCAGCCGACCACCAGAGCTTTCGCGCCCTGGGTCAGGAAGCTCTGAATCTGCTGATTCTGTGTCGGTTGATCCGCATTGGCCCACTGGACTTCCGCTTGATAGCCGCGTTTTTCAGCTTCCGCTTTGAGCTGGTTGCCGTCTTTCACCCAGCGCAGAACGTGGGTTTCGGGCATGGCAAGGCCGATAAGAGCCCCGCCGCTAGGTTTTTGTGTACCGCCCCCCGCAAAAAGGGAGCCGGCCACAAACAAAGTCAAGAGAACCACTGTAAGTTTTTTCATGTTTTCCTCCATGAGATAGAATTTCAAATATTGTATCATATAAATGAAATATTGTATAGTGTGGCATTATGGATTCATTGAAAAACCTGTTTTTTTCGCTCAAGTCGGCACAGGGCCAATTAGCCCTGGAAAGCGCGGCCTCAAGAAACAAGGCGCTGACCGCCGTTGCCGCCGCCATTGACCGAGATCGGGGGGGCATACTCGCCGCCAACGCCCGTGATGTGGAAAAAGCCCGCTCAAAAGGCATGAAAGAGAGCCTTATTGACCGATTGGCCCTCAACGACCAGCGAATAAACGGTATTATTGAGGGAATCGAGACGGTAATCCGGCAAAATGACCCTATCGGCAACCTGAGAGCGGGTTGGACACTGCCCAACGGCCTTTTGGTGGAGCAAATTTCCGTACCGTTGGGCGTTGTGGCGATTATTTACGAGTCGCGGCCCAATGTTACCGTCGATTGCGCCGCTCTTGCGTACAAAGCCGGCTGTTCTATCCTGCTGAGGGGATCTTCCTCGGCGATTGAATCGAATAAAGCGCTGGTAGCCTCGATAAAATCGGG
>JAISSH010000011.1 GCA_031273265.1 Treponema sp.
AGTGTGTCGGGGGATTCGCCGGGTTTGCGCCCTGCCAAAATAGCGGAATAATTTTCTATTCCGGGGCAATGTCCCATTTCAGTCAACATTTCGAGGTCGTACTCGACGCGGGTTTTCAAGCGCTCGGCTTCCATAATTTTGCCGTTGGCTTTGAAATACTCAAGTCGCTCCTGTAGTTCCTGCCTGATTGGAGCGAGCGCGTTTTGAACCATGTCCGCCGGCATGACGAATTGTTTGGCAGGGTAAATGAGCGCACGGTCAAGGTCTTCAAGCATTTCGCCGGAGACGGGATTGAAGCGGCGTATGCGTTCAACGCGATCCCAATCCAAATCGACGCGGTAGGCTTCTTCCATGTAAGCGGGAAAAATTTCCAGCGTGTCGCCGCGTCTGCGAAAACGACCGCGCTCAAGAACCGCGTCGTTGCGCTCGTATTGCAGTTCCACAAAGCGGCGTATCAGCGAGTCAACGTCAACGGTTTCGCCCTTTGAAAAAGTGGCGGTCATTTTTCGGTACACGTCCGGCGTGACCATGCCGTAAATGCACGACACGGTCGCCACGATGATTACGTC
Organism: Treponema sp.; assembly: GCA_031273265.1. Lineage (GTDB taxonomy): Bacteria > Spirochaetota > Spirochaetia > Treponematales > Breznakiellaceae > WQXQ01. The sequence goes on from JAISSH010000011.1 coordinate 570, forward strand.
CTCGCGTTCCATCATGCTTCTCGCCGCAGAGAGCCGCATACGTTCAATCTCGTCGTTTATCGAAGCGTCTTTTTCGATGTAAAGATCGCGGCTTGCGACATACGCTTCGGGCTGGTAGTAATCGTAGTATGAGACAAAATACTCGACCGCGTTGTCGGGGAAGAAACCCTTGAACTCGCGGTAAAGCTGAGCGGCAAGCGTCTTGTTGTGGCTGACAATCAGCGTGGGCATCTGCACCGCTTCGATGATCTTCGCCATCGTGAAAGTTTTGCCCGACCCAGTAACGCCCTGCAATGTCTGGTATTTGTCTCCCGCCTTGATACCCTGTGCAAGCGCGGCAACCGCCTCGCCCTGATCGCCAGCCGGCTTGAACGGCGACACTACTTCAAATTTGCGCATAAACTACTTAACCATAGTGTGGTAGTATTGTAAATAGTCACTAAAGTGATTCGGAAACTTCAGTTTCAGAATCACTTCCTTAGAAAATTGCATTTTTGTAGGGCTTTGCCCGAAAAAATGCTGGACTTGTTCGGGAACCAACCGGGTTCCTGAACAAGTCATTCCTGCACATTCATGTTAAAAAGCCGCTCAAAGTGCATATCGACATCGGAGTTAATATCCTTCTTCATATCCTGCCGTAATTTTACCAGTAAATGGGACGGAAGCGAAAAATGCCCCCTTTTTTTGCTTTCAGTGACAGGGGTAAATAATTGAAACACTTCCATACCTAAGGCATGGGACAGGGCAATCAGGGTTTTATCGCTAACCCATGTCTGGTTTCCCTCAATAGTGTTGACCATTTGAACGGAAAGATCTGCCATTTCGGCGAGTTTTTCCTGAGAAATTCCCAGTTTTTTCCTTCTGGCTTTTATATTAGCGGACAGTGTTTTTCTTAACTGAATGGTATCGATTTAGGGTCTCCTGATTTTGATATTACGGCAATATTAAGTATTGACAATTCAATGACATTGGGTTATATATTACCTAATAATCTTAGGTATTTTGTTACTTAATATTATTGAGTGAAAAATGGGTGGAATTGAAAGGGGAGAACAATGAAAAGTAGAAAATTGTGGACAGGAATACTGGTAATATTGTTGGTATTCGGAACTATATTGATTGGCTGCTCTGAAGAGCCTGAAGAACCGGTAGAACCTACATACACTGTTTGGACAGACTTGACTTCCTATTCTGAATTTTACAGCGTGTTTGGAGATCTAGATGATGGATATTATATCCGTCTGGAACTTACGAATTCTCAGTTTAATGAAATGTCACCATCTTTGACAAATGAATACAAACACATATGGACTGAAGATCAGCTTTATAACTGGTTCATTGGCAGAGGTTTTGGCAGTACCGAAGCCAATAGGGAGAAAGCTTGGCTTATCTCCATAAACCATGGTTTTATCGCTAGCAGAAGTGGGTCAATTGTGTATATGCTTATAAAATAGGGAGAAAACAATGGCAAATAATTATTTTGGATCACGCACTCGGGAGAGATCAAATTCAAAGGGGCGGACTGGAAATACTTATATTGATAAAAATGATGGCTATCCAAAGTTTAAAGATAGTAACAAACCTGTACATCGCTGGGTAGCAGAAAAAAAACTTAATCGAAAACTAAAAGCTGGTGAGGTTGTTCATCATAAGAATAGAAATAAATTGGACAATTCTCCCAGCAATTTAGCAATTTTTAGCAGCCAAAAAAAACATTGGGAAGTGCATAAACAAGATGCCAAAAAACACGGATGGAAATATAGTATGATTGGTAAAAAAACTAAATAAATTGGAAAATAAATAATTATTAAAATTATCCAAGCGGCATAAAAAGGGTTGTAAACGAAGGGAAGTTGTTTACGCAATAATTGGAGACACAGAACGTATTTTGTTATACAATAAAGTATAAACAAAAAAAAGGAGAAAAATATGCCAAACCAAACCAACGATTCATGCAAATGCACATACCCGTGCAGTCGTCACGGCGATTGCAAAGCGTGTCAGGAGTACCACCGCAAGGACGGGTCTAGGACTAATTGTGGCAAAGACGGCAGATCTAAAGAAACGAAATAAGGAAGCCGCATGAAACCGACTATGCCGAAAGAAATTCAGGACGTTATCGCTAAGGAAGGCATAATCGCCGTTCTGGAAATTGAATCCGAACAAAACGCCGTTCCGCTGGCGAAGGCGCTTCTTGAAGGCGGGATTACCGTTATTGAGCTGGCTCTGCGTACACCTGCGGCGGTTCCCTCAATTTCGCTGATTGCAAAAGAAGTTCCGCAGATGTTCATCGGAATTGGCACTATCATCGAACCGGGACAGGCGGCGATGGTGAAAAAAGAGAGCGGCGTCCGTTTCGGCGTCTCTCCGGGAATCAATCCTGAAATTGTCAAAGAGGCGATTGCGGCGGATCTGCCCTTCGCGCCCGGAATTGCGACTCCCAGCGAACTTGAACAGGCAATTTCACTTGGATGCCGTGTGGTTAAATTTTTCCCCGCCGAAGGCATGGGCGGATTGAGTTATCTGAAAAGCATCAACGCCCCGTACAATCATTTGGGTATTAAGTACATTCCGCTGGGCGGCGTCTCTGTTGAGAACCTTGCCAGTTACGCGCAATTTTCATCTGTGCTTGCAATCGGCGGAAGCTGGATAGCGAGCAAAGAGCTGATCAAAGCTCAAAACTGGACGGAAATCACAAGAAGAGCGCGTGAAGCGAAGGGAATCTTCAACAGCAACCGCTCTGTTTAATTATCTTGTAAATAAGAAATAATTCACAAAAAAGATAAAAAATTTTTCTCTTGAGCAAAGCGCCATACATACTCGCACCGTATATAGGGTAGGAGTTTTTATGAGTGTTATGGCTTATATGCCCTACGGGGCGGACGGAATCATTATCCGGGTTGAGTCGGATATTCGCAGGGGTATTCCGGGAATTGATATTACCGGGCTTGCGGAGGGAGCGGTTCGTGAGGCGCGGGACAGGGTGCGGGCGGCTTTCAGGAATTCGGGATTTACTTTTCCGCTGGACAGGATTTTGATTAACCTCGCGCCGGCGGGAATGAAAAAAGACGGAGCCGCGCTTGATTTGCCAATCGCTCTTTCGGTGATGGCGGCGGCAGGTATCGCGCCCATTTCAGGTAACTTGCTTGTGATGGGAGAACTTGAGCTTTCCGGAAAAATCAGACCGGTGCGGGGCGTGCTTGCCGCTATCGCGGCGGGACTGGCTGAAGGGATAACCGAGTTTATTGTTCCGGCGGAAAATGCGGGAGAAGCGGCAATTCTTGCCGGAAAGGGCGCGCGTTTTACCGCCGCGGAAAATTTGCAGGGAGCGGTTCACGCGCTGTTCATCAGGGAAGAAAGCGGCGCGCTTCCTGTATCTATAGATACACCATCGGCAATTTCAGCTAACACAGCAAGCGTGGCAAAGCCGATTAATCAGGTGGATACGTCAGTCATGGCGAATAACGCCGATGATTTTGCTATAGGCGATTTCGCCGATGTGCGCGGACAAACTGTTTATAAGCGGGCATTGGAAATTGCCGCCGCGGGCGGGCACAATGTGTTGGTTTTCGGACCGCCCGGCGCGGGAAAGACAATGCTTGCGCGGCGGCTTCCTTCGATAATGGCGCCCCTTACTCCCGATGAGGCAATCGAAGTTACGCGCCTTTACAGCCTGGCGGGACCGTTTTCGAATAACGGCGATAACCGCCTGCGGCAATTCATCGACAGACTTATTACCCATCCTCCCTTTCGCGCCCCGCACCATTCGGCAAGCGCCGAAGGTATTCTCGGAGGCGGCAGAATTCCGCGTCCCGGAGAAATCAGTCTTGCCCACTTTGGCGTGCTTTTTCTTGACGAAGCCCCTGAGTTCAGGGTTAACGTACTTCAAGCTCTGCGCGAACCGCTGGAGGACAGAGTGATAAGCATTGTCAGGGCCGAAGGGCCGGTGCGTCTTCCGGCGGAATTTCAACTGTTGATGACAGCTAACGTCTGTCCCTGCGGTCGCTTGGGTATTCGGGAAACCGAAAACGCGTGTTTTTGCTCACCCGAAGAAATCAACCGCTACTGGCGCAAGTTTGGCGGCGCGCTTTTAGACCGTGTGGAAATACGGATCGCTGTTCTTCCGCCCAAAATTGAAGAAATGAGCAGGCAAAACAACGGCGATGAAAAAAGCACTCGTCTTAACAGCGCCGAAATCGCCCGCCGAGTCCGGGCGGCGGTAGAAATCCAGCGGCAGCGTTTCAAGGGAACGTCAATTCGCCGCAATGCCCTGCTTCCGGCGGGCAAGACCGATTCCATGTGCCCGATGAGCGAAAAGGCGGAAGGCGCGTTTCACAAAGCCATCGCCAAGCTGGGACTTTCGGGCAGAGCGTATCACGGGATTTTGCGGGTAGCCAGAACCATCGCCGATCTGGAAGGCAGGGACACTATCGAAACTGAGCATATTCTTGAGGCTGTCTATCACCGCCGTCTTGGAGAAGACCCCTGGGAAATACTGTCAATGTAATGACAAAATGTCATTACAAATGTATTGACAAAAATTACTAAGGAGGATATAATGAAGTATAGATTTGAATGGGACGAGGATAAAAACGCGCTAAACATAATGAAACATGGTGTTTCGTTTGAAGATGCGATAATTATATTCAATGATCCCATGCGGGCTGATTTATATGATCGGGAACACAGCTTGTTCGAAGACCGATGGAAAACTATAGGTTTGTATGGTTGTGATACAATTTCGGTCATTTATACAATGAGAAATGAAATAATTCGGATAATTTCCGCCCGAAAAGCGGATAAAAAAGAAGAAAAGGAGTATTTTAATGGGTATGGTACGGGTAACATTAAACGGAGATGAGACAGTTACAGAAGAAGGCTTAAAACGGATGGCCGCTATCAGGGACAGGCCTATAGATTACAGCGATATTCCCGAGATGACTGATAAGGAAGTAGAGGAACTCAGGCGTCAAATTGCTGAAGGGCGGCGAAACAGGGAAATGTTTTCATTGCGGCTTCACAATGGCACTATTGAATGGTGGCGGAAAAATATTGGGGCAGGATATACCACCGTTATGGCACAGCTTCTTGATGAAGCAAGAAAACACCCGGAATGGATCGAGGAATCCCTAAAATCGCGTTAACCGCACGGTTCATAACAATTCCGGTATTGCTTCCAGAATCGCGTCATCAATTTTTCTGCCCTTGCTTGAATAGCCAAGTCTGCGGTCGGGGCGGGCTGAGCCGTGGAAGTCGCTGCCTTCGGTGATGTAAAGCCCAAGAGATTTCCCCAGAGCTTCAAGCCGGCGGCAAGAGCCGGGCTTGGCTGTGGGATGCCACGCTTCAAGCCCCATCAACCCCATATCTTTTAACGTTTTTACAAGATCGGGAAGCCGTCCCCATGCTACATAGAGCGAAATGGGGTGCGCCAGAACCGGTATGCCGCCGGATTCGCGTATCAGGGCGACTGCCTCCTCGAAATTCAACCCCTCTTTTGGCACGTATAAAGGCTTTCCTACGCCTAAATAGCGGGCGAATGCCAGATTTCGGTTTCTCACAATTTTGTGCTTAACCAAAAGAGCCGCAAAATGAGGGCGTCCCAGCGAATGACCGCCGCTAAGGGCTGTAAGCTCATCCCAAGTTCCGGCAATACTCAACTCCTGCATTCTGTCAAAAATTTCCCGGTTTCGCGCTTCCCTCCTTTGGGACAATTTCTCTACGGCGGCAATAAATCCCGGACTTGGCGCGTTGAGACCCAAGCCCAGCAGGTGAAACTCCCCGCCGGGACCAATTCCGGGAGCGCCGTGTGTTGTTTTTCCGCCTGTCCAACTGATGTTTATCTCAATTCCGGGTATAAAATGAAAATTCTCCGCCGCAGATGAGGCGAGGGCGGCGGTTCTTGCGCTTTCAAGACCGTTAATAGTATCATGATCGGTAAGTGCAAGGGCGCGAAGTCCCTGCCCGACAGCCTCTTTTATAAGCAAGGCAGGGCTTAAATCCCCATCGGAAGTGTTTGAATGGGTATGTAAGTCAACCATTTGGCTATTATATCAATTATTCAGCTATAATTCATTATCAACCGATAATGGTAGATATAGTATGTAAAGTAGTCCTGAAGCATTGATCAACAGGGCATTTAGGCTTAAAATGTACTTAAGCAAGGACGGTCAATAAGTGTTTGAGTATACCTTGGCAAACGGGGTTATTGTTTCCCCTGGTAAGAAAGCACATACCGGCAATTTGGGAGTAAAAGGAGAAAAAATAGTTTCTCCGGGCGGTAATGTTAAAATTAATTTGAAGGAAAAATCCTTCATTTATCCTTCTCTGATAAATACCCATGATCACCTGCAGGGGAATTACCGTCCGCCTGTTGGTCCCCCAAAGGGAAGTTTTTACCTTACATGGGCGCCGTGGGACAAAGATTTAAAAGCGTCAAAAACATTTCAGGAACGATCCAAATTAACAAGGGAAGACCTTTACGCTCTTTCGGGCTATAAGTGCCTGTTTTCCGGCGTTACCACCGTGAACGATCATTTTTTCCATAAACTGAACAGCAATATTTTACCCACTCTACCAATCAGGGCAATTCAGGAATACGCGATTGAACATGAATGTACTTCCTATGATTTAAAATGGGGCGACGGAATAGAAGTTGAACATGAGCGCGCAGTAAAAAACAATTGGCCTTTTATTACCCATCTTAGCGAAGGTTTTGATAAAGAAGCAATGTACAGTTTGGAAAAGCTTGAAAAAATGAATGTTCTGGACAGCCATTGCCTTTTTATTCATTGCATCGGTTTCAGCGATGAGGATATTAAAAAAACAGCCAAAGCCGGAGCAAGCGTTTCATGGTGCGGTTTTTCAAATATGTTTATGTTTAACGTTACGTGCAAAATTCGCAAGATGATCAAGGCGGGAATAAACGTTACGATAGGAACGGACTCTTCTGCGACAGGCTCCGCGAATCTTCTTGCAGAGATAAAATACGACAGGGAACTGTACCGCAGTCTTTACGGCGAAGATTTATCAGCGGAAACGCTTTTCGAGATGGCTACAGCCAACGCGGCAAAAGCGTTTTGGATGCAGGACAGGATTGGCACATTGGAAGAAGGCAAGTTAGGTGACATTCTTGTTCTGAAAGCCAAAAATGACGATCCGTACGAGAATCTTGTTGATGCCGGAATGCAGGATATTGAACTGCTGGTTTTGGCGGGAAAACCGATTTACGGTGAAATGCGTTTTCTTGACATTTTCAACGGAAAGCTTCCCGACGGATACACGCAGATAAAAGCGGGCAAAAGACCCATGTTTGTAAAAGGCGATCCCGCGGGGCTTTACAGGGAAGTAAGAAAAAAAATCGGCTTTAAGAAAAAGCTGGATTATCTGCCTTTTGAACCAGAACAGGAAGGAGCATAATGCCAAAACCACTTCAATATCGTTCAGGTTCTCTTATCTACTTTCAGGGAGACCCCGCCGATAAAATCTTTATTCTGCAAAACGGAAAAGTGAGTCTGGTCTATCAGGATATTGAAACAGGCGCCGATGTAAAAGATTTCGTGCAGCCGGGAGAATTCTTCGGGGTAAAATCCGCGCTGGGCAGGTATTCACGCGAAGAAAACGCAATGGCTCTGTCGGACACAACCGTCATGGTTTTTACAGTTCCTGAATTTGAAGCTGTCGCCACGGCAAATTCAAAAATTATAATGAAAATGCTTAAAGTTTTTTCAACTCAGATGCGGCGTGTGCACAAACAGGTGTCAAAACTAATGGCAAAAGAAGACGTTGATCCCGCCGACGGACTGTTCAATGTGGCGGAATTCTACCTTAAGAATAAAAGATTTTCACAGGCGAAACAGGTGTTCGGTCGTTATCTGACATTTTATCCTTCCGGGAAATACGCGATTCAAGCGTCAAAAAATCTTAGTATCACGGAAGACGCCCTTGCCCGTTACGGCGATGGAAAGGGTCCCGGCGTTTCGGTCAGCAAGGCTCCTTCCGCCGCTCCCGGAGCGCCTGCCGCAAATGTGTCGCAGGCTTACAATGACGCTGTTAATCTATCCGCGCAGGGAAAATATCAGGAAGCGTTCATGTCTTTTAAGATGGTAGTCGATGCCAACACGGATTTGGAATTGGCGGCGAAAAGCTCTTTGGAAATCGGACGCTGTATGTTCCTGATGAATAAATTTGAAGACAGCCTGAAGTATTTGACAAATATGCTTACAAAATATCCCAAGCACCCCGACCTTTCAGAAGCCATGTTTATTATGGGTCAATGCAATGAAAAGATCGGCAGAAAGGATCAGGCGTCTGCTTTTTACAAAAAGATAATTTCCATGGGCGGCGACAACGACGCCATAGCAAAAGCAAAAAGGGCGTTAAGCGCCCTGGGAGCGTAAAATGGCTATGGATCTGTCCGCGTTCGGACGCTTTTCACGCACATTTCACGCGGGGGAAATAATTTTTTCCGAATTTGAGCCAGGCGATAATTTCTATTTCATCCAGTCCGGCAGAGTTCAGCTTGTAAAACTTATCGGGGATATTGAAAGGACGCTGGATATTTTACAGCCTTCCGAGATGTTTGGTGAAATGGCAATTTTGGAAAATTCGCCGCGTTCCGCGACTGCCATAGCGTTAGACGAAGTTACAGTTTTGGAATTTAATTCACAGAATTTTGAAATACTCCTGCTTGGAAACCCGCAGATCGCGCTTAAACTGCTTAAGATGTTTTGCAAGCGCATTTACGATCAAAAAAGACGTTTTATGATTCTTACTCTGCCGGATTTACAGTCCAAAGTCGCCGACGTGTTCCTCATGCTTGATGAAACCCAGCCCGACGTTGATAAAACCACCGAACAGCGGGAATTTAAAACCACTGTCGAAGGCGTAGCTCACTGGGCGGGAATATCTGTAAACGAAGTCAGAGATGTTTTGGGCGGGTTTGTAAAACAACGGCGCGTTGAAATATTGCCCGACCGCATAACCGTTAAAAATATCAATGATTTTTCCCGCTTTGTTAATTCACGGCGCAACAGCAGCAGCAGGGGCTGATCAGCCCGCCCGTATCGCAAGCATCTCCGCAATCGCGGAACAGTAGTCGCCAAGTTTTTCTATCCGGCGCACCAATTCGATAAACAGAAGCTCTGTTTTTACATCCTTACCGGATTCCAGCCGTTTGCGCCCCAGTCTGCGAAGCCTGTTCCGGTCTTTATTAATTGAGGCTTCCATTTTTCTCGCTTTCTGCAGAGTCTCTTCGGAAAGTACGCGCCCAAGATTTTCCTGAACCAATTTAAGAAAATCCTCCACCAGTTTTAAGTACGGGGCAAGCGCATCCATCTCTTTTTTACCGAAAATCTGTCCTTTTTTGACTCCGTTTTCCAACTGATAACTCATACTGCAGCAGTCGTCGGTCATATCTTCCAAATCGGTAATGACACGTAACAGCCGTGAAATACGGTGTTCGGAACGGCGATTAAGCTGTTCCCTCGCGCACTCCATCAAAAAGGCGCTGATCTGATCGCGCATTTCATCGGCGTACTCTTCCCTTTTTTTCAGTTCCGCGCCGAGGTCGTTAACGGCGGCAACCTTGTCTTGCGTATCAAGCAAAGATTGCAGTACGCCGCTGAAACGGGCAAACATAGAAAGGGCAAGACCCGCCATTACGCGAATTTCATTTTCCGCCCGCATGATATTCATTTCCGGCGTATTTTGAATTTTCCCGGACATATATACCAACCGGTAATGTTTGTGCTCGCTGTCTTCGTCCGCGTTATCCTTAATCATAAATGTAACCAGTCTTGCCAGATGATTCACAAACGGCAAAAAGATGACGGTATTGACGACGTTGAACACAGTGTGGAGCATTGCAAGATGCGTAGGAATCATCGGATCGTGGATTATGCCGGGAGTCATTGAACCGGGCGTTACAATGTTGACCAGCGCCAGCAGCGGCTTTAACAGAGGCAGAGCCCAGCAAGTGCCAAGGACATTAAAAAGAATGTGAACAAGAGCGGCGCGTTTTGCGTTTGTTTTTGTCCCGATAGATGCAAGGGCTGCGTCAATAGTAGTTCCTATGTTCGCGCCTAAAATCATCGATGCCGCCATTTCATAACTCACTACGCCGTTAAATGCCATTGTCAGCATGATTGCGGTCGCGGCGCTGGATGAATGAATAAGCAGGGTCATCGCAAGTCCCGCGAACATTCCTATCAGATACGATAAAAAACCCAAATTGGAAAGATTTGTGATAATGTTGATATTGCCGCCGACGCCGGGCATGGATTTGGTCAGGAAATCAAGACCCATGAAAAGCAGACCGAAACCGAGTATGAAATCGCCGATGTTCTGGTGTTTCCATTTAACAATACTGCAAATGAAACCAATCCCCACCGCGGGCAGAGCCATTTGTGAAAGGTTAAGGGAAAACCCGATCAGGGACACAATCCATGCGGTTACGGTAGTGCCGATATTCGCGCCCATGATCACCCCGATTGACTGGGTAAGGTTGAGCAGTCCGGCGTTTACTAGGGACACCACCATGACGGTTGTAGCCGATGACGACTGAATAATGGCGGTTATGGCAAAGCCCGTAAGGACGGCTATATATCTGTTGCCGGTCATAAAGTTGAGAAAACGCTGAAGCCGGTCGCCCGCGGCGCGCTGAATACCGTCGCTCATCACCTTCATTCCGTACAGGAAGAGGCAAAGACCGCCGGCAATTTTAAGCAAAGTTGAAATTACAGCCATAGTGTATTATATCATTTTTAATATTTTGTTAGAATACAGTTAGGCTATGGACAATAAGAAGCTACTGGTTTTATCAGATACCCACGGCAACATTACAGCGTTGAAAGCCGTACTGAACTGGGCAAAAGACCGTTCGCCGCCAAACGACACAATTTGCTGCGCCGCCTTTCTGGGCGACGGAATTTCGGATCTGTATACGGCTGCCAACGCGACGGGTTTTTCCTGCGACTGGAAAGTTGTCGGCGGAAATAACGATTACGGACACCAAGTGCCGGAAACCGCCGCTTTTGACTTTACCGGAAACCGTTTTTTTATGTGCCACGGACACCGCCACAGCTTGTACGGCGGTTATCATTCGCTCGTTTCCGCCGCTCACAGCATAAGATCGAACTCTGCGTTATTTGGTCACAGTCATGTCCCTTTTCAAAAAAATATCGACGGCATCTTACTTATCAACCCCGGCAGCGTAGGGCGACCGCGCAGCAGGATAGGCGCTACATTCGCGGTTGTTGAATGTGCCGAAGGCGAACAGCCAAAACCTGAGTTCTGGGGAATTGATCCGCGTGGAGAAATTCGCAAAGTGAAGGTTTAGCCGGACGGCGGCGTTATTTTTCGATAATATCTTTTATGCCACACAGCGCGTACAGAGGGACATCATAAAAATTGCCTTTTTTTCTCAAGTTAATTTAAAAAAATTTTCCTCTTCAGGCAAGCGCCAGTCACCTACGCACCGTATATAGGGCGGAGGTACTTATGATCAATTTATTTAAACTTTTCCGTTCCGCTCGGGATTATTCCCCAGATGATGAACTGTTGCCGATTCTAAACGACACCGTATTCAAGGCTATGCTCGCATCGGATACGGAAGATTCGCGCGAGGCGCTCATGTCCCTGCTTTGCGCCTGCACAAACCGCGAAATTACCGAAGTTAAAGTTGTCAACAGCGAACTTTTTCCCGCTCACATGGATGCGAAATTTCCGCGCCTCGACGTTTATGTTACTTTTAACGACGGCGAAGTTGCCGCCCTTGAAATGCAGATCGGCAAATCCAACGACGACTTGAAAAGCAGAGCCGCTTACTACGCTTCTGCGTTGTATTCCGGTCAGTCCAGA
>JAISSH010000083.1 GCA_031273265.1 Treponema sp.
AACGCGAATGTTTTCCGTCATGTAAATGAACTTTGTACAAAAATGAAAAATCCGCTGCTGATACTTATCGGCGCAATCGGTTACCGCTATTTCGTCCATACGCCTCATGTCATTCTTGAAAATTTTTCTTTCCGCTCACAGATACCCACTGTAGATCATGCCGGAGAAATTACCGACTATATCGTCTCACAGTACCTTTGGGGGCTTCTTGATGAAATTCATATCGTGTATACCCATATGTTCAACGCGATCAAAATGCTGCCTGTGGAACGTCAGATTATTCCGGTTTTAAAGGATAAAATTCAAAGCGAACTTTATGAAATCGGCGATGCAAAAAGGGTAGACTTGAAGTTTGAATTTACGCCGTCTGCGGAAGCGGTTTTTGACGCGCTGGTTCCCCAGTACATAAAGGGCGTAATTTACGGCGCGATGGTCGAGGCCTACGCAAGCGAACAAAGCGCCCGTATGACCGCGATGGACGAGGCTTCCAAAAACGCCGAGGATATGCTTGGGGATCTGCGGATAAGTTACAACCGTGCGCGTCAGGCGGGTATTACGCAGGAAATGTCGGAAATTGTAGGCGGTTCCACCGCGTTAGCTGACAAATAACGAATTACGCCATTAAAACGGCGTAATTCGTCACGAAAAGCGACATTAAAACGTCGCTTTTCGCAGGTATTTGCGACATTCTTCGAACGTCGCAAATACCCATATAAGGAGAGGTTGAGTATGGCGAACAAGGGATACATTACTCAGATTATCGGGCCGGTTGTGGATGTTCGTTTTGAACAGGGACAGACGCCAAATATTCTGAACGCGTTGAAAGTAAAAGCGGGTGACAGAACAGTTACTATGGAAGTTCTTCAGCATATCGGCGACAACCGCGTGCGCTGCGTCGCGATGTCCGCCACGGAAGGGATGTCGCGCGGGCTTGAAGTTGATGACACAGGACGCGCTATCAGCGTACCGGTCGGCAAGGAAGTGCTTGGGCGTATGTTCAGCGTAACGGGCGATCCGATTGACGACAAGGGAGCGTTCAGCGCCGCCCAGTACGATTCAATTCACCGCGCCGCGCCTGGCTTTGACGAGCAGCAGCCGGCGACTCAGGTTCTTGAAACGGGAATAAAAGTAGTTGATCTAATCGCGCCTTACGCGAAGGGCGGAAAGGTAGGCCTCTTCGGCGGAGCGGGCGTAGGAAAAACCGTAATCATCATGGAACTGATCCGCAACATAGCGACAGAACATTCCGGCTATTCGGTGTTTTCAGGCGTCGGTGAGCGTTCCCGCGAGGGAGCCGACCTCTATAAAGAGATGATGGACTCAGGCGTTATTGATAAGACCGCGCTTGTTTTCGGTCAGATGAACGAACCTCCCGGAGCGAGAATGAGGGTCGGTCTTGCCGGTCTTACAATGGCGGAACATTTCCGCGACGTAGACGGACAGGACGTGCTTCTCTTCATCGACAACATTTTCCGCTTTATTCAGGCGGGCGCGGAAGTTTCCGCTCTTCTTGGACGCATACCGAGTGCGGTCGGTTATCAGCCGACACTTGCCAACGAAATGGGCAGTCTTCAGGAGCGAATCGCAAGCACGTCAAAAGGATCAATCACCAGTATTCAGGCGGTTTATGTCCCCGCCGACGACCTTACCGATCCCGCGCCTGCGACAACTTTCGCGCACCTTGACGCGACAACCACGCTCTCGCGCAAAATTGTAGAGTTGGGAATTTATCCCTCTGTCGATCCTCTTGCTTCAAGTTCGCGCATTCTGGACGCGGCGGTTGTCGGTGACGATCACTACAACACAGCGCGGCGCACACAGCAGATTTTGCAGCGTTACAAAGAATTGCAGGACATCATCGCCATTTTGGGCATGGACGAACTTTCCGTCGAAGATAAACTTATTGTCGGAAGGGCGCGCAAGATTCAACGTTTCTTCAGTCAACCATTCTTTGTCGCGGAAAAATTTACCGGTATTCAGGGACGTTATGTGCCAGTTAAGGAAACCGTCCGCGGTTTCAAAATGATCCTTGACGGCGAGTGCGACCAGTACCCCGAACAGTCTTTCTACATGGCGGGCGGCATTGACGATGTCCTGCAGAGAGGCACCTAATGCCTGCTCTGTTTAATTTCGAGGTACATACGCCGTATCGTTACTTCTACTCAGGCAAGGCGCAGGTAGTCATACTTACTCTTGCAGACGGTGAGATTGGGATATACGCGAATCACGCGCCATTTACCGCCGTTGTTGTTACGGGCGTACTTCGCATAAAGGATAGCGACGGCAATTGGCGCGTCGCCTTTGTCTCCGACGGCATTTTGGAAGTGAAGGAGCACAAAAACGTGCTTATGGTTGACTGCGCCGAATGGCCGGAAGAAATCGACAAAGAACGCGCCCTTGAATCCAAAGAGCAGGCGGAAAAAAATTTGAACGATGAGAATTTCAAATTTGAAACAGATAAGGCAAAAAATAAACTGCGCCGCGCCGAGAATAGATTAAAAGTTTTAGAGACGGGGAACAGCGAAAAATAAACGCTATGCGTTTTTGGTGAATGTTTTCCGCGCCCACCAGCTTCCGTCTGAATAAGTGGTATAACCGGCATCCTCATACTTGGCGCGTATCTCCGGTAAAGCTTTATACCAGTCTCCATCCATACTTCCGTTTTCTCCGTTGCGCATAACAGAATATTCGTAGGCGCGCTGGCGGATTTCCTCTTCCAGATACACAACGCTTTCAATTGTTTCTACGGCTTGCGGCGCGGCTTTTTTGCTCACCGCCGCAGGAACAGCCGCCGGTTTAACGGTTTCGCTTGCCGCTATCGGAATTGGCACTGCCGGAGTTGGCGCAGGCGGAGTTGGCGCAGGCGGAGCGGGCGCTGGTGTTATTACCTTCTCAGGCTTTATTGTCTTTTCAGTTGATTTTTTTCTGAGTTTGGAAAAAAGGAAAGGAATTAAAAGTAAAAGTAATAACGGAAGCAAAATCCACCGAGGGAAAGTTTTATTTGATCTGACTGTAGTATCTTTGCTTTTAATCGGCGTTTCATCAATATCAATACTTGATATCGTTATTTCCGAGTCGGCGGCTTCCGGCTCAACAGGAGCGGGAACTTCGCTTTCTATCACTTGTCCGGTGGATTGTTCCAGAACCAAAACACTGCCGTTCAGCACTACTCTTACGCGCCTGTTTGGGATTTTGTTATCTTCATCTATATTACTGCCCCATAAATCCACTTCTCCGTGACCCACCGGAACTGAAAATAAATTTTGCGGAACCCCGCGTTTTTGCAGCTCATCTATTACAAAAAGAGCCCTGTTTCTTGATAAATGTACCGGATCAATATCATTTGCTGCGAAAGCGGCATATCCATAAACATTTATTTGACCGGGGGCTATATCCCTGTCAAGCAAAAATTTCGCCATATTATCAAGCTGAGCCAATGCCTGTTCTTCATCTACAAACAGGTCACTGCTATTGGGTAAAAACAGCAGATAATCTATTTCCTCTTGTTCTTCAGCATCAACAAAAACCGTAAAAACAATAAAAAAAAGTAAAAATGATAAGAGCCGCAAATTTTTCATATTTTACCCCCTTTAGTATCTTTTAACAGGATATTTACTTGATCATGCTACTAATAAATTTCATCACTAATATGCAAACGTGTCAAGTAATTTTTTTTTAAATGATGTAAGATTTTAATGGAGAAAAAATGCAGACTGAAACATTGCGTATCGGCGGAATGACCTGCGCCGCCTGTTCCGCGAGGGTAGAGAAGGCGATCCGCAAACTGGAAGGCGTCCAAAACGCGGCGGTAAATCTCGCAACGGAAAAAGCAACTGTGGTTTTCGATCCGCGAACTTTGCGGCTTTCTTCTATAAAAGAGGCGGTTGAAAAGGCAGGATATACCGCGCTTGAGCCGCCCTCGCCAACTTTGTTGGCGCAATCAGGCGCGGTTGACGAGGACAAGCTTCGCAAAGAAAAAGAGATAAAAACCCTGCGTAGCAAATTTATCATTGCTTCTTCGTTTGGGTTTCTGCTGTTGTATATCGCAATGGCTCCGATGATTCCGTGGATTACGCTTCCATTTCCCAAGTTTCTTATGCCGATGAAATTTCCCCTCGCCTATGCGCTTACGCAGATTGCTCTGGTGATCCCGATAATAATTGCGGGTAATAAATTTTATACCGTCGGTTTTAAAAGTCTCTTTCAGGGCAGTCCCAACATGGATTCGCTTATCGCTGTCGGGACTTCGGCGGCTGTCGGTTACAGCGTTTACAATGTGTTTTTGATAATTGGCGGCGATCACATGGCGGTTGATTCTCTTTATTTTGAAACCGCCGGAGTGATAATCGCGCTCATTCTTTTGGGAAAAACACTTGAGGCGGTATCCAAAGGGCGAACAGGCGAGGCGATAAAAAAATTGATGGGACTTGCTCCCAAAACGGCGCTCGTTATTGTCAACGGCGAAGAAAAGGAGCTCCCCATTGAAGAAGTCCAAGTCGGCGACATTATCGTAGTGAAGCCGGGAGGGAAAATCCCCGTAGACGGCATTGTAACCGAAGGACACAGCGCGGTTGACGAATCCATGCTCACCGGGGAAAGTATGCCGGTGGAAAAAAAATCAGGCGATCAGGTTTACGGCGCGACCATTAACGCAAACGGCGTTATTCGCTTTAAGGCGGAAAAAGTCGGCGATGAAACCGCGCTGGCGCAGATCATCAAACTGGTGGAAGACGCGCAAAGTTCTAAAGCGCCGATTGCCAAAATAGCGGATGTAGTGTGCGGCTATTTTGTTCCCATCGTCTGCATAATCGCCCTTGCCGCAGGCATTGCGTGGTTCATTGCTGTCTCTGTTGGACTTTCGCAATTACCCGCCGGAAAATCCGCGCTTGAATTCGCGCTTACGATTTTTATTTCCGTGCTGGTCATTGCCTGCCCCTGTGCGCTGGGTCTTGCGACTCCCACGGCGATTATGGTTGCTACAGGCAAGGGCGCGGAGAACGGCATTTTGATCAAGGGCGGCGAAGTTCTTGAGACAGCGCGCAAGATTCAAACCATTGTATTTGATAAAACCGGAACCATCACCGAAGGCAGACCGAAAGTTACCAATGTGATAACAGTTCATGGCATAGAAAAAAATTATCTATTGCAGATAACGGCTTCAGCGGAAAAAGGAAGCGAACACCCGCTTGGACAAGCGATAGTGCAAAGCGCGCTGGAGCAGGGGATAGAATTATTCGCCATTTCCCATTTTGAAGCTCTT
>JAISSH010000088.1 GCA_031273265.1 Treponema sp.
CGCGTGAAAGTAAACTCGTCTTCTTTTCTTTTGTGAGGAAGCAAGTCGCGAATGTTCCCGTGCAGTATGTACAGATTCGCAGTCTTGGAACCGTACTTGTTTGCCATCTCCTGTGCCCATGCAGGCAGTATTTTTATGTACTCATTATTCCTGTAAATATACTGATCGGCCATAAATCCCCCCCACTACATTCTACAAAAAAAAGACGGGAGTGAAAACTCCCGCCCTTTATAATTTTTTACCCTGTTATTTTTTGGGTATTATCTGGGAAAGATGCTCATTCAGTTTGTTTTTATATTCCGCGCTTATCTCCCGTTCAGCCGCTAAATAAACCCTGTTTTCGGCTTCAGACTGAGAAGTGTGACCTTCACGGCGGTTAAAATCGAAGGGAACCAGCACAGTCCCGTTACTGGTATCGGTAAGGTTTGCCTTTAATTCTATCCGCGCGAATTTATTCGTTTGGTTTGGAAGTTCGACAGGAGAAACACTAATATCCACATTAAGCAAATAACGCGAATTAGTTCCGCCGGTTCTGAAACCAATCTCGGAAAGGGATTTTGCAAAAGCTCCCTGAATCCTTCCCGCTTTGTCGTTTTTGACTACAACCCCAATCGGAATGGCTTTGATAATATTCTGCGCTTCAAGCCTGTAGGTGTCGCCTCTTACTACGCCGGCGGGAATAGCTCCGCCAATTGCTCTGAGCAAATTAACGTACGAATCATTAATGTCGGCTATAGCGGCCGAAAATTGGTAACGGGAAAAACCTTCGATGGAGTTTTTTTCCGCCTGAGTCATGGTAATCAGATTGGTAATCATTCCCTGATTCGACTTGATTTTATCGGAATAGGTTCTGGCGGCTTTCGCTTTCTCCATTACAGCTAACGACCAGTATTCCCTTCCGTCGTTCCACTGTTCGCGAATCTCGACGCCTTCCAACGAATCCAGCGATGAAGACGTGGAAATATTGCTGTTGGAAGTTGTTGTTTCCGACCAACTGTTTGCGGCTCCGCTGCTGAGCGCTTCCTTGTATACCGTGCTTATTGTTGATTGATCGGAAATTTCAGTGCTGAATATTCCAATAAGATTGGAAAGCGCTTTTTTATCGGCTTCGTCCTTTGAAGAGCCGGAACCGGTTACCGCGACAAATTGTTTTTCATCGTATCCGGCGGAATACGGCGAACTGACCCATGCCGGTTTCGGCAATGCCACTGCGGGAGACCTGCCTCCGCCGGAAGAGGCGGGAGCGCTGGCGCATGATGATACGCACAGGCAGAGAATCACGGCAAATACGGCAAAACCCGCGGTTAATTTATTCTTTTTCATAACATTCCTCACTTTAAATAATTATTGCGATACACGGGCTATAGCCAGAGTGTATACAGATCCGTTATCCGCCGTCCAAAATTCAAGCACCTGAAAATTATTCAGCCTGCCTTCGCTCCTGCTCTGCATCGAAGACGACGAGCCGGCGCTGGAGTTGGATCTTTCCGCGATCGTTAACTGTGTTGACGCGATTTCTATCAATCTGGCGGCGGCGGCATGCATAGAAGAGGTAATAGTATCTTTTAACTGAGCCTTCTTTCCGGAGAGCCCCACCGCCGTGATATACCCCGGAACCTCAGGCAAATCTCTGTTGTTTGTCCACGACGGAGCGCCGTCCCTTGTTACGGAATTGTAGTTGACATTCACCAGATCCGGCGCGCTGTATTTCATGCGGACAATGACAGCACCCGGAGTTCCGGAAACCCCCGCTATTCTTACTACATCCTTTTCAGGATCAAACGACAGGCGCTCTAAATACCGATCCACATTAGT
Organism: Treponema sp.; assembly: GCA_031273265.1. Lineage (GTDB taxonomy): Bacteria > Spirochaetota > Spirochaetia > Treponematales > Breznakiellaceae > WQXQ01. The sequence continues at coordinate 1,816 of JAISSH010000088.1, forward strand.
GTCATAATTTAAACTAATTACAGAATCTGAAGTATACTCCATAATGTTTGATGACGTACGGTTTACCGATACGACGCTCCCCTGTACGCCATGATACATAGCAGCCTTGCGCGCCGCGTCCTGTTTGGCAGCCTCAATTTCGTCATTCGGCTTTGATAATCTGCTTGATACTCCGATGATGATCAATTGACCGTCCTGCGCTCCGCAAATCCAGTGCCTGCCGGTCTTCTGTTCCTGTGCGGACTCGGACGAGTTGTCTTGCGCGAAACCGCCTTGTGATCGTACAGATTCGGATTGAACAGACTCAGAGTTTTTACCGCGGAAGAAGGGAATATTTGCACAACTTAAAAACAAAAAGACCGGTACAAGAACGGCCAAAAAGGACAATTTATTTTTTAACAATTCAAACCTCATGAAAAAAGCGGGACGGAAACCGCCCCGCTTATGAATTATCTGTCTCCTATTTGAAGTTCCTGGCCATTAGCTTTATTAAAAGCAGATTCCATTCTGTCTTGAGCATTAAAGGCAGCCATTGCCGGAACTGCCAATTTGGCAGCCGCCTGGCTCTGGTTGATTTCTTCGACGAGTGAAGATTTTCCAAGAGCAACGACAACCCAGCAGGTTCCGTCTGAAGTATAATCAAAGTCTACTACTTTGGAGCCGGTAAGCGTGGATTTGGAAAGAGCTGTGGTAATAGTTTCCTGGTACGCAAGAGCGGCTGAAGGATCGACCTCGCTGGAAGCAGTATAGTCGGTAATCATGTCCTTAATCATGGAGTTCATAGTCCTTGAAATTTCAGCGCGGGCGCGGGTTGTGGCAATCGTTCTTGACTGGCTCTGTGACGCCAATTTTGCCGTGCCAATACCGATAAGAGCATCTTCCGGAGCGTTGAGCAGAGCGTCTTTTACAAATTGCGGAACATTGCTTGGAGCTTTGCGTTCAGCAGGTTGCGCGGGTGCAGCCGCGGCCGCAGTAGGAGCGGAAGCTCCGCCGCTGCTCTTGGGGGCGCCTCCGCAGGAAGCCAACAGAATTACCGCTGTTAATAAAACGGCAACAATACAAAGGGTTTTTTTCATAATACAATCTCCTTGTTTTTTGTGTTCCCATACAGGAACAATATTTTTTGGACTCATTATACAGCCGTTTTTAAACGGCGGCGTAACTCATCAACATAAGAATAAATACCACAAAAAAAATAAAATGTCAATAAATTCAATAAATTTCCTAAAAATTTATTTATGTTTCCCGTATTAGGGGTGTTTTTATGGAATCCGTCAAAATACCTTCTATATTACTAAACTAATATATGTATAACTGGGTGTAAATAGGCTGTTTGTGGAAAATTTAACGCTCCTATTAAACAGGCATTTTTTTCTTTAACGGCTTAATTCTGCTTATTTCCGCGACCGAATGTATAAGTTCCTTGTCTTTTGCTATTTCCTCAATTTTGGCGGGGAGACGGTATGTCCAGTTGAAATTGTTGGAAGTGCCGGGAACATTTACCCTTTCGGCGGCGGGGTCGCCAGAGTACCATTTGTTTGAAAGGTGAAGAATATCCTGTATTTGAAAAACCCTGAAACGCGAGCGGGCTGCGGCAATTTTTGACAGAATGATTTTTGCAGTCCCGGGATTGTAAATTTTTGGCAGAGATGGAACGCCGATGAAGCCGGAAAATTGTCTCTGGTCGGCTTCTTTCTCCCACCATTCACGGACAGTGGAGCTGTCATGAACAGCGGGGGTACAAACGCTCAACTGCGGATAATCTTCCAGCGGTATATAGGGCTGGTTTTCCCTGCCCCAGTCGCGCGACCAGCGCACTACCCTTAAGCCTAAGATATTGAGTTTTTTTAGCACTTTGGGAACGCAGGAGGGAACAGCGCCAAGATCTTCGGCGCACGGAAGCATGGAAGAAGATTCCACAAGCACCGAAAGAAGTTTTTTTGAATGAGATTCCCACGTTTTTTCTGATTTTACACGGCGTTTTTCCAGAAAGGCTTCCATCTCTCTCTTTTCATTTTCGGATAAACTGTTATATGCTCTGGAATCTCTGAAATACCAGACGGGGAAAAATTTTCCTTTTGCGTATTCAAGAAACATTCTGTCATGCCATTTGCGAATAAGAAATTTGTGAATAGCCGGGTTGATATCCATGTTATAAATATCTTTTTCACCTTTGATTTTCTTTTTGAACAGCCACAGTTCTTCATTGTTAACCTGTTCAAGCGCTTTGGAAAAAATTTTATCGGCGGCGGCTTTAACTTCGGCGTCATTAAAAACACTGCCCCAGTTATCGCGTAACGCGGACAATAGTTCCCCGGTGGGAATATGCGGCTGTGAAAGCCAGCGGATTCTGCCCTTATCGTAGCCTAATTTTTTTAAATCGCCGGAAGTTACAGGCGTATATGGCACATAACGCCCAAGCGCCGAAGTGTAGTCTTCGCGGGAACTTGCCCAGATGCGGAAGAAGCCCAGCACATGATCGATCCGGTACGCCTGATAGTATTTACTAGCTACCGCAAGCCGCCTGCGCCACCACGAATAGTTGTCCTTTTCCTGAGCTTCCCAGTTGTAAATGGGGAAACCCCAGTTTTGACCGTCGGGGCTGTACATATCTGGCGGCGCGCCCGCCGAAAGCTCTTGTATAAAAATTTCGGAATGCGCCCAAACATCACAACTGTCTTCGTTCATAAGAATTGGGATATCCCCTTCCAGAACGATGCCCGCATCGGCGATTGCCTTTGCCGCTTTTGAAAACTGCGTATCCAGAGCCTCCTGCAGCCACGCCCAGAACAGGTTCTCTTCAAGCAGTTTTTTGTCTTTCCACAGATTTTCAATATCCGCAGTCGTAACCGTTATGTGCTCATTCCATATTTTCCATGATTTTCCGCCGTTTGACTCTTTCAGATTCCGGTAAACCGCGTATTCCTTAACCCAGGAATTCTTCCCTATCCACTCGGAAAGGATGCCTCCGGCGGCGCTCTTCGCGATAGCCTCTTTGTTAAGGTCATAAATATCGCGGCATATTTCCAGTTTTTCTTTAAGCACCTGATAGTGCGAAAAACGCTCATCTTTATCAAATTTTTCTTTCGCTTCTTTTATCCGTTTTTTTATAGGATTGCCGACAGTTTTAAATTCTTCCAGTTCCTCAATGCGCAGATACAGGGGGTGCAGACCGAAGGCGGTCAGGCTCGAATACGGAGAGCTTTCAGAGCCGGTGTCATTGACGGGCAAAATCTGGATTAGCCCGATTCTCATCTTTTTGCAGAGAAGGGCAAAAGTGGCAAGATCGGAGAACTCCCCCACTCCCATTCCATGCTTGCTCCTCAGCGCTCCCACCGGAACCACCGCGCCAAGCAGTCTCTTACTGGTCGCCTTTTTTTCCATATTAAGCCTCCTCTACAACATGAGTTGTTATAGTATAATACCAATATTCAAAATGGTAAACACACATTTGCATAAGTACGCCGTATATGCCATAATAAGGCAGATATACAATGAACAAAATTCTCAAGGAAAAGATCATGGAAGCTTTTTCTTCCGTGCTCCCTATTACTGTTATTGTCCTCATAGCAAGCGTGGTTTTGACGCCGATACCGTCGGGAACTGTGCTGATGTTCCTCGCGGGAGCCGCCCTTTTGGTGGTCGGGATGGGGTTTTTCACGCTTGGCGCGGATATGGCGATGATGCCGCTGGGGGAAGGCATCGGAATTCAACTGACAAAAAGCTCTAAATTGGGGCTTATTCTCATAGTTAGCTTTGTGATGGGGGTAACAATCACAATCGCCGAGCCGGATTTGCATGTGCTTGCGAAAAAGGTATCGTCTTCCATTCCTTTCTGGTACATGATACTTACGGTCGCGGCGGGCGTGGGGTTGTTTCTGGTTATCTCCGTCATCCGCCCCCTGCTAAAAATCCGCCTTTCAACTCTGCTGATCATTTTCTATATAATAACTTTTGGCGTGGCGTATTTCGCGCCCAATACGTTCATCCCTGTAGCTTTCGACTCAGGCGGCGTTACGACAGGCCCTATTACCGTTCCCTTTATTCTGGCTATGGGCATAGGCGTAGTCTCCATCCGCAGTGACAAAGATTCGCAGGACGACAGCTTCGGGCTTGTCGCGCTGTGCAGTGTTGGTCCCATTCTGGCGGTTCTTTTGATGGGTATTTTTTACAACCCCGATTCGGTGGAAATAGAAACCTACGTTACGTATGACGCGGCGAACTCGCGCGATGTGGTAAGAAACTTCGCCGTCGAACTGCCCGTCTTTTTCAAAGAAATATTTATAGCGTTAAGCGCGATTGTTATATTTTTCATTATCTTCCAATTTTTTTCCCGGCGTTTTCACCGGCATCAGATTGGACGTATCATCATCGGTTTTTTATATACACTGATCGGACTGGAACTTTTTTTAACCGGAGTGAACGTGGGCTTTATTCCGGTGGGCGAACTTTTAGGTTCTCAGCTTGCTTCCACGTCATACAATTGGATTTTAATTCCCCTTGGCGTGCTGATCGGTTATTTCATCGTAGCGGCGGAACCGGCTGTTCACGTTCTTAACAAACAGGTTGAAGAAATTTCTTCCGGCGCAATAACGGTAAAGATGATGAACAGAGGACTCTCTGTAGGGATGGCAGGCGCACTTGCGATCACGATGGCGCGTATTCTTCTGCACATTCCAATAATGTATATTTTAATTCCCGGCTATATCATCGCCCTTACGCTGACATTTTTTGTGCCGAAGATATTTACCGGCATCGCCTTTGACTCAGGCGGCGTGTGTTCCGGTCCCATGTGCACAACGTTTCTTCTGCCCTTCGCGATGGGAGCGTGCGAAGGCGTAAAAGGAAACTTGATGGTAGAAGCCTTCGGGATTGTCGCGATGGTCGCGATGACGCCTCTTATCGTTATTCAATTGATGGGGTTGATTTATAAATTGAGAACCAGAGAAGCCGCAGACATGACAAAACAGCAGACCGAGGTTATCACCGCCGCCAATATAAATATAAACTGGGGAAAAATTACAGTGTTCGGAGAAAATACCGACAGAGGGGATGCGTAAATGGCAAAAAATTTCTTTGCAAATCTTTTTTCCAAACTGCCAAAAAAAAATTCCGCCGCACAGCAAGACGCGGCAGTTCCTCCGCCTCAACCCAAAATACCGCTTCTTAAACTGGTTTTCTTTATTGTTGACTGGCACAGCTCAGGGGTCGTCTCCGATGTCTGCGTGGAAGAAAAAATACGTTTCCATTTTACCAGCAAGGGAAAGGGAACGGCAAATTCGGAAATCCTCGATCTTCTGGGAATCGGTTCAACAGAAAAAGCGGTAATTATCTGCATTGAACAGGAAGTCGGCGTGCCCGTCCTGATGAAAGAGGTGCGTAATAAACTTAAAGCCTACGGACCCGGCGCGGGAATAGGCTTTACGGTTCCGCTTTCGGCAATCAACGATCCAGTTCTTTTAATTTTCAAACAAAGCATTTTCAAGAATGAAAAAATAGCGGCAGGAAATCTATATGACGAAGGAGTAAATATGACCAACGAATATTCACACGACCTGATAGTTTCTTTTGTAAATCACGGTTACAGCGACGAGTTGATGAACACCGCGAGGGCGGCGGGCGCGACAGGCGGCACTGTAATAAACGCCCGCGGACAGGCGCACCACGGAGCGGTAAAATTCTTCGGCGTTGCCGTTCAGGATGAAAAGGAAATGATCCTTATCCTGACAAGGCGGGAAAAGAAAACTGAGATTATGCAGGCTATCTGCGAATCGCACGGTCTTAACAGCGAGGCTCAGGGGATTGTCCTTTCCGTACCGGTGGATAACGTGATCGGTTTGAGTATGTAATAAACTGCCAGATACATGTTGATTAAAAACCGGTTTTTTCTTATAATCAGACAGTTCGGAAATTTCGGTATCCGGGCAATTTAAGCGATAACAGGGAGGAAATTATGAAATCAGATAATACAGGAAAAAACACCGCAGGACGCGGACGTTACTTTTTTACGTCAGAATCGGTCAGCGAGGGACACCCGGACAAGCTCTGCGATCAAGTTTCCGACGCGATTCTTGACGCCTGCATCAAGGACGACCCGCAAAGCAGGGTCGCCTGCGAAACTTTCGCTTCGGCTTCCATGCTGCTGGTCGGAGGGGAAATATCAACCTCAACCTATGTGGATTTTCATCACATTGTCCGCGAAGTGGCGAAGGAAATCGGTTACACCGATCCTTCATATGGTCTGGATTTTAATTCAATGGCGGTTTTGAGCATGGTTCACAATCAATCGCCGGACATCAGTCAGGGCGTTTCCGGTGTCGGTCTTAAAAAATTCAAGGGACAGCAGGGAGCCGGCGATCAGGGAATGATGTTCGGCTATGCGTGTAACGAAACAAAGGAGCTTATGCCCCTGCCGATTATGTTAGCACACAAAATTTTAATTCACGCAGCGAAACTGCGGAAAACCAAAACGATTAAATGGCTGCGTCCTGATTCCAAAAGTCAGGTTACGGTTGAATACGAAGGTTTTAAACCTGTCCGCATTGACACGGTTGTTGTCGCCCATCAGCATGATCCGGACATTTCATACAAGGAGATTGAATCCTCTGTTATCGAAAAGATCGTCAAGCCGGTGCTTGAGCCGACAGGTCTTTTGGATGCAAAAACAAAATACTACATCAATCCCACAGGACGTTTTGTAATCGGCGGTCCCTTCGGCGACAGCGGTCTTACAGGACGCAAGATCATCGTGGACACTTACGGCGGCATGGGACGGCACGGCGGCGGCGCGTTCTCCGGCAAAGACCCGACCAAAGTAGACAGGTCGGCGGCATACGCCGCGCGTTATGTTGCCAAAAACATAGTCGCCGCCAAATTTGCCGACCGTTGTGAAATCCAGCTCGCCTACGCGATAGGAGTGCCGTTCCCCGTTTCGGTTATGGTGGACACTTTCGGCACTGCCAAAGTTCCTGAGAGCCGGATTGAAAAAGCGGTTGAAAAAGTTTTTGATCTTAGTCCCGCCGGTATTATAAAGACGCTTGATCTTCACCGCCCGATTTATCAAAAGACTGCCGCCTACGGTCACTTTGGCCGTTCGGAATTCCCTTGGGAAAAAACGGATAAAGTTGAAGCGCTGAAAAAAGCGATTGGTTAGCCGGATGGTTGAATACCGTCAACTAGACACCGAAAAGGCAAAAAGTTTCTGCGAAGCGCTTTTTCAAGCTTACGGTTTTTCTTTAGATGAGAGCAGGACAATAACTAAGGCTTTGATCCGCGCCGATTTATACGGAATTGAATCGCACGGTATTCAGCGGCTGATCCGCTATCACGGTGAAATCACAAGCGGACAGGTTGATGTTAAGGCGAAACCGCAAATCGTACATGAAACTGGAATCTCCGCGGTAATAGACGCGAACAAGGCGATGGGACAGCTTGCGGCTGTACAGGCAATGGAGCTGGCGATAAAAAAAGCGCGTAACACAGGCTGCGGAATGGTAACAGTCCGCAATTCAAACCACTACGGAATAGCGAGCTACTACACCGAAATGGCGGCGGCGGAAGACTTAATCGGCGTTTGTATGACAAATACCGAAGCTATCTGCGTGCCAACTTTCGGCTCACAGGCAATGACAGGAACAAACGCACTCGCTCTGGCTATGCCCGCCGAGCCTTTCACCTTCTCCTATGACGCGTCCACAACCGTTGTCCCGCGCGGAACGCTTGAAGTGTTCAGAAAAAACGGAACGCCCCTGCCCGATCAATGGGCGCTTGACGCGAACGGTAAACCCTGCACGGACGCCGCCGTCGTAATAGACAACATCATCGCCAAATCGGGTGGAGGCATAAACCCGCTTGGAGGAATTGGCGTAACAAACGGCGGGCACAAGGGTTACGGACTGAGCATCATTGTCGATCTTTTTTCCGCCGTGCTTTCAGGCGGGCTTACTTCAAATTATGTAAACAGAAAGGCGGGTCTTAACGGCATCTGCCATTGCTTTATGGCGATTGATTACGGTATTTTCGGCGATAATAAGGCGGGAATAAAAGCAAACATGTCAAAATTTTTACAGGAACTGCGCGACAGTAAAAAAGCCGAAGGGCAGAGCCGCATTTACACTCACGGTGAAAAAGAAGCGGAGATGATGGCGAAGCGAATCAACTCGCAGATTCCGGTAAACGTAAAAACGCTTGAAGAAATGCAGAACATCGCCCGCTCTTTCAAGCTTGCAGAGTTATCCCTTCTTTCGCCATAACTATTTTTACAGGCGATGTTTTCGCGTAACTTTTCTCAATCTTTTTCAACTGTTTATCGGTGCGCGACGGATCATGGTGAAAGAAAACCAGTTTTTTAACACCGGCGCTTTGCGCGGATTTAACCGCGTGATCATAGGAAGTGTGCCCCCATCCAAGGTGAGTGGAAAACTCCTCCTGTGAATATTGAGCGTCATGGATCAGTATATCCGCGTCCTTAAAAAAGCGCGCTATCTTTTCATTTTCTTCCGATGCTTGCGCCTCATTGAAACGCTCTCCGCCGCAATAAGGCTCGTGATCAAAAACGGCGGCGATGGACTTGCCGTTGTAATTGATACGGTAGCCAAGACATGAAATCGTGTGGTTTAAATATTTGCTTGTTACTGTAAGACCGCCGCCAAGATCCAGCGTAGTTTCATCTATCTGGTTAAACGTAATTTTCGCGGAAAGCTCGTCCGCGCAGATAGGCCAGTAATTGAATGAAAGCTGGTGTCTTATAATGGTTTCAAGGCTTTCTTTATCGGAAGAAACAGGACCTGTGATACGCAGGGTCGCGCCGGGAGCGTAAGAGGGGGAAAACATGGGAAAGCCCATAATATGATCCCAATGGGTATGGGTAACAAAAATGTCGGCGTCAATTTTTCCGTTTTTCTTGTATTCATTCTCCATGATCCAGTCGCCAAGGGGACGCGCTCCGGTTCCAAGATCGACGATTACAAGCCTGTTATCCGCCCGTATTTCGAGACAGGAAGTATTTCCGCCGTAAATTACCGAATCGGGACCGGGACACGGAATTGCTCCGCGCACCCCCCAAAATCTCACCGAAAGCATGATATTTTTATTTTACAACAAAACTAATCTTTTTACAATTAACGACCCAGCCCTAAAAGGCCGGGCGCACAGTTCAGGGCATAAGCCCCTTGAGAGGTCTTGCCGTAACTTCCCTTGAAAATTCTCCCACATTAGGCTCGGCTTCTTCCGAAAAATCATAGGCTGCAACCCTGAAATAATACAGTGTTCCGTTGTTAAGCCCGTCAACAAAAAAACTGACGTTTTTTCCCACATCAATGGGCGAAGGACCGGACAGAGCGCCTTCGCCGAAGAGTTCGTCGCGGACACTGCTGTAATAAACCAGATAGCCTTCCGCTTTTCTGTCCGGGCTTTGTTTCCATTTGAGCAAAACCGCGCCGTCTATGGCTACGGCTGTCAAATTTCCCGGAGGCAGGGGCGCTTCATCGGGCAGAAAAACAACGCGCAATTCGTCAAGATAGGGACTGGTTTCACCGTCGGATGAAGGGTAAAAATCAACCGCGATTTGCACATAACGTCCGCGTATATCGTCAATTATATCTGTTCCCGGAGTAAATACGATCCATTTTTTTTCATTCAAACGGTAGGGATGATCTCCCGCGCGGATAAAAAACTGCATTTCAGAATCGTCTGAAAAACGAAACCTGCCGTTTTCGCGGAATTCGTTGTCAATTTTTTTTCCTTTTACGCTTTTCCTGCCGCCTGATACGTCAATTCTGAGCACGCTCGTGTTGACATTTCCCAGATCAACCGCGTTTGTTTCCATTCTGCCGCCCGAAGGAGTGTATTTTTGAAATGAAGAGCGTCCGGCGCAGACATTGTGAATCTTGAGTTCATCTATCAGTCCCATAAAGCGTTCGCCGATTATGAAAACGCCGCCGCTGCCTGCCGCCGGGGTATACACTTCGCCGCCTTCGCGCCCCGATTTTGCAGCGTACACAATCGCTTCGCTGTGTCCGTCCACCAGATACTCAATCATTCCTGTTGTCGCGTCGAAACGAAGAAGATGATGACTCCACGCTTTTGGAACAACATGGGAATCGCCTGTAATAATTATATTAAAATTTGAACCGTCGGCAGGCGCAAAAAAATTGGAGAATGTCCATTGCAGACGGTTTTTGGAAGTAGCGCATACGATCTTCTGAGCGGAATATTTTCCGTTAACAGTTTTTGTTGAAATCCACGAAAGTATCTGTTCGCCATTTTCCAAATTTAACGGATACAGCCAAAATTCAACAGTAAAATCCCTGATGTGGTTTCCCGCCGCAAACAGGGCGCCGCGGCTGACAGGTTCTATTACAAGCGGACCGGCTGCCGCTCCCGAACCGGCAAGGACGGTCACATTGGCGCTGCTAAAAAGCGCGGCTCCGTTTCCCGCTCTTGCAAATCTGCGGTCTACCGCTTCAATATCCGGCGAGACCGCAACGCTGTAATTTCCAGCGCTGTCCTTAAAACCGCCTGCGGTTTTTTCATCAAATGAAATGGAAAGATCAAAAGCGGGGTCGCTCATGGCGTTGAAATTTCCCGATACGCCCGCCGCCGCCGAATAGCCCGCCGCGCCTGAGCCAGCCGTAGAAATAGTTAAAACCGGATGCGGTCTAATAAACGTAACTTCCGCAACGCCTTGCCTGTATTCCGCGGCTTTCCAGCCCGATTCTCCGCCCAAAACAAGCGTTTTTTCCCCAATTCCGTAGGCACTACCGGAAATAAGCAGGAAAATGTACAATGAGTGTATGAAAACGGTATCTTTTTTCATGGTTTTCCTATATCTTATCGGCATAAAATGATATGGATAATCAGATAAATTCAGAAAACAGCGTAGAAAATCTGAAATCCGCCGCTCTGGACGCGCCGACAGAGCCGGGTGTCTACATTATGAAGGACAGCGAAGGGCAGATCATCTATGTAGGCAAGGCAAAATCCCTGAGAAACAGGCTTAAATCCTACTTTTCAGGAGAAAAGGACATAAAAACCGCCACCCTTCTGCGCCGCGTTCATTCGATAGAAACCATTATCGTTTCCAGCGAATACGAAGCCCTCCTTCTGGAAAATACACTGATCAAGCAACATTCGCCCAAGTACAACATCAGTTTGAAGGACGGAAAATCGTACCCGGTAATTCGCATAACGCACGAGGATTTTCCCAGAATTTTTAAAACTCGCCGCGTAATTAAGGACGGCAGTCTTTACTACGGACCTTTCCCGAATGTGCAGGGCGTAGACGCGATGCTTGATATTATCGACAAGCTCTTTCCTCTGCGAAAATGCAAGACTATCAAAAAAAACGGACCGTGTATGTACTACCATATCGGGCGTTGTATGGCTCCCTGTTGTGGGAAGATCAATGTTGATGAATACCGCCTTCATGTGCAGCGCGTACAAAAACTGCTGTCCGGCGAAACAGATTCTCTTATAATCGATCTGACCGCTAAAATGCACGAAGCGGCAAGGGCGCTGCAATTTGAAAAAGCGGCGGGGATCAGAAACGCTATCAAAGCGATTGAAAATCTTGCCGGTGAAGACGTTTATGTAGAAGACCTTAATCCGACAGATCGGGATTACATCGCATGGGCTTCCGAAGGCGTGCTTTATACCTTCACTGTCTTTTCCATGCGCGGCGGAAAAATGACAGGCAGAGAACTTTACCGCACCCGCTCCGCCGCCGATGAATGGGAATCGTTTGAAATTTTCATTACTTCGTATTACGACGCCAGCCGCCCTCCCCCGCCGAAAATTTTTCTGCAGGCATTAATACAGAATAATTTTGAGTTGATTCTTAGCTGGACGAAGGAGAAGTTCAACTTTGAGCCGGAACTTTTAATCCCGGCGGAAAAACACCACGAGGCGATTCTGGCGATGGCAAGGCAGAACGCGGCGGAAGATTTACGCAAAAGGCTGAAGGAAAGGGGAGCTGGTCCCGCTCTTGATGAGCTGGCGCGAGTTTTAAGTCTGCGGACAAGACCGGAGCGGATCGAAGGTTTTGACATCGCGCAGCTTGACGGAAAACATCCTGTCGCTTCGCTTATTTCTTTTAAGAACGGAATACCCGACCGCAAAAACTACCGTCATTTTAAGCTGCGCACCGTAATCGGCATAGTGGACGATTTTGCCGCCATGCGCGAAGTTGTACAGCGCCGTTATTCGCGCCTGATACGCGAGGGGAAAGAACTGCCCGATTTGATACTTGTGGACGGCGGCATCGGGCAGGTGAACGCCGCGAAAGGTGTGTTAGACGATCTGGGAGCGGACTGCTCTCTTGCGGGGCTAGCCAAGCGCGAAGAGGAAATCTGGCTGCCCGGCGCGAAAGAGCCGCTTGTTCTTTCACGGCAGTCGGAAGCTCTTAAAGTTTTACAATACGTCCGCGACGAAAGCCACCGTTTCGCCACCGGCTTAAATCAGCGGCTTCGCTCAAAAGACCTGTTCTTTCCGGTACTGGAATCGGTGGAAGGAATCGGTCCCAAACGCGCGGCGGCAATCATGAAGGCGTATGAATCAATCGCCAACATAGCCGCCGCGCAGCCCGCGGAAATGGCGGAACGCTGCCGTATCAGCGAAAACGCCGCCCGCGCCGTCCGCGCCGTGGCGAAACTCGCTCTGGAAGACAGAGCTCGAATTTCACCGCGCGGAAGCGCAAGGGACTGACTTAATCCCCATTTTGATCTACCATGTAAACAGTGAAAATTCATTCATCAAGAACAAAATTATCGCGGGTTGTGTACAGCGCTCTGCTGTCCGTTGCCGGCGCGATTATCGGGCTGTTGGCGTTGGGGACAATTTTCGCCCTTTTGCGCCCCTCCAATTCCAAACCGCTTTTCAGTCTGGGAAAGGCAGGCGAAACCGGACAGGCATCCGGCTCAGGGACGGCGCGAAACGACGATGTCCGCGTGTTTTCAGGACTCGGTCGGCTTCGAATCCCTCTCTCCAATTCATCAACTCTGGTTCTTTCAATTGCCTTCCCCTATTCCGCCGGGGATACCGCGTTTACCGAAGAATTAGCCGGAAAAATCGGGGAATTCAGGGTAATCGCAAGCGACTATTTTTCCTCGCTTCCGGCGGAAAAACTTGTCGAACTTGACGAAGAAACCGCAAAACAGGAGATTCTTGGGCGTATCAATGCCGGTCTGCGGCTTGGACGCATTGAAGCCCTGTATTTCAGCGATCTTCTTATAATCGAAGGCACTCTGTAAATGCAACTTCTCTGTTTTTATCGGTGTCGAAATATAGACGGATGCGTAAAAAAAATGTACAATAAAGGTAAGGAGCTTTTTTAATGGAGCGAATAACGTCCGCCGCTCAGGTTATCATATCCGTAATTCCCATTGTGGGAATCGTTATGGGGTCGGTGGTGATTTTTTTCTATCTTTTGTGGAATCACCGGCGGAAGACCCTGCTTATAAAAGCCGGGCAGTACAGTCGGTCTGACTTCGACCTTTATTCGTTCAGTCTTTTATCTGGTTTACTTTTAAGCAGTGTGGGTATTGCTTTAACCGTGCTGTTATCAATAATTGAAGGGGTTTCATACGGTCTTTTGGGCGGAATAATCCCTTTGTCAATGGGCATCGGACTTTTGACATATTATCTGATAAGGCGCGGCGAAAAGAGAGATGGCTGATGAATCTGCTTTTAACGACCAGTTAGTTGTCAGCCAGATCGTATCGGGGCAGAAGGATCTTTTCCGGCTTCTGGTACGGCAGCATGAAAGGGCGGTATACGGAATGGGCATGAGCTTTTTCCGTAATCCAGAGGACGCTTCCGATTTTACGCAGGAAGTGTTCCTGAAAGCGTACCGCAGTCTTTCGCGTTTTGAGGGAAGAAGCCGTTTTTCAACATGGCTGTACAAAATAGCCTATAATACGGCGATAAACGAGGTGAACAGGAGGAAGGAGTACCACAGTCTTGCCGAAGAAGACGCGGATAAAATTGCGAATAACGGAGATACTCCGGAACGCATCGCAATCCGCGGCGCGGTAAAGGAGACGGTAAAGGCGGCGTTAGACGATCTGCCAGAGCGTTTCAGGGTTTGCGTGGATTTGTTCTTCTTTTACGACCGCTCTTATCAGGAGATTGAGACGATTACCGGTTTTCCGGTAAACACGATAAAATCTCATGTTTTTAGGGCGAAGAAATTGCTGAGGGAGAAGCTGGAACTTTTGGAGTAAAGTTAAGGGGTGAAGATGAATTGTTCGAAGATTTTAGACATGGTTTACGAATACTCAGGAAACGACCATGGAGCGGAAGGCTCCATGCCGCTGTTCAATCAAATACAGGTATGGCTTCACACTTTAATCTGTCCAAATTGCATGCAGGAAATTGAGCGTTTTGAGGTAAGCAAAGCTATCATGCGTGAAGATTTTTTCCCGCCTTCGCCTTGTCTTGAAAATTCGATAATGGCAATGGTTGAAGCTGAAGAGACGCAGACTGAAACCGATGAAGCTTACATTATCCCCGGCGGCTTGTCCACACGCGGCTGGGTAATCGCCGGAATCGTAATTCTGTTATCTCTTGCGACGGCTTTTTTCGGACTGGATTTTCAAAAACTGGTGGATGAAACCGGCATTTCTTTCATACTGCCCGCGGGTATTACAATCGGCATTGTGCTTACCACCTACGGCGCGTTTTTTATAGGCAGCCACCTCAAGGAACTCACCGAACGCTTTGGATTATAATAACCGTACAGATTTTTTTTCAAGAAATTTAGCCACGAACAGACACAAACGCCGCGAACTTTCGGTACGGCATTTGTCTGATGTTCGTGTTGGCTCGTGTTGGTTCGTGGTAAAAATTTTTCTGTTAATGTATGTCATCTTTGGAATGTTTCCGGTATCGTGTGCGCGGACAGAGTCTTCGCGCGCCGAATTCGCGCTGGGGACAGTCTGTTCGGTTACGCTTTTCGAGCGGGGGGACAACCGCGTCTATCAGGAAATTTTCAGCCGGTTACGCGAAATTGACAACCGCATGAGCGTGAACATTGCCGCCTCTGATGTCAGCCGCATCAACGCCGCCGCGGGAATTGAGCCTGTACAGGTGCACGACGACGTTTTTTTTGTAATTGAACGGGCGGTTTTTTACGCGCGGCTTTCAAACGGCGCTTTTGATCCTTCGGTGGGACCTCTTGTGTCGCTTTGGGGAATAGGAGGCGAAAATCCCCGCGTTCCAACACAAGAGGAAATTGAAAAAACTCTGTCGTTTGTAAACTGGCGCGACATTGAGTTAGACGCAAATTCAAAAAGCGTTTTCCTTAAAAAACCGGGCATGGCGCTGGATTTAGGCGCGATTGCCAAAGGTTACGCGGCGGACGAGGCGGCGGCAATTATCAAAAGCGCCGGAATTGAGCGGGCAATTATTGATCTGGGCGGGAATATTGTTACCTGCGGCGTTAAAAAAGATAAAAGTCCATGGAGAGTGGGCATTCAAAATCCAGATGAAAAACGCGGTACATATATCGGGATTACACAGGTAAAGGAACAAAGCGTGGTAACGTCCGGCGTGTACGAGCGTTTTTTTGAAAAAGACGGCGTGCGCTACCATCACATCTTTTCGCCCTCCGGCGGATACCCAGTAGATAACGAACTGTTGTCCGTTACAGTCATTGCGCATAACTCAATAGACGCGGACGCCCTTTCCACCGCCGCCTTTGTTCTAGGTTACGAAAAGGGAGCCACCCTGATTGAATCACTGCCGGACACAGAAGCGGTTTTTGTCATGAAAGATATGACCGTGCGAAAAACTCCCGGCGCGGATTTTACGATTACCGATAAAAATTTTAGTTTAATTCAAAATTAAAAATGGAAGCCACGAAAGAACAACCGCCGCCGTCAAAATAATATATCCTGCGGGTTTTGTCCGCGTTTTCCGCGAGTCATCCCGTTGAAGTTCCCCTTCGCTTAACTCCAACATCAGTTTGTCAATATCGGCGAAAAAAGTTTTTCCCGTTATGCGATATTTTCTGTTCATCATAACAGAAAAGACGCGCAGAGATTCCCCCAATATTTCGCCGAACGCGCCGGGTATTTTTAAATCCTGCCTGACACTCACCTTTGACAGCATCACAAGGGCTTCAAGCGTTACCGCCCTGTGGATGCCCGCTCTTAAAGCGCCGGAAGTAATCTTAAACGCGCCGACGGAAAATAAAACGCGTCCGTAGGGGATAATCAGATTAAACGCGACGATAATTGTTATTATCAGTATTGTAAAAATAGGATTGAGCTTTTTACCGGAAAGCAGGACAAGAAGGCAGAAAAAAAGAAACTGGATAACCCTTGATTCTACGCCGGGGTTGAACAACAGAGCCGGCATTATAACAAGCCCTGTTATAAACAAGGCTTTTGAACTGAAAAGGTAATCGTAAATCTCACTCCTGTTCATTTACCTCAATCCCCCACGACACATATTTGTGTCGCCTCCTTGCGCCGCGTTCACACGATACCACTGCGAACGGCGGGTAAAAACTTCGCAAAAAATACCCAAAACTATGCCCGTAACAAGCCCAGCCGCCAGAAACGGCGGAGCGATGTAGCGGACATTTTCCCGGAAGATAAAAACATGTGCAAGAGCCAACTGTGAAAAATTGGAAACAACAGCGCCCGCCGTTCCTATTCCGATAAATGTTATGTGCTCACGCCCGAACGCGCGGCGCAGAAAGTACATGATCAGCGCGGATAAAAAAGTTCCTGCCAAAGAAAATAAAAAAATATAGGAAAACAAAGTTCCGGTAATCAAAGCCTGTCCGAAAATTTTTATACAAACCAAAACCAAAAACGAAGGAAAAGGAAAAATATCCAGCGCGAGCATAAGCGGCAGATTGGCAAGCCCTATACGCATAAACGGCAGGGGCTTTGGAATCATGTACTCAACAGCGGAAAGAAAGAGACAGCAGGCTCCAAGTAAAGCCAGATTTTTTCTACCATGCAACTGTATCGACATCTTCGCCCTCTGTTCCGCGTATCAACAACAAAACATTATTCGGCAGGCACGCCGCCCACTCTCCATGACGCGCGACATCTCCCGAAGCCACGCAAGTTTGGTTTTCGCACGGCGAAGATTCCACCCACGCGCGGTTTCCATGAATACGCACAACGGTATCGCCGAGCGGACCGCGCACAACAACCGTTTCCTCGGCATCGGCTGGAAACGCCCATTCTCCGCCCTGTCCCCGTATCAAAACACGCGCCTGCCCCTGCGGTTTTATGTACGCTGAATACGCCGAAAAAAAAATAAGCCCCGCCGCCAGCAGAATTATGAGAATATCGGGAATTTTTATTCGCGGTTTCATTAAAATCAATATTACGATAAAACAAGCCGATTGAAAAGAACCGGTGAGGGCGTTTCTGACAAAAATGTTACATGTTACTTTAGTTGTAACTGACGCTTTGCCAGCCCCTATAAAGCAACCCTGCGGGTTGATACCCGAAGGCTCTTAGAATTGCCGCGCAAACGGCTTCATGGCATATAACGTTTGTATGGGCGGTT
Organism: Treponema sp.; assembly: GCA_031273265.1. Taxonomy (GTDB): domain Bacteria; phylum Spirochaetota; class Spirochaetia; order Treponematales; family Breznakiellaceae; genus WQXQ01. The sequence goes on from JAISSH010000088.1 coordinate 19,345, forward strand.
TTGCTTTTCAATTTTGTAGTTTAACAAATTCTTGAGAAAGACCCATGCCATTTGACCATACCATAGTAGAACCTCGAATTTTAAAATATTGTTTAATAACACCATTATAAATTATTATTTCATTTTTTCCTTCCTAAAACCATTATATATTATTCGCGTTTATCAAGTCTTAATATACATTTTCTCATTTCCAGTAAATTATCGCCAAAAAATGTTTCTACAGTTATTTTATATTCTATTGCGGATTCCAAATTAACTCCGCCATAGAATCCCGCAAATTTTATATTGAAGGCGTTATCTTCCTGCTTTGAAAAATCATTAATTCGCCTAAACGTTTCAAATATATTTATATTATTATCCAAAAAAATCATTTCATTATCTTTAAATATTTTTATAATTACGGAATTTTTTAACTTATATATATTAACGGGATCGTCTACATTATATTTATATGAAAAATCCAAATCCATCCATATTGCATGTAATCCTTCATAGGAAGGTTCTACGACAAACGTTTTCTCAATATACTGCTGTGTTGTTAAATCCACAATGACGGCAGGTGATACCCTTACAGCTAAATCTGAATATATAGGCAGATATTCATACCTTATACATCCACTGATAATTATTGAAACAAATATAATTGATAAAAAAACAATTACTTTCCTAAAACATTTAAGCATATCTTTATTCTATGAGTTTTTCATTGTATTGTCAATCCTCTTTAATTTTTTCGCATCCATGTCGTATACCGTTTACCTCTTCTCATTATTTTTTTCACCTTCTAACAACTGCCTGTTTATTACCGCAAGCACATCTTCCATTCTGAAAAGTAAAATACCGTTTCCTAATAATTCTTGAGGTTTAAAAGACAACACCCCAATAGCATTCACTCTATCAATCGCTAAATCAGTCCATTCCTGCCATCCAAGAGCTAAACACATTCCATGCACCGGATGATCCACAAAGGCAGTTCCCTTTATGCCTGCTATAGTTTCATAACCGTAGGCAAATACAGGCATGCTAATACCGTCGGGGTATTTGTCGTCTACATGAAAAAACATTCGTTTATAATAACCGGTTCCGTTGCCGGGATTAATATTAAGATCAAGTATTGTTGCGGATACCCAAGAGCCGTCAGGCGATATATCAATAGAAATTATACCCGGTTTCTGCCACCAGCCTTCAAACATATAAGATATATCATTTATTGTAATATTTGAATAATTTTCATCCCAGCTTATTTTGTAAAATCTTTTAATTCTTAGGTATGAAAATTCTCCTTGATAATAATCCTGTGTCTCAATACTCGCAAATAAATAACGGCGTTCCAGATTAATAGATTTATGCCAAGGAGTGATGCCCATTTGGTTCATTGTTTCGGTAAGATCGTTTCTAACTATTTCATAAGTCCTCCAATCAAAGAAAAAACCATCCCATGAAAACGGAGTCTCGGCAGATTTCCATTTATATCCCAACACATATTGTTTATCTACAGCAAAAGCCATTTCAGGAAAATCCGTTACGCTTCTCCTAACCGGGTCTTCAATTTTTAAAACCATGTTATCTGTCTTATAATTGTATATGTATGTGCTAGTGCCTATATTTTCAATCCGAGCGTCATTTATATATTCCACATCGATCGGATATTGATAAGCAATAAGCCCTTCATCAGGATCAAGCAAACAGGTTATGACTTCATCATGTGCCCACCACTGTCTCATTGGTTTATGAGATTTAGTAATATTGCCGTCAATATCGGCAAGATGAATAAGGCCCACTCTATGTTCTCCCATAAGGCTTGTAATCAGCCCTGCTTGCGGAAAAGTCTCAAATCCTATTACCCACGGCTCCATGCGGGGGAAGTCAACAAGCGGTTTTATCTTTGCTTCGTTTCCAGATGCAAATGATATTTCAGCATATCTGCCTTTGGAGTCGCTCGTAACAAGTTTTCCGTCTCTCCATGGAAGTATTTTCTCCCAAAAAAACGACGTGCTTATATGAATAGGAAGAACTTCATTGTTATCGGTTATCAAATCAGTTCCCGTAACCTTCCCTGTGCTGTTACAAGTAACAATCATAGAACAAGCAAAAATCATAGAAACGGCAGTTATATATTTTATTTTGGTCATGATTTTTATTGTATAATAAACAATTCTTTATTGTCAAAAGGTTATAAATTCATTGGCATTCCCTCATCTTTACAAACAGGCGGTAATACGCTACATTGTCCTTATGAAGAAAGTTTCCCTGACCGGGATTAAGCCTACAGGCGATCTGCACATCGGCAACTATTTTGGCGCGATAAAACCCGCGCTGGAACTGGCGAAAGAATACGACGCCCGCTATTTTATCGCCGACTATCACGCTCTTAACACAATGAAAAATCCGGCGGAACTGAACAACACAATCAGGCAGGTAGCCGCCTGCTGGCTTGCATCGGGGCTGGACCCGGAAAAGGTGATTTTCTACCGTCAAAGCTCTATCCCCGAAGTTTTTGAACTTACGACAATGCTCATGGCTTTTACTTCAAAGGGATTGATGAACCGCGCCCACGCCTACAAAGCCGCCGTTCAGGAAAATAATGAAAAGGGGGACGACCCCGACGCGGGTGTTAACATGGGGCTTTTTACCTACCCGGTATTAATGGCGGCTGACATTATCATTTTTGATTCCGATGTCGTGCCGGTCGGGAAGGATCAGGTGCAACATATTGAAATGGCGCAGGATATAGCGCAGTCCGTGAACGCAAACTACGGACAACAGGTGCTGAAAATACCGCAGGCGGCGGTTCAGGAAAATGTCGCGGTAGTGCCGGGACTGGACGGACGCAAAATGAGCAAGAGCTACGGAAATGTTATCCCACTCTTCGCGCCGGAAAAAACATTGCAAAAAACAATTATGCGGATAGTTACCAATTCCCAATCCGTAGAAGAGCCGAAAAATCCCGACACATGCCAGATTTTTCAGCTTTACAAATTATTTTCAGATAACAAAGAACAGGACGCTCTTGCCGTACGCTACCGGAAAGGCGGCATGGGCTGGGGCGAGGCGAAGGAAGAGCTGTTCCGCGCCGTAAACCGCGAACTTGCCCCGATACGGGAAAAGTTCAACGCAATCATGGCGGACATTCCGTCTTTGGATAAAATTTTGGAAAAGGGCGCTGAAAGGGCGCGGCCTATTGCCGCCGCCACGGTAAAGCGTTTTAGAAAAGCAGCGGGGATAGATTGATATGATGAGTACGATTGTATGTATCGGCAGCGGCAACATGGGGTTCGCGCTGATGAAGGGCGCGTCCGCCGGCACAAATATTTTCTTTACGGATACGGACGCCGAAAAAGCGCAAACCGCGGCGGCTTCGCTTGGAGCGAAAGTTATAGGCTCCAATACTGAAGCGTTTGAAAAGGGCGACTATGTTTTCTTTGCCGTAAAGCCGCAGGTTCTGCCGCAGGTGTTAGCTGAAATCGCTCCCGCCGCGCAGAAAAGGTTTAACAGCAGTTTTCCGCCAGTAATAGTTTCCATGGCTGCCGGATGGACAATTGAGAAAATACAAAAAACAATCGGGGTAAAACTTCCTGTGGTACGCATAATGCCCAACACGCCCGCGCTCATAGGCAGGGGAATGCTCGTTCTTTCGGCTTCGCCGGAAGTCCCGGCGGAAAAAATTTCAGAGATAGAGAATTTCCTTGGCAACGCGGGAATTGTAGATATAATGGACGAGCGTTACATGGACGCGGTAACAGGACTTTCCGGTTCGGGAACCGCGTTCGCGTATCTTTTTATCGAAGCGATGGCGGACGGCGGAGTACGCGCCGGGCTTCCCAGAGACAAGGCTCTGCGCTACGCCGCCCAGACCGTAATTGGAGCGGCGGCAATGATTCAGGAAACGGGAACACATCCAGGGGAATTAAAAGATATGGTAGCGTCTCCGGGCGGCACGACAATCGCGGGCATTGCCGCCCTTGAAGACGGCGCTTTCCGAGGCACGGTGATAAAAGCGGTGGAAGCGGCATGGAAGCGTTCTACGGAACTTGGTTGAAATTTATTAATACGCGGAAAAAGGGACAATTTCGTTTATCTGTACTCTGAAGCGGGCGGAGGCAGCCCATCGCCCGCCTGACATAAAAAAGCGCGGAAAAGAAGCAAGGCTGATGAATCCCGCCGCTTCTTTCGGACGGTTTCGCTCACTGCCGCGCAGCATTGCGCGTAACGCAGCCCTTGCCGCGTCTTCAAGAGCCGCCTGTTTCAACGCAAGCCAGCCGGGGTATTCATCAAGGCTGACGGGACCGTATCCCACAGCCTGTGCGTTTTTAACAGTTCCGGCGCGCCAAATTTGCATACGCCGCTGCTGCGCGTCGCTTAAATGGTAATCCGTCCAAACCCTAAGGCGCATATCCCTGACTTCCGTCTCGGTAACGCGCAGAGCCGGATCGCCGAATTCAATCGAAGCGGCGGCATCCATCTCCAAATCTTCCTCGATTTGCCTGGCTTTCTCCCCCACTTCATAACGAAATGACCAACCGTAAATCATCGCCGAATACAGCATGGCGGCTTCCTCAAGAGCGCGGCGTCCTGCGGTCGGAATATCCAAAGGATACTCACTATCAACAAAACCGGCGTAAATAGGCTCAAGGTCGGTGTAAACCTCGCCCCGGATAACATAGGGATGATTTCCCTGTTCGTGATCCTGCGCGAAAAGGCTGAAAAGGGTAAAAAAGAATGAAAAAATTATTAAAAACCTGCGGAGCATACTATTTTATCGGAAAATTTGCGCTTAAAAAACAGGTGTCTGCTATTAAAAGCAGCCGGATCACTCCGCGTCGGGAGGCAGTATTTTATAATTCTTGATTTCATCGCCGTGGACAATCGCGCAGTTGCGTCCGCCTGTTTTTGCCGAATAAAGAGCCTTGTCCGCTAAATCATAAAGGGTTTGCGTATCGCCGTACGCGCCGCACCTTTCAACAAAAATTCCGATGCTCATTGATACGTGTTTCGCGACTTTGGATTTTTCATGCGGAATTTTTAAATCGCCGATAAGTTTCATAACATGCTGAACAACGGTGTCTACATGGGTAACATCTTTTTCGAACCAAAGCATGGCGAATTCCTCTCCGCCGACTCTGGCGGCGTAAACGCCCATGCTCTCTTTCAGGCTGTTCAATACGCCGCCGACGGCGCGAAGGCAGTCGTCGCCTTTGGGATGCCCGTAATGATCATTGTACCCCTTGAAGAAGTCGATGTCGCAAATGGCTACGCAAAGATAATCATCGGTCGTTCTGAAATTAACCACATACCTGTGAAAGGTATTCGTAAAGTCACGGCGGTTTCTAAGCTGGGTCAGCTCGTCCAGAATACTTTGATCCAGATACTTGCTCCGCTCTTCTTCCAGTTTGGTCGTGCTCAATTCCATTCCCATCCTAAGCTTGGTGATGCTCCAGTTGAAAAAAAGACCGATGACTCCGGCAATCGTTACGTTTACAATGTCAAAAATCCAGTCTCTTGGAACTTTGTTTATAATTATTGAGGACACAATATAAATTACCATCGCACTGACAGTAAGAAAAAAGTTGAAATGCGGCGGGTTAAGAAACAACAGCAAAGCGCAGATTAAAAAACATGAAAAAATCGAAACTACCCTGTCGGCGTTTGACCATATACCCAGATATGTTCCAAAAAGTGTAATATTTGTGTAAAATATCATTGATATTATATAAATAAGACGGTTTTTTATATTTATTTGCTGCATCAAAAAGTTAGAGTAAAGCGAAAGCAAAAGCGCGATAACGGCGACAACAGCGCAAATACCGGCTTTTTTGAAATCATTTTCCACTACTATCGGAAAAGCCGAGAAAATACCCGCAAAAACCGCGATAATTAGATTCACTTGGCGTAAACTGAGCAGATTATTACTGAATACCTTGTTCATGCAGTCATAGTACTGTTCGCGCCCAAAGGTATAAAAACGCCAAGAGTAATACAAATTACGCATATGTACATTATATCATATAATTCAATATATTATCAACAATAAATGACACTTTTATAGATTAAAAGCGCGTCTTGCTCCTTTCGGCAAAACCTGTCAAATATTGAAATTCAAGCTCCGAATCGTCGTCAAGCCGCACCCTGCCGGAAAAAAAGCCAAAAACCTGATGGCGGGCGGAATTGTGAAAAAAGAGCCTCCGCTGTTCGATACGTTCCTGATGGGGGTAAAATATCATTTCCAGCCGGTTGTCATTGCTTGTAAACTTCCAAGGGGAAAGCCAGTTCGACAGGGGTATATGAAAAGTGATCTGATCCAGTTTGTGCAGTTTTCCGTCAATAAAAAAACCGTTTTCAGTGCCCTGGGAAAAATCCGCCCAACTGTAGCCTACGCAGAAACTCAACTGTCTGCCGTCGATCATTCCGCTGGCGGAAGCCCAGTAGCGAATATCGGTTTTTGGACGGGCGCACCGATTCCATTCTAAAATCCCCCATCCGTTTCCTCTGGTAAAAATAATCTCAGAATTGCCGAATTGAATTACCCCTTCGACATTGTACCACGGGGAACAGCGGAAGTATCTGAAAGCGCATTTTTCACTGCGCCACGGCTGATTTATCACCAAAGAATGAGGGGAAGGCGGCTCGCTCAGAACCAACTCCCCGCGCATTCGGCGGTGATGCCCGAATTTGGGAATATCCGCGATTATGATTTTTGATCCTTCACCCATACTGATAAATTCCAGACGCGTCTTTTTTTTGCGCCATTTAACAGCGCCGGACGCGCTGCCTGTCGGAAGTTCATAATTTCCCATAGGCAGAATTGTCTTGAAAGTTTGGGTTGAACGTTTTTTATCCCTGAGTGAAATTACAGAAATTCCCATGTAGCCAAGCCACGCGTCGTCCCTGATCTCAAAAATGAGAAGATGGGTGGGAGAATGAACGATGTAACGATCGGATTCCGTTATACGGTGTCTTGGCGCGGAAACAAGGACGGGATCGTAAAAAAAGCCGGGCTGTCTTGACCAGCCGAAATTCATAGGCATACCGTCGTCGCCAAGCACGGACAGGGGTCTTAAAATTTCAAATTGGGGCATAATTTACCTGTTTACATGTTAATACCATGCAGGTAACATCATAACATGGATTATTCCGGGTTAAAAGTAGCGGTAATGGGGCTTGGGCTTCACGGAGGCGGACTGGAAACGGCGCGTTTTTTGCTCAAGCGCGGAGCCGAGCTTACGGTTACAGACCTGAGAGACGAAAAAATCCTTTTGCCGTCGATTGAACAACTGGATACGGCGTGCCGCGAGTTAGGACGTCAGCCTGTCCGCTATGTTTTGGGCAGGCACGAAATTGATGATTTTCAAAAAGCCGACATGGTTGTCAAAAATCCCGGCGTAAAACCGGACTCTCCTTTTTTACTGGCGGCAAAGCGTATTGAAACCGACATTTCCCTGTTCCTCGCGGAATCAAAAGCGCGCCTTTTCGCGGTTACCGGCTCTAAGGGAAAATCCTGCACGGCATCCGCTCTTCACTGGATTCTTGACGGCGCGAAAAAAAACGGCAGGGCTTTTTTGGGCGGTAACATTACGGTTTCACCGTTGACATTTGTTGAAGGATTGAGCGAAAACGACGATGTTGTTCTGGAACTTTCAAGCTGGCAGTTGGGAGATTTGAAAGGACGCGCCGCCGGGGACGGAAGCCCCTTGTTAAAACCGGCGGCGGCGGTAATAACGGCAATTATGCCGGATCATCTTGACCGTTACGCGTCAATGGAAGAATACGTTGACGATAAGAGAAATATTTACCGAGGACAGGACTCAAATTGCGTCACGGTAGCGGGCGATGACAATTGGGGAAAAAGTTTTCGCGCCGAAACAAAGGGACGCCCCCTTGTTTACTCCCGCTCTCCGTTACTCGAAGGGCAAAGCGGCGGCTGGCTGGACTGTTGCCGGGGAATTGCCCGTCTTATAAACTGGGACGGCGTAAGTGATGAAATTGCCGAACTTGTACCGGAGCGTCTTCTCACCCCCGGCGATCATCAAAGACTGAACCTGCTTTCGGCGGCGCTTGCGGTTTACGGACTTGGCGTACATGCGGAAAAAATTCGCGGCGCTTTGGAAACCTTCCCCGGCATTGAACACCGTTTGGAGCTATTTCATGAATCCGGCGGAGTGCGTTTTTACAACGACAGCGCCGCCACCATTCCGGAAGCCGCCGCCGCCTGCGTCGAAGCTCTGTCCCCGCTGGGGCATCTCGTTCTTGTAACCGGCGGTACGGACAAAAATCTCGACTTTACCCCGTTTGTGAAAACAGCCGGAAAAGCAAAAACGATAATCCTTCTCGCCGGTTCGGGCAGTGAAAAACTCACCCGCCTGTTGAAAGAAGCGGGCATTTCATACAGCGGACCTTTTGACAATTTGGAAAAAGCTGTCAGCCTCGTCAAAGAAACAACTTCAAAGGGAGACATTGCCGCCCTTTCGCCCGGCTGCGCCAGCTTCGGAATGTTCCTGAACGAGTTTGACCGCGGCAAAAAATGGAAAGACGCGGTACTGCGAATGAGTTAGGAGATTCGTTTTGGATTTGGAAATACTGCAAGAACGCGCGGCTATTATCAGGCAGGTTCGCTCTTTTTTTGACGGAAAAAATTATCTTGAACTGGACACTCCCCTGCTCTCTCCCGACTTAATCCCCGAATCCTGCCTGGAAGTTTTTCAGACGCAGAGGCTTTTTCCGCAGGGAAGCAAAAAAGAAAGCCGCCCTCTTTGGCTCATTCCGTCGCCGGAAATATGGATGAAGAAAATCATCGCCAAACACCGCGTGAATACGTACCAGATTTGCAAATGTTTCCGCAACGGAGAATCGTCCGGTCATCTGCACAGCCCTGAGTTTACAATGCTTGAGTACTACACAATGGACGCGGATTACACAGATTCTCTTGCGCTTACGGAAGAGTTGTTCGCGTATCTCGCGGAAAAAGCGCAAGCTCCTTTTTTACGCCCGCCCTTTGAGCGCGTAACGGTCGCGCAGGCTTTTGAGCGATGGGCGGGCGACCAGACTGGGGCGGGCTTCGACCTTTTTGCCGCCGCGGGAAAAAATGGCTCGCTTGAGGAACAGGCGCGCAGGCTAGGTCTTGACCCTCAGCCGGGACAGACAACCGCCGAACTTTACGATTTAATTTTTATTCACGCGGTAGAACCGCGCCTGAAAGCGGAGAAACCTGTCGCGCTTCTTGATTACCCTACTTTTGTTCCATGCCTTGCGAAAAAATCGCCGGACGGAAAAACAGTCGAACGCTGGGAACTGTACTACAACGGCATAGAATTGGCGAACTGTTTTTCAGAGGAAACCGATCCGCAAAAAGTAAAAGATTTTTTTATAAGTGAAGAAACGGCAAAGGAGAAAAACGCCCTTGTACGGCATAAAGTTGATCACAATTACTGGAAGCTTTTTGAAGGGCAGGCAGGTAAAGAATTTCCGCGCTGTTCGGGCGTCGCGCTTGGTTTAGACAGGCTAATCATGGCGCTTACAGGACGTTCAAATATTGACGCGGTTCTGCCTTTCCCGATGGGAGATTAACAGCTTACCAGTTGCCAAATTCATCGTGTTTGTTGTCCGAGCGGATCGTGTTTCTATAAACTTTTTCCGCCTGCGTGTTTTTTTCCGCTTTTTGTCTTACTTCCGACAGCCCCGAACGTTCAAAACTCATGTGAAACGCCGGAAGTTTGGAAATGCCGGGCTCTACGTCAACATTGCCTGCAAAACGGTAGCGTACCTGACGCATGGCGATAACGTCGTCCAAAAGCCTGCGGTTCATATTGATAAAATTCATAACAAAACGGAATTCGGTTTCACAGGAACTCTGAGCCGGAATTTTCAAAATATCCCGCCCGCAGCCGTTCGCCCAAAATTTTCCGTTGCCGTACAATTCATAATTAAAAGACGAAATATCCACCGCAAATTTATTGGGATTATCTACCCTTACGACAGCCTCAAATTGTGTGTTAATAAGATCAGCCTGTATTATCGAGATTGAGACAATATTAAATTCGGGTTCTACAACCTCAATTTTGGGTTCAAACACGAATTCCGGCTTAACAGGTTGGCGGGATTTACAGCCCGTCAGCAAAAGGATAAATGTCAAAAAAAGTAAAAACTTCCGCATATCTTATTATCGGCATTATTCAAAAAAAAACGCACTATAAAAAACCGTATCGTTTTCTATGCCAACCGCGCTTGCCATGCTTTTCGAGGCGGAACGGGGATGTTTTCCGTCCAGCAAACCGCTTTCAATAAGGCTCACCACAAGAGCTCCTCCGCAGGGATTTATACTGCCGTCCATAATCGCGGAAGAAAGAGCGGGCGCGTTTTTTTCAGAAAAAAGACGAAGGCACTCCTCCGCCGACAGCCGTGCCGTCGCCGTATCATTATAACAGGAAAGATTGCATGAAACAACCAGCAAGGTTTCATTGATTATGGGCGTAATCACGGTTTTCATTGCATGGGCGAGATCGGAGATATACTCCGCCTCAGGCTGTCCCATAAGAATCGGCACAATCGAAGCCTGCGGAAAACAGTATTTTACAAAGGGAAGGAGGATTTCAATTGAATGTTCGGCAAGGTGAGGAATGTCATTTATTTCGATATTTTTACCGTGCTTTTTAAGTTCAATTGAAATTTGCTTGTCCACCGGAATATTCCCAAGCGGAGTGTGAAAAGAATGGGAATTTGACAGAAAAATCCCTTTTTCACGCTTATCATGGATTGGTCCCAGAATGACCACATTTTTTACGCTGTTTCTGCCCATTGCCGCGGAAAACGCCTTTCCCGCCAGTTCGCCGGAAAAATCCCATGCTCCATGAGGAGCAATAATCGCCCTAGCCAGTCCGCCGTTGCCTTCCGCAAGCCCGAATGAGTTAAAATAGTCGAGAATTTCATTTCTTTCTTCGGGATAGTACATTCCTGCGACTACCGGACTTCGAATCCGCTTTTTTTGGGCAAGCACTGCTTCCATATATTAACTCTAGTGTTTGCAAACCCCATATGCAAGGAAAAAACGGAAAAATTGAAAAATGCTCCACGTTAAAAAACCCGACAGTTTTCAAGAGAACGAAGGCGGTTTTCATCAAGTTTGACGTGAAGATTCTTCTCTTGAGTAGGGATAACAAGCCCTTTCGGTCCGTCCTTTGCCCGCCGGAGGTATTTTACAGGCGTGTAAAAAAGGTCGCCCTCGCCGTTATTTCTGCCTTTTGAATAAAAAACCGCCAGATTTCCGGCGTCAAGGAGGATTTCCAACGGCACTGTCTTTCCCGCCCTCTGTTTGATAAAGACGTATGAGCCGTGATAATCGCGCGCGTGAAGCCACAGATCATTGCCCTTTACATGACGGCGCAAAAGCTCGTCGTTTTCGCCCGCGTCCCTGCCGACAATGAGCAGCCAGTCGCCGCGCCTGAACGAAAGTCCCGGTCGCGCCTTTTCCTTTTTCGCGGAACTTGCGCCCGCGTTGCGCGCCGCGCCGGACTTGAGCAGTTTTGCCAAAACAAGGGGATTGGTTTCGCTCAGGAGCCGGTTCAGTTTTTCCGTTACTTCCTGAAGTTCTTTTTCTCCGTCGGCGATCTCCCTTTTGATTTCCGCAAGCCCGCTTTTTTCCTTCCGGTACTGTTCATAGTATTTCTGCGCCTGTGCCGAAGGGCTTTTTCTCGGATCAAGTTCAATCCGTATCACCGCGCCGGCTTCTTCCGCTTCCAGCCATTTATCGCCCGGCTTAATTACCGCGATGTTTGAAAGAATGATGTCTCCGTAATTTTTCAACCGTTCCGCGTCCGCGAAAGACGCTTCTTTTTCCTTCAGCCGTTCAATCGCCGCGCTGATTCTGCCAATACTGCCCTCGCAGGTACGCCTTGCCTGTTCCCTCAGCGCGTCAAGAGAAAGCGGTCCGCCCTGCGCGGCGTAAAACTCGTCAATTTTTTTGTTGAAAGAACCTTCGCCGGGCAAATTGCGAATTTCGTACTCACGGACAGGTTTGTCCTTCGCTTCGACGCTTTCTGGCGAATAGCGACCGCCCGTAGTTTCTCCGCGCTTTGGCAGACGGCGCATTGCGTCTAACACGGAGCCGTTTTCATCGGTAACGATAAAATTCGCCGCGTTCGACCAAAGTCTGATATACAGTTTAAAAACAAACTCTCCTCTTTTTACAACAAGCCTCACAATGCGGTTGTCCCCCAACTGCGCCGCTTCAATTATCCAGCCGTTCACAATTTTTGAATTCAAAAATTGCGCGAAACGCAGAGGTTTCTCGCTTTTTGGAAAAGCGGCGAATGTTTCATGCAGTCTGCACGCGCCGGGACTTAACGAAATTAACACCTGCTTTGTCTCTCCTTTTTTATGCACGCGCAAAATGACAACATCAAATGC
>JAISSH010000015.1 GCA_031273265.1 Treponema sp.
TGCTGCCGGATCTTGACAGAGGAGGGATGTATGAACAACCTCAATTCTATTTTAATCGAAGGTAATCTGGTGAAAGATCCTTTGCTTCGATCCACACCCAAAGGAACTCAAGTTTGCATGTTGAGCCTGGCTTCAAACCGTTTCTACAAACAGGATACCGGTTTTGAGAAGGAAGTTTCTTTCTTTGATGTGGAAACATGGGCCAGGCTTGCCGAGGCGTGTTATTCCAAAGGCCGCAAAGGCCGCGGGGTGCGTGTTGTAGGACGCCTTAAACAGGACCGCTGGAATGGCACCGACGGTAAGCCGCATTCCAAAATCACCATTGTGGCGGAGCATGTGGAATTTCGCCCTGAATTCAAAAAGGAGGCGAAACCGGACGGGGATGAAATCTCCGCTCAAGCGGTTTTATCCTGCGAGGATGATAACCCCGATGAAGAAACCGGCGGACCTGTTTTGGCAATGGCGGACAGTGAGCTTGAATCTGTTGTGTTCTGATTAACGGGCGGGGGTTACCCCGCCTGTTAGGTTAATGCTTGTCAGGAGATTCGTTCTTGTAAAACCCGTCCTTCCAGTTAAAGCGGCTGGAATGGGGCAGGGGAGCGTTGTCACTAACGGCCCTCATTAAATCGCGGTAGTGTTGTTTTTTTACAGCCTTGCCGGACAGGTCTATTATGAAACGCCCAAAACCCGCTTCTTTTAAGAAGGGTAATTTATCAATTATGGAAAAATGTTTCTCAGGATATACGCGCGAGCCTTCTTTTCCCGTGACAAGCGAAAAGGTTTCGTCTTTGTTATCCGCAAATGAATTGAAATCCAGCACCGGGCCGATGTCCGCTTTAATGTTGAATAACGGCGGCCACGCGAAAACGGTTATAAAAAATCTTGAATACGGAATGTTTCGGCCCTGCCGCTTTTTACCGCTTGCGTTTTCGCTGTTCCGGCTTTGCTGAACGGTGCGTTCAAGGTTTTGCCTGTTGTTTTCCAGCGGCGAAACAAAACTGTCCGCCCCCAAAGACGCTATAAAAGACAGCGACCATGAATTGAACATATAAAGCCAGGGGCCGGCTATCAATTTTACATTGCCGTAACCGCGGAACAGCGAAAAATGACCGGGATTGTTAAGAATATATTGAAGATAGCCTTTTTCTGTCAGTTGTCGAATTTCTTCCGCCATTTTATCAGTATCGAAACCTGCGATACTTTGCGGAAACCACGGATCAAGAGTCAAAATAACTTCGGCAGGCTTGAACGGCAGGGGAGGTTTGTTTTCATCTAACAGGTATTTCGCGTTCTTTTCTGTTAACGCAAGCATAACCCTCTGCGGGCGGGAAGACTGTACAATGTAAAAATCTTCGGGGCGGGAGACAGCCACATACAAGCCTTCGGGAAAAACATCGCCCTTTTTTGTCTTGGCCGCCTGTAAGTTGTCAGGCGGAAACGGCGCTTTCTCCCTGCCCGGCCCCTTTCCCCCCGAAACTTGCGTTATTACAGGCGCATAATGTTTTGACATCGCCTTTGTCTGTATCAGATACACATGGTCGCCTATTGCGCCTTCGGGCGCGGAAATCCAATAACCGTCACTTGCCGGCTGCGCAAGGCCCAGCTTATGCGAAACCCTTCCCGAATCATCTCCGCGGTGTATCCGAACAGAATCCCGCGCCGAAATGACTAATCCCTCTGGCGGGCGGATAAACGCGCGTCTTTCGCCGCCTGCGCCCTTCACCTTCAAAATTGTCCCAAGACTGATTCCGGTTCCTCCGTCCTGCTCAGGGTTCAGCCAGTCAATACCCGATTTTCCTCCATTAAAAAAATACTGCGTCTTTGGCCGCGCGAAATCATTACGCAAAATTTCGTGTCCCTGCTCGATACTCCGCCGTATCTGATCTTCATCTCCCTGCATGACGGCGTCCGCCACAAGCCGGTAAGCGGAAACTACTGCCCCCACATAGGACGCGCTTTTCATGCGCCCTTCAATCTTGAGGGCGTTAATCCCGGCGGCGGCCAGGCCGGGCACGCGCTCCAATAACTGCAAATCATTGGGACTGAAATAATAGCCGCTTTTGCCCTCTCCGTGGTGGTACAATCTTCTGCATGCCTGGGTACACATCCCCCTGTTGGCGGATTTGCCGCCCAGAAAACTTGAAAAAAGACAGAGCCCCGAAACGCTGATGCATAGCGCTCCATGAACAAAAACCTCAAGCTCCATATTGGTTTCGGCTTTAATGCTGTACAGCTCTTCAAGAGACAGCTCCCGCGCAAGTACCACGCGGGAAACTCCGTGCCGCGAAAGGGCGTTCGCTCCTCTGGCGGAAGCGATGTTCATCTGAGTGGAAGCGTGAAGCCTCAAAGACGGAAACTCCGAACGCGCCATAGCGACGACGCCGAAATCCTGAACGATGAGCGCGTCAGGTCCCTGTGCGGCAAGGTATTTTAGAAACTGGTACATACGGTCGGCTTCGCGCTGTTCAAAGACTGTGTTCACTGTAACGTATACTTTCTTTCCCATACGGCGCAGGGAACGCAATGCGCTTTCAAATTGCGCGTAAGTAAAATTGGCGCTTCTCAGCCGGGCGTTAAAATCTTTGAGTCCAAGGTATACGGCGTCCGCGCCTTCCCCAACTGCCGCGTCAAGCGCTTCCGGCGAACCGGCGGGAGCCAACAATTCAACTGTATGCGAGGTCATGCGGTTTCCTCCGTGAGCCAGTCCAAAACATTTATTTGGCGAATACCGTTGTTGTCCGACGACGGATCATCGTCCATTGTTAGCAGAAACTTGGGGTAATTATCTTTTACCGCGTTCAGGGATCGCAGTTCCCTTTCAAGAGTTTTCTCATCGCGGACGGATAAAGAGACCTGATAATACTCCCGTGCGCCTCCCCTTTGAACCACAAAATCAATTTCCTTGTCGTCAATTTTACCGACATTTACTTCCCATCCGCGCCGTAAAAGCTCAAGAAAAACTACATTTTCAAGAATCCTGCCGGCATCGGAACCTGCGCTCCCCAATAAGTAAAACCGCAAACCAACATCGGCAAGGTAGTATTTATGTCCCGTCTTCAGGTACTCTTTACCGCGCACATCGTACCTGCCGACACGGTAAAGTATATAACTGTCCGTTAAAGCGGAAAGATAAGTTTCCACAGTGTTAACTGAAATCTGCCTCCCCGACGATACTAGCGTGTCCGCGATTTTTTTTACAGAACACAAACTTCCGATGTTGTCAAACATAAAACGTATTACCCTCTCCAGTATCGAAACATCTGCGATTTTTTTCCGTTCGACAACATCTTTTAGCACGATTGTATTGTAAATTCCACCCAGGTAGTCGCGTATTTGATACGGTTCATCGCGTAGTTTAAGGCTGTAGGGAAAAGAGCTGTTTGATGTATAATCATGGTATTTTTTTAAAAGATCGTGCAGCCCGTCAAATGCGGATATATATTCTAAAAAGGATAACGGTAGCATATGGATTTCAATGTACCTTCCCGAAAGAAGCGTCGATAATTCACCGGAAAGAAGGCGGGCGTTTGAACCTGTAACATAGAGGTCTATATTTTTTCTGATGAATAAACTGTCAACAGTTCGCTGGAATTGGTTTACATGTTGTATCTCGTCCAGAAAAACATAGTTCATCTTTTTTGGTACGCAGTTTTTCAAAATATGATCATGGAGAACCTTGTAATCGGTCAGGTGAGAAGAGTTTATATCCTCAAAGTTGATTGTTTGTATCTGCCGCTGTTCAACGCCGTTTCCCAGCAGCCACAGACGGAACAGCTCAAGCATCGTGGACTTGCCGCATCTGCGGATTCCGGTAACCACCTTGATGAGTTCCTTGTCTTTATAACCAATCATTTTCAATAAATAAAGCGGACGCGGCCACATATTTTAAATATACCATAAACAAGAAATATTATCAATACATTGAAAGTTTTCCATAAAAACCAAAATTTTTTCAATATAATGAAAAAACATCTAAAAATTAAAAATATTTCAACAAATTGAAAAAATATGCAGTAAAACAAGAAATTTTCAGTATACTGAAAATATTTCCTATATTTTAATATTATTTCAGTATACTGAAATAATTCTCTTTTTTTGTGAATTTTTTAATTGAAAGTGGAAATGCTTAAAATAGTCAAAATTTTATGATAAACAAGAGGTTTTAATAGACGCTATTAAAAAAAAATGTTACTCTGTAACCATGTCCAAAAGCCAACAGGATGCAAACCAGAAATTGGCGACAATTCGCCACTCGGTAAGCCACATCATGGCGCAGGCAGTGGTAAGGCTTTTTCCGGGAACCAAAACCGCTATTGGTCCTGCGATTGAGAACGGTTTTTATTATGATTTTCTCCTGCCCCGGCCTATCACAGCCGAAGACCTTCCCGCTATCGAAGAAGAGATGAAAAAAATCATCAACAGCAGGCAGGATTTTATTAAAATGACTGTTAACCGCAAAGATGCGCTGATGCTTTTTGCGCGTGAACCTTTCAAAACAGAACTAATTAAAGAATTTCCCGAAGATACAGAAATCTCGGTTTTCGAAAACGTCGATGCGGATGGAGATATTGAATGGGGCGATCTTTGCAAGGGTCCGCACGTTGCCAATACGCGCGAAATAAACTCTGCCGCTTTCAAACTGCAAAATATTGCCGGCGCTTATTGGCGCGGCGATGAAAAGCGCGAGATGCTTACCCGCATTTACGGAACAGCGTGGGAAAATCCAAAAGATTTAAAAGCCCATCTTGCCTCTCTTGAAGAAATTGAAAAGAGGGATCACCGCCGCATTGGCAAAGAGATGGAGCTTTACTCAACCCACGAAGAAGCCGGCGCGGGTCTTATCTACTGGCATCCGAACGGCGGCAGAATGAGGGTCGCCATCGAAGATTTTTGGCGGCAGCTTCATTACCGCAACGGTTACGAGATACTTTTTTCACCTCACATCGGCAAAAGCTGGCTCTGGGAAACATCGGGGCATCTCGGTTTTTACAAAGAGAATATGTACAGTCCAATTGAAATTGACAATCAGGAATATTATCTAAAACCGATGAACTGTCCCTTTCACATTTTGATTTATAACAACAAGGGACATTCTTACCGCGACCTGCCCCTTCGCTGGGCGGAGCTGGGAACCGTTTACCGCTACGAACGCTCCGGTGTTTTGCACGGTCTTTTGCGGGTGCGCGGCTTCACGCAGGATGACGCGCATATCATCTGTACATCTGAACAAATGGAAAGCGAGATTCGCGAAGTTCTGCGCTTTAGTCTTGGTCTTTGGAAGGTTTTTGGCTTTAAGGACATCAAGGCGTATCTTGCGACACGTCCCAAAGAGAGCGTCGGCGAACAAAGCCGCTGGGAAGACGCACTTGTTAGTTTGCGCCGCGCGATAGAAGCCGAAGGTCTTGCCTACGAGGTTGACGAAGGCGGCGGCGCGTTTTATGGTCCAAAGATCGATCTTAAAATAAAAGACGCGCTTGGTCGTGAATGGCAGACAACAACAATTCAGTTTGATTTTAACGAGCCTGAACGCTTCGATATGACCTTTGTTGACAGCGACGGTCAGCGCAAACGCCCCTACATGATTCACCGCGCCCTCATGGGAAGCCTTGAGCGTTTCTTCGGTATTTTAATTGAACATTTCGGCGGCGCTTTTCCGGTATGGATTGCGCCTGAGCAAATCGCCGTCATTCCCGTTTCGGAAGCGTTCAACGATTACGCGAAAAAGGTCGCTGCCTGCCTTAAGGCGCATGATTTGCGCGTAACGGTTGAACTTGAAGATGATCGCCTGAACGCGAAAATTCGCGCCTGCCAGACGCGAAAAATTCCCTATATGCTGGTTGTAGGTCAGCGTGAAGCCGATGAAAACAAAGTGTCGGTACGCCTCCGCAGCGGCGAGCAGCTTGAGTCGATGACGATAAATTATTTTGCCTCTTACGCGCTTGGAAAAATAGAAAGCAGGTCGCTGGAATTGTAAATGAAGCATCGTCTGTCAACTGCCGCTTTATTGATAGCGGTATTTTTTTTTGGTTCCTGTTCATCGGCGTCAAAACTTGTTTTTCAGAAAAATGTCATTATCCCCGCTGATTATTCCGGAGTCGTTCATGCTGTCAGAACTAAAACACAGGAAGAATATGCACTTCTGGATTATCTTGGCGTAAATTGGACGCTTCACACCTTTAATTGGAATCAAATCGAACATGAACAAGGCGAATGGAATTTTACCGATTTCGATTCCCTTGTGGACAATGCCAACGCCGCCGGAGTAAAAATGATTGGACTTCTGGCTTATGACAACCGGTGGATACATGAAGATAATAAAATGCGCAGATATATTCCACCTCATAAGACGGAGCATTTTCTTCAATATGTAAAAAAAACAGTTGAACATTTTCGCGGCAGAGTAAGCGCGTGGTGTATCTGGAACGAGCCAAATTTTCATTTTTGGAAGGGAACCGACGATGAGTTTATAGAAATTGCGCGTTTGACCGCCGACGCGATCAGGGAAGTCGACAGCGAAGTGATTATTCTGGGCGGCGGTTTTAACCGCGGCGTTTTTGGATTGCCTGAAAAATTTATCAGAAAATTATTTGAAAACGGCGCAATGGATAAAGCGGACGGGATTGCTTTTCACCCTTATGAAATAAATCCTGTCCGTACGGCGTCGTTGTATAGTAAGTTCAGAAAAATATCGGAAGACTATGGTTTTGGAGATAAAATATGGCTTACCGAAGTCGGTTATCCGACAGGGGGCTTTTATCCGACAAAGACAAGTGAAAAAAAATTTCCCGAATATGTGATAAAAACATATGTACTGCTCGCCGCAAGCGGAAGTAAAAAACTTCTTTGGTATCAAATGTATGATCCCGTTGATCGTAAAAAAAACGATTCCGAGTATTTTTTCGGTCTGGTACGAAGCGTTCAGGATCACTCTTCCAAAGGAGCCGAAGCGTTTCGTTTGTGCGCCAAATATCTGCCGGATACGAGTTGTTTTGTGCAAAAACGCGGAGAAAATGGTTTTCCCCGTTCTGTGATTTCATTCTGGTTTAAGGCAGCCGGCAGAGGAGCGTTGGTTTTATGGAACGAAAGTCCGGGTTCAAAAAAAGTTCATCTGCGGTTGACCGGGACAGATATTTTTATGCACGATCCTGTTTCCGGAAGCGCGAATCCAATTCAGGCAGAAACGATTATTAAAGTTGGAAAAATGCCGGTCTTTATAACGTGGCAGGAGATATTACAAGGAGGGGAAGATTTATGAGGGACAGAACTGTCAAGATACTTGATCTTTTATCAACTAACAAAAAGATAAGAGTAACGCTGCTTGCGGAAATGCTGGATGTTTCTCATGTTACGTTACGCAAGGATTTGGATAATCTTGAAAAGAGGGGCATAATCAACCGTACGCATGGATATGTCAGCTTGGACGGCGCGGATGACATTGGAAAGCGAATGGCGTTTAATTATTCGATAAAACGCAGAATAGCCAAAGCCGCGGCGCAGATAGTGGAAGAAGGTGAAACTGTAATGCTTGAATCCGGTTCTTGCTGTGCGTTATTCGCCGAGGAACTGGCAATTGCCCAAAAAAATGCCACCATCATTACAAATTCCGCATTTATTGCCAATTATGTCTGCAAACAGCAGAATATCAAAATCATTCTGTTGGGCGGTTATTTTCAGCCGGAGTCACAGGTGCTGGTCGGACCGTTTACGACAAAATGCGGAGAGTCATTTTATGCTGATAAATTTTTTTTGGGCGCCGATGGTTTTGTTCCGGAGCATGGGTTTACAGGCAGGGATCATCTTCGCGCCGAAACCGCCGCGGAACTTGCTAAACGCGCTAAAAAAGTTTATATACTGACGGAAGCCGCCAAGTTTCACCGCCGCGGCGCGTATAATTTGATTGATCTTAACAGGATTACCGGCGTTTTCACAGATGAGAAAATTCCCAAAGAAGCCGAAGCCGCCTTGCAAAAAAATAATGTATCTGTTCAAAAAGTTCCCACTGTCGAAGAAAAAATAAAATGGCAGCGTTTCCCCGGTCAGCCTCCGTTTTTGTACAAAGAAAGAGTGGAATAGTAATAATTTTTTTACCACGAACCGGACGAACCGCCATGAACTTGCGCTTTGATATCGTATCAATATTTCGTGTTGGTTTGGTTAATATATGTTAATAATTCTCTAGAATCGCTAGGAGCCGTTCCTTGTTTATCGCTCTTAAGAAATTCGCCAGCCGCGGACCCTGAACTTTGCCTATCAACGCCTGATATGCGGCGGTAAAAAGCGCCTTGCCGTCAACGCCGGCTTTTTCCGCGGCGGCGTAAATTGCCGCGGCGCATGATTTGTCATCGGTGAATTCTTCAATCTTGCAGATAACATCGTCGCGCAGGATACGCACCGCGTTTTTTTCGGTATCCGAAAGAGCCGCCGTTCCTCCGGCGGACAGCAGGCGGAAACGAAAATCGTCCGGGGCGCAGTTTTCTACCCAGTATTTGGCGCATTCGGCTCTTTCGCGCAGAGTCGGAAACTGCTCCTGTTTTGGTCCGCCGCTATTAGCCGCTAAATCCGCAAGAGCTTTCTCAACGCCGCCGTCCGCGATTTGAATCAAATTGCAAAGATGACGGAACGGAATCTGATACGGCGGACTTCTGCCTTCAAGAGAGGGAGTTTTTCCGTCAACGCTGACCTGCGAAAGCTCGTAAATGCGCCTCTCTTTTTGGAAAGCGGCTTCGTCCTTTGCCTCTTCCATTTTCCATGCAATGCGCTCTGTTTTATCGTAGTCCTCGTAAATTTTTATCACGTCAAGATCAAAAGATATTGTAAATTCGGTATTGGGACGCGTTCCGGCAAACAGAAAACGGGCGACTTCCGGCGTGTACACTTTCAATACATCGGCGATAGTAATTACATTACCGGATGAAGATGACATTTTTCCCGGCACTCCCTTCGTCCCGATAAAATCGTAACGGAATGAAACAGGCGCGTCATAATCGTACGCTTCCTTGCAGACAAGACGCGCGGTATCAAAACTTCCGCCGTGACTGTGGTGATCTTTTCCCGCCGGCTCAAAATCAACCTTCTCATATTCCCAGCGCATAGGCCAGTCGATTCGCCACGCGAGCTTGATGCCCTTCGCTTTTCGAATGTCGAGCGTTTCTTTACAACCGCATGCCTCGCAATGATAACTTAATCCCCAATCGCCGTCCCAGCCGTCAATTTCAGTTTCGTCCTTGTTGCACTTTTCGCAGAAAACGCTGACAGGCTGCCACTCGCCTTGAATCTTGTGCCCCTCATCGCGGAATTTATCCAGAATGTTTTTTAGCGCATCGCGCTTTTCAAGCGCTTTGCGTATGCCTTGCGCGTAACGCGACGCCGCGTATCTTTCAGCCTGGTAAAGAAATTCAGGGTTGATTCCCACTTTTGGAAGCACGCTCTCAACGTCAACCTCGTGATGACGCGCATAGCTTGAATCGCGCTCCCACGGGTCGGGGACTAAAGTGATGGGAAAGCGCAGGTACTTTTCAAGCTCGTCCTGCTTTGGCATATTTTTTGGCACTTTGCGGAACACATCGTAATCGTCCCATGAATAAATAAAACGCACATTTTTGCCCATATCCCGCAGGGCGCGCGCCACCAGCTCCACAGAGATAATCTCCCTGAAATTGCCGATATGCACAGTCCCCGAGGGCGTAATCCCCGACGCGCAGGTGTAGTGTTCCTTTTCGCCCTTTTCAAAAATAATCTTTGCCGCGGTTTCATCAGCCCAATGACCGGCGCTCTGATGACCTGTTGCTGTTTTCATAGTGGGATTATTATATTAAGACATAAGATGATTGGGAATAGGGCGTATTGCTTTCGACATACAATAGTAAATTTTGTATGCCCCCTGTATGTTTTTCCATACATTTTTTAGGCTATAATGACAAAAAACACCCTCCGCATAATTTTGATATTTTTCGTAACTCTATATATTATATAGACTTACGATAATTATGATTATTATTAAAATTGAAAAATATGACTTGGCATGATTCTTGCTAGTAAAAGGGCATGAACAGGATGAAGTCTTTAAGTTTAACACCATTCGGCTTCTCAGCCGCCCCCAGTTTCGCAGATTTTTCTGTCGCCGGCAGGGATATTGGTGAATTAAAGACCGAAATTGTGAGAAAATCAATACACTTTCTCATCGCCGCAAGCCCTTCAATGGCTGCCGTAAACAGACCGCTTACAGTGCTTTTTCTCATGATTGGCACTTTGGGTTATACATTTATGGAGTATTTGCGGCTTTCCGGCGTCAAAGTTCCTGTAATTTCTTCCATAACGAGTATGGCTTCCAGATCGCGGGATGCCGGCTTTGTAATGGGACCGGTTACTCTTGGGTTGGGCGCTCTTCTTGCCCTGCTTTTGTACCCGTCCCCCATAGCTTCAATCGCGATTTATGCCCTCGCTTTTGGCGACGGTTTTGCCAGTCTTGTCGGGAAATTCTTCGGAAAATGGCGTCCTTCTTTCCTCTACGGTAAAAGCGTCGAAGGCTGCATGGCTTGTTTTGCGGCGGTTTTAATCAGCGCGTATGCCGTTTCCGGCAGTGTAAATATTGCTGTTTTGGCTGCTTTTACCGCTATGGTGGTAGAAGCCCTGCCCCTGAAAGATTACGACAACATGGCGCTCCCGGTAACCGTCGGCTTGGTTGTTCAGCTTGCGTCTTTTGCATAAATATTTGAGATTTTTTTCAATTTGTTCATTTTCCGCTTGACAACAAGCGTGAAAGTTATTAGATTATGTATAGTTGAAAAGTTGACTTGTTCGCCTGATATATTCGGCAGACTTGTCCAGTAAAAAACTTCAAAGAGAAATCTTTGAAAAAGCGTGCGCCTAATAAAAAGGTGTAAATTCCAAACGCGTAAAAATCACGAAAAAAAACTATTTTTTTCAAAAAGCCCTTGACAAAGAGGGCGTTGAAGCAGTAGTCTTCAAAAACTTGCGCTTTAAAAAACGCAGGCAGGGGTTTTACAGCCCGGAAACCTTAAAGGTTTCAGAGATATTTGGCAGCAAGCCCGCTGACGGAAGGATGCGGGCGTTTAGGGAAGGGGAGGGGTAAAACTGATAAATCAGTTTTGCCGAAGAAGAAGAAAGTCCGATCTTTGAAAAAGAAGGTCGGAGTTATGCAGACGGTGCGTCGAAAGACACACCGGAAGCCGAGCGTATGTTTGGAATAGGAGCCTGGCTTTAACAGGTCAGGCAACCCTAGTCAAGAAAGCTAGGGCTTGAAGTGGTAAAATCTGTCCGGCTAGACCGGATAGAATCAATATCATGGAGAGTTTGATCCTGGCTCAGAACGAACGCTGGCGGCGCGTCTTAAGCATGCAAGTCGAGCGATAGGGAGCAGCAATGCTTCTGAAAGCGGCGGACTGGTGAGGAACGCG
>JAISSH010000093.1 GCA_031273265.1 Treponema sp.
GTATAATGCGCTATATAAACCATAAAAAGATTATTTTTTGATATAAGGGGTTACAAACCGTGAAAAAAAGTACAGCAACGAAAAAAGCTTCAAAAAGCTCTGTTGCCGCGAAAAAAACCGCAAAGTCGGCTAAACCGGCTAAAACAGCAAAATCGGCAAAAAAGGCAAAATCCGCGCCGATAAAGAAAACTTCCGCTAAAGCGCCCGTTAAAAAGACGGCAAAGCCAAAACCGAAAACAAAACCGTCTGTTAAAACCGCCTCAAAAACGGTGAAAAAATTGACGGCGAAACCAGCGCCTAAAAAACCGCAACCGGTAAAACCCGCCGTTTCAAAAAAACCAGTCCCGGCGTTAAAACCGCTCCCCGATCCCGCCGTCCCTGAAAAGCCAGCTCCGGCTCAACAGCAGGATTTAAGCCTCCCCGAAGGCAGTGTGTATCAGCAGACCGGGCACAGACGCCCATTAATCGTGTTTCCAAAATAGATTGCTCCCAAAAGATCTCACGCGGAGACGCAAAGATCGCGAAGTTATTGTAAGTAACACTTAAATTTTTCAAACCAACAACTTTGTACCCTTTACGTTCTTAGTGCCTTTGTGTTCTTTGTGTGAACCTCTTTTTCGTTTAGACCCCGGCAGGGGTTTGCGCAGGTGAGCAAGTAAATTATCTCAAAAAAAGATTAAAGTCCCTCCCCTAACCTGCCGATAATGAAAGCGGCGAGTTATGTATCCGGGCGGGATTTCCGCGGATTTTGTCCGGAGATAGTAAGTCAAACGGGAGCATGGATGCTTTCGTAACAGTTCAAGGAGGATCTTATGATCATCAATCACAACCTGAGCGCAATGTTTGCGGACAGGTCCCTCAAGGTAACTCAAGTTTACCTCACCAAAAACATGGAGAAACTCTCCTCGGGTCTTCGAATTAACAGAGCCGGCGATGACGCGTCGGGGCTGGCGGTTTCCGAAAAACTTCGGAGCCAAATTCGGGGTCTTAACCAGGCGTCTACAAATGCCCAGAACGGTATCTCTTTTATTCAGGTATCAGAAGGGTATTTGCAGGAATCCCAGGACCTTCTTCAGCGTCTTAGGGAATTGGCGGTACAGGCAGCGAACGGTATTTACAGCGAAGAAGACAGAATGTACATCCAGGTTGAAGTTTCAGCCCTTGTTGACGAAGTTGACAGGATTGCAAGCCATGCGCAGTTTAACGGCATGAATCTTCTCACCGGACGTTTCGCGCGTCAGTTGGGCGACAATGTCGTTACCGCTTCCATGTGGTTCCATATCGGAGCCAATATGGATCAAAGGGAACAGGTGTTTATCGGCACAATGACAACCAAGGGATTGGGTATTCGCAACATGGACGATTCCTTCATTTCTCTTGAAACACCTGACAGTGCAAACAGAACTATCGGTACTCTTGACGCTGCTCTTAAAATCATCAACAAACAAAGAGCCGACCTTGGCGCTTATCAGAACCGCATGGAACACGCTGTCCGCGGTCTTGACGTAGGCGCGGAAAACATGCAGGCATCAGAGTCCAGGATAAGGGATACCAACATGGCTAACCAGATGGTTGACTATGTACGCGACCAAATCCTGAATCAGGCGGGAACCGCCATGCTTGCGCAGGCGAATCAGAGGGCAACTTCGATCTTGTCATTATTGCAATAATGTTGTACAATTAAAATGAGGGGTGTCCTGATTCCGCGCACCGTGGACAGGGTTTTAGGACTCCCCTCCTCTGACCGTTTTAAAGGCATTTCCGGGAAACCTTGTGTTTTCCGGAAAAAGCCATGATATTTGAAAAACACCCTCCAGCCATGTTTGGTTTTCCAAATATGCGCGGGACGGCTCGAAACGTTCGTTATTTAGCGGTTTTCGCCGTTTAATACGGTCGTTTCGTTCCGTAAGGCGGAAGAAAGGGGCGGCGGCGCGAAACCGTCCCCGGAAATCGCTCCCGCGGGACGGCTCCGGCACGGATAGCCGGGGTTAGCAAAACTATGGAGGGTAATAATGATAATTAATCACAACATGAGCGCAATTTACGCCGATCGTCAGCTTGGTGTAACCCAGTCCGAATTGACCAAAAACATGGAGAAATTAAGCTCCGGTATGAGGATCAATAGAGCTGGGGATGACGCTTCCGGACTCGCGGTCTCCGAAAAAATGAGGAGCCAGATTCGGGGCTTGCATCAGGCGGAACGCAATATTCAGAACGGTGTGTCGTTTATTCAGGCTACTGAGGGCTATCTTCAGGAAACCCAGGATATTCTGCATCGTCTTAGGGAATTGTCAGTTCAATCAGCTAACGGTATCTATTCCGATGAGGATCGTATGCAGATCCAGGTCGAAGTGTCGCAGTTGGTTGACGAGGTGAATCGTATAGCGAGTCATGCGCAGTTTAACGGCATGAATATGCTCACAGGAGCATTTGCGCTTGATTCACCGTCCGGCAGAATCATGCAGCTGCACGTAGGCTCAAACATGGATCAGAATACAAGGATCTATGTTGGCAATATGTCGGCTACAGCGCTTGGTCTGATAAACTCTCAGGGGGATGAAGGAAAGCTTTCCATCGCAGACCCGCAAGAGGCAAACATGGCCATTGGCTCTGTTGACGCCGCTTTAAAGATTGTCTCCAAACAGAGAGCAGATCTTGGCGCGTATCAGAACCGTTTTGAAATTGCCGCTCAGGGCGTCGCCGTAGCAGCCGAAAACATTCAGGCTGCCGAGTCCCGCATTAGGGACGCGAATATGGCGTCACAGATGGTTGACTACACGAAGGACACAATCCTTAGTCAGACCGGAACCGCAATGTTGGCGCAGGCCAATCTGCGGACACAGTCAGTTCTTCAGCTTCTTTCGTAATTCATAACTGACAGCCTATTTCAAAATAATCACGTCAAAAGAGACTTCTGGACGTCGTCTTTTTTTCGTGGGAAGGCAGTGAAGTTCGCGCCTTCACTGCCTTTAATTTCAAAACCGGCGTCTGTTTTTCAATGAGAAACGGACGCCGGATATTTCTGCCAGGGATTGGCGGAAAGATTTTACACGGAGGTATATCATGTCCGTAGCAAGTGTGGGAAGCATCCCCATTTCGCCCGTGCCAATTCATGGCGATATTCACGTCCAAGCGGGCAGACCGGGTGCGGCAGTAAGCGAGCCGCAGCCAAAAAAGGTAAAACCCCAAATCCACTCTACAGCAGCGGATCTGGAGCGAGTCAGTCTCGTCTTCAACAGAAAATTGCAATTTGTTGTGGATCAGAGCTCAAATGAGGTGATCGTCAAGGTCATAGACAAAGAAACCGATAAGGTGATTAAGACACTTCCGCCGGAAGAACTACAGCGTCTGCACACCAACGTAAAGGAAGTTATCGGTTTTTTATTTGATGAACGGGTTTAATGGCTGTAATTTTTCAGTCATAGCCTTAATTTGGGAGGATCAGGTCTATGTCCGATGTCTATATTCCCGGGGTTAAAAGCCGCTTCAATTCTGAAAAGATAATTGAAGACTTAATGAGACTCGAACGCATCCCCAAGGAAAGAACCGAACGCGACATTAATGACCTTCAGATAAAGAAGAGCTACTGGCAGGAAGTAGGCAAGCGCATTGATTCCGTACGTAAAAGCGCAAACTTCCTCTACTCTTTTCAGAATCCGTTCAACGAAAGAATCGCCAATTCAACGGATGACTCCGTTATTACCGCTTCCGCCACCCGTGAATCGGCTGAACAGTCGTATCGTTTTACCGTAAAACAGATCGCGCAGGCGGATCGTTATATTTCCAACCCTCTTGACGAGAAAATGAAAATCGAAAGCGGTAATTATACATTTACCGTTGGCGATGAAAAAATATCTATCAATTACCGGGGCGGCACTTTAAAGGATTTTGTCGAAGTGATAAACCGCAGAGGGCGCGATAAAATTTCCGCAAGCCTGCTGGCAATTCAGGTTGGAACTAAATCCCTTTTAATCGAATCGAAGGTAACGGGAGAGGCGAACAGGCTCAGTCTCAATGACGACGCCGCTTCCCTCGCGCTCCGCCTCGGCATGATGGAGGTGGCAAACGACACCCGCAGAGAAATTCCCATTACCGAAAATACGGTTCAAAAAAGCGGACAAAGTTCGCAAAATGTAAAAATTAACGAAGGCGCTCTCCTTGTACCGGCGCTTTCTTCCGCCTCTCTCCCCGTCGGCGTCTCCTTGAGCGCCGATTCTCCTGTCATGTTAAAACTGGAAACTTCTACCGTTGTCGATAACAACGGTATTCAAAATATCCCCGCGCCTCCGCCGGGTCCTTCCATTCCCGCGTCCGGCTCCGCAACTTACGGCGGCATCACGATTGACAACGAACCTTCTATAGCTCCCATACCGGACTGGAAGCCGCCCGCCGCTCTCCAGCGCCATGACGACATGGCTGTTTTAAACCTTGTTTTCCAAGACGGAACTTCGGCAAAACTTCCGCCAATCAGCGACTCCGGCTCTCCCGTATCAAGACAGTACCGCCTTTCCGACATAGCGCAGGGCAGGACAATCGTCTCCTTAAATGTGGAAAATTCAAACACCCACCGCAATGTCTCAATCGCCAATGTTGAAATTTTTGATCCTACCGCGACAAGCGGCGGTTTAAAGCCCTTAAATCCCGTCTCCACTTCCCGCGACGCGATCATCACAATGGAAGGCATAGAGATAACCCGCCCTTCCAATAATATCAGCGACATTGTTCCCGGACTTACCATTAACGTAAAGGGAGTTTCGGACAAACCTGTGGAAGTAAAAGTCAGCGCGGACAGGGAGCAGATCAAAGAATCGATAATATCGTTTGTGGCGAATTACAACAGATTGATAGCTGAGTTAAACGTCCTTACCGCCCCGACAACGACGGGAGTAACCAGAGACAGAGAGGGAAATATGGTTCCCGTTTACAGCGAACGCGCTGAACGTATCGTTGACGAACTGACATATTTAACCGCCGACGAATCCGCCGCGATGAAGAGAAGGCTTGGCGCTTTCACGGGAGACACTACGTTAAATTCCCTTAAAAACAACCTTCTAAGAACGGTATCCGCGCCCTACCCCACCGATCTTGACAGGGAACTCGCTATTCTCGCGCAGATTGGAATCAGCACCAGCGCCGGCAGCAGGGGCGGCTATGAATCGTCCCAGCTTCGCGGTTATCTGCAGATAGACGAGGAAAAACTCGACGCGGCGCTGGAAAATAAAATTCCCGCGGTTAAACAGCTTTTCGCAAGCGACACCTCCGGCGATTTAATAGCCGATACCGGAGTCGCGGTTAACGTGGAAACGCTTGTCAAACCGTTTGTGGATACAGGCGGTATCATTTCACTAAAATCCAGCACTATCGATTCCCGCATCAAGCAGGACGAAAGGCGCATAGGTACTATGGAACGGCAGCTTGAGGCAAAAGAACAGGAGCTAAAAATTCAATACGCAAGGATGGAATCGGCGTATGCGCGCATGGAACAGATGTCAACTTCTCTGGATAATTTCAGTCAACAAAACCGCGGTAACAGGTAAGGTATGGAAATAAAAATCAACGGACAACTCGCAGATATTACTGTGGAACAAGAAAAAACCATCGCAGATATATTGTCCGGTTTGTATACTCTGCTTGACGGTTCGGGACAATATATAAACAAGATTGCTGTTGACGGCAATGCTGTAAACTCATCTTCAGTTGACGAAGTTTTATCAATGGAAATTGAAAAAGTAAAAGTTCTGGAAGTAGATACTGTTCCGGTTGCGGTTGTTACCGCTCTGAGTTTGGAATATCTTCTTGAAGACATAAATGAATTTGAAAAGATAAGTTTTGAAGAAAGAACAAAGTTCTTTAACGACTGGAAAGAAAGGTCTTACGTTAATTTTATTTTCGGGCAAATGCCTGAATTTTATTCGTTCTTCGCCAACGCATTTTCTCAGGGAAGCATAAGTCTGGAAACCTTACGTTCAATTACAGAAGAATGGCGGCGTGAGGTGAAAGACCCGGCGGCGGAAGGAGTAAATATCAAACCCATTCTGGAAGACGTCTGCGCGAGGCTTACCGACCTTCCGCTGGATATTCAAACAGGCAAGGACGCGCGCGCCGCGCAGACGATTCAGATTTTTACCGGCATTGGGGAAAAAATTCTTCGCATTATAAGGCAGCTCAATATTCAAGGATATTTGCCGGAAACAGCGGACGGGGAAAAATCTTTTGTTCAAATAACAGAAGAATTTGGAAATGTGTTAAAGGAACTGCTTGACGCGTATCAAAGAAATGATACAGTCCTTGTCGGAGACCTTGCGGAATATGAGGTAACTACAAGGCTGATGGAACTGTATAACATTATTAAAAGCTGCCATGAACAGGCGGCGGTACAGGGGAAAGAAAAAAAATGACAGCATTGATTTTTTCGGCGTTATTTCCACTGCAAATCAAATATAACGACTTTAGCTTTGGTAAGGGAGGAGGCACCCCTACAGATCCCAAAAAAGTATTAATTTTTTGGATCATTATAGTTGTTGTAATCGCAGTCGTATTAATTGTTAACGCCGTAAGAAAAAAATCTCCGGGTGCGCGTTCCGGCGGCGGCGGTAAAGCGTTATCGGGTCTTTTTTCGGGCTTCGCTATACGCCGTCTGGCGGGCAATATCGGTCTTGATCACGACCAGATGAAAATGCTCGATTTCGTGTTCAGAACGGACGAAGTAACCGATCCGGAAAGATCGCTGAATACCCCGGTTCTTCTGGACAGGCATTTCAGGCGGGCATACCGGGTAATCGAACAGAATTCCGGCTCCGACGAGGAAATCCAAAACAGGCTTTTTGTGCTGTTTTCAACCAGAAATGTACTGGAAAGCTCGGTCAGCGGCGGTTTAAATTCTACCAAGGAATTAAAGTCCGACATTACCGCAATTATTACCCACGGCAAGGATAAATACAACCTTCCCGTGCTTGCCGTAAAAACTGAACATATCGCGGTGGAATGTCCCAAAAACGCCCTCGGAAGCCTGATTAAAATACCCAAGGGCGAAAGACTGTCCGTTATGGTTTTTACAAAGAACGAAAAGGGATTTTTGTTTGAATCCCGCGTTTTAGGTCATTCGGGGGGCAGCGGGCATACGGCGATGCTTTTGGCTCATTCAAACCAGGTTAAATTTCTTTCCAAAAGACGCTACCGCCGTAAGCAGACGGATATTGCCTGTAATTCATATTTAGTATATGTTGAAGGGAGCGGGAAAAAACAACGGCTTGTAGTTGACAAGAAGCGGATTACCGGGAATATCGCCGATATTTCCGTCGGCGGCTGTTCGTTAAAAACGAGGACGCCGATAAATGTAGGCTCCAAGCTGAAGATTGAGTTTACGCAGGGGGACAACAACAATGTAGCGGCTCTAGGACAAGTGTTAAGGATAAACCGTTCGGGAGGGGCGACGATAACGCATGTCAAATTTTTAAGGGTATCCAGAAAGTCGATGAATTTGATTAACGCTTTTGTGTATGAGTATTCAAACGCGTAATACGCCTGACAAGGACAGAAAGAATGAAAATTGTTGCGATTAAAGACATGATTAGAAAAGACGTCCCCATTTATTATCGCAAATTATACACAGGCGTCGCTGTTATAGAAATGACAAAAGGTCCCGTAGATTATCGCATTGATTTTTCTCTTGAGTACAAACCCACAGGTCAAAAGGAAATTAACATAAATTTTATTGATGCCGTTGATTATCCCCTTGTTCCGTTGAACAAGGAATTAAAAAAACATATTCTGGAACTAGATGAAGCCGGAGGACTTCCTGACTAGAAAGTCCGTAGTTGAACTGGAAACTAATTCAGAAGAAGAAACATTCGCCGTCGGAAAACGAATTGCGGAGTCTTTAACGGCGGGCATGGTCGTCGCTCTTCGGGGAACTCTTGGAAGCGGAAAAACTTGCCTTGCCAAAGGCATTGCCGGCGGTCTTAAAATAAAAGAAAATGTAACAAGCCCCACTTACACGATAATCAATGAATACGACACTACCCCGCCGCTGTTTCATATTGACGCCTACAGATTGAATAACGATGAAGATTTTGAACAAATCGGCGGCAGGGAATTAATAGGCGG
The DNA here is from genome assembly GCA_031273265.1 of Treponema sp. Lineage (GTDB taxonomy): Bacteria > Spirochaetota > Spirochaetia > Treponematales > Breznakiellaceae > WQXQ01. The sequence continues at coordinate 8,107 of JAISSH010000093.1, forward strand.
CGGCGGAATCTACGTTATTGAATGGAGCGAGCGTATTCCAAAATCACTGCCCAGCGACGCGGTTGCCGTTGAACTGGAAATAACAGGGTCTTCTTCAAGATTGATTCGCGTTTTTGGATTGGAGTTAAAATGAACATTCTTGCGATAGACTCTTCCGGTACATATTTGTCCGCCGCTGTCTCGCGCGGGGAAGAAATTCTGTTTGTTGAAACAAAAACTGACAATATGAAACATTCCGAGCTTGTTATGGACATGATCGACAGCCTGTTAAAAAAAGCCGCTCTTAAACCCGCCGATCTTAACGGCTGTCTTTGCATGGGCGGACCCGGCTCTTTTACCGGACTGCGTATCGGTTATTCAATCGCCAAGGGGCTTTCACTCTCTCTTTCAATACCTTTCGCTCCCGTCCCCACGCTTGACTGCGTAGCTTTCTCCTGCGCTTCGTCTTCGCCGCGCGATGACGCTCTTATTCTGCCGGTAATACAGGCGGGAAAAAACACTTTCTATTCCGCGCTGTTCCGCGGCGAAAAACGCCTGAAACCTGACACCGATTCAAATGCCGCGCAAATAGCCGAAACAATTTGCGGTTTTAAAAACGAAAACGTTACAATTGCGGGACCGGCGGCTTCCCTGCTGTACGACAGCCTTCCTCCCGATCTTAAAACAGGAATCGCCATTGCCTGTGAAAACACAGGGTTCGTGAAACAGATGATTTTAATCGCCAAAAAACAGGATTTATTTCAAAATGACAACACGGCTTTTTTATATTCGGGACCGGAATATGTAAGAAAGACGGACGCGGAAATCAACAATCCGCATCCAGTTCACAAAACGCCTCAGTAAGAAAACTGTTAAGAAAGAGCATTATATCGCAGTTTCTCCAGCGGGAAAGCGTCTTGGGGATACAGTCCTCAATACCAAGCCCGAAACGCAGTTTGAATTTCCGCGCGTCCGGTCCTTCGCGGCAGCGGAAACCCATAAGCAGGCTTTCCCGCAAGAGAGCGGTTCTGTTTATTTCTTCGTAAACAGCTTTTTTAACGGAAGGTTCTTTTATATACGCCTCCGCGTCAGGCGCGAATGTAAAACGCCCGGCAGACGCTGTTTCTTCGTTTATAACAGTACCGGAAGCGGCAGGACCCGCGCCAAGCCAACTGTCCATTAGCCAGTAACGCATATTATGTAGGCATCTTTTCCCCGGAGGGGCGAAATTTGAAACTTCGTAATGTTCAAAACCCGCTTCCAAAAGAGCGTTTCTCCCAAAAAGCCAAAGAGCGTCGGCTTTATCCCTGTCCGGCGCGGGAAGTTCTCCCGAACTAATTTTTCGCTCATAGGGCGTACCACTCTCCACAGAAAGATCGTAAAGCGAAACATGAGACGGTTTAAAGGCAAGCAGTTTTTGTATATCGCTTAAAACAATTTCCTCCGTTTGATACGGAAGACCTGTAATCATATCCGCGGAAAATCCGCCGGGAAAAAAGCGCGAAACAAGAGCGAGGATCTCTTCAAGCGCGGATGTCTTTCCGTTTCGATTTACCGCCAGCCGCGAAGGTTCATGAAAACTCTGCACTCCAAGACTGAGCCTGTTAATCCCCCCTTCCAGACAGGCGGTTAAAAGTTTTTCTGTTATCGATTCGGGATTAGCTTCTATTGTAAATTCAACAGGCTCAAAACCGGGAAGTTTTTTTAACTCTCCGAGTAAAAGACGGACGCGCTTTTCCCCAAGCAGAGAAGGAGTCCCGCCGCCTATGTACGCGCAGACAATTTTTTCCACATTGAAGAAATCAATTTGATATTTAACATCTTCAATAACCACGTTTACAAAACCGTCCATAACGGCGTTTGAATTTTCCGTTACGATGGAATAAAAATCACAGTAATCGCAGAAGGCGGCGCAAAAGGGAACGTGGATATACAGGGAAAATTCATTTTTATACAAAGCTATTTCCTCAGGCGGAGGTTAAAGTAAATTTATTTTTACAACAGGCCAGAAACGCAAAAGCGCTCTTGCCGTAATCATTGACGAGGGGACAGTTCCCCATGTGCGGGAGTCATTTGTATTGCCGCGATCGTCCGATACCACAAAACATTCATCGGGACCGAGCGTTATAGCGTCCATGTTGCCGGAAAAAGGAAGCGATTCGTCCCAAAACGCCGGTATTTTAGGAATGGAAGGATGATAAGGTTTTTCCGCAAGCTCAAATTCCGTCAGGCTGTACGGGCTTCCTGCGGGTCTTACCCTGAAAATAAAATTAGTCATGGATATTTCATCTCCTGGAAGCGCAATCACCCGCTTGATGAAAAATTGATCTTCTTTGGAAAAAATACTCATCCTTTGAATTGAAACAAATCTTACTACACTATCAACAATCCGCAGAGCGGTGTTTTTATTTCTTAAATTTCCCTTGTCGATCAATACAATGCTTCCGCGCTTAAAGGGAAGCGTTTTTTCCTCGTTTTTATCGCCAAAAATAATCTCCGGCAAAGTGAAAGAAGAAAACACCAGCCTGTCGCCTGCCGCTAATCCCGGCTGCATGGTATCATTATCAATAACCCAGATTGAAATAAAAAAAGAGACAATGCAGTTATATATTATAAAAAATACTAAAACCCCGAATATAAATTTTATTAATTGATGGCGCTGTTGTTTCTGCGCGGCATAGGAATACTGCATCCATTTGTCAAACATAACTGCCCGCCATTATTTAATCCCGCCCGCGCGCCAGTATGGCCAGTAAATTATCATTCCCTTTCCAAGCACCCTGGATATTTTTACAGAGCCAAAATAACGCCCGTCTCTGGAATTATCGCGGTTGTCCCCCATCGGAAAAACCCTCCCTTCGGGAATATACCAGCCAAGCCTGTGCCTCGCAAGGAGTGTCGTATAACGTTTGTCATGGGGGGTCAGCCTCTTAAGCGTTTCAAGCCTGGCTTTTTCAAGGGCGATAAAATCAGGAGCGCGCAGACTCCTCGCGTCCGCCGCCGCGGAAGTTAATTCGGCGGACATGGGAAGCCCTAAATCCACAAAGGCGGCTTCCTGTCCCGCGGCGGCAAGAGCCTTATACTGCTCCTGTTTCATTATCCTGCTGATGTTGTGTTTCCACCCGCGCCGCCTGACATAATCGCTCTCGTCAACCCAGCGATCCTCGCCCGCGAATTTAATCTTCATGTCGCCATTTTCCATAACAAAGCGGTCGCCCACGACGCCCACAGCCCGTTTTATAAGAAAATGAACCCTCGGCTCCCCTGTCACCTCTCTGTCAATATCAACAATCGAAACGGTAAGCATATAAATAACACGCTGGGCTATGTCAAATACGGGTCCTTTTGAAATGTAGGACGGATTTTCAAAAATGATAATATCGTTTCGTTTTGGTTTTATAGGGCTTGAAAGTTTAAGAATCCCCGGCAGCAATTCCGGTCCGTAAACGATCTTGTTTACAAAAACATGGTCGCCGATATTAAGCGTGTCTATCATCGAACCGGAAGGTATTCTGTAAGCCTGAACAAGGTACTGGTTTATCAGCAAAACCATTCCGGCAGCCCAAAGAAAAGCCTCAATCCAGTCCACTACCGGGTTTTTTGCCTGCCTCTTTTCCTTTTTTACGCGCTGAAGCCTTCTACGGCGCGTCAAATAACTTTCGGTAATCACCTGAACGCGGTCAAAAAAGTCTGTTTGCCTTGCATTTTGGGACATCAGGGAGATTGTAGCATAAAGCGCGGTATTGGGCAATAACGAGTTTGACGATCTTCAGCAAAGCGCGGAAAGTTTTTCCCGGATAAATTCGCTTTTTTCATGCAAACCGATGTTTCCCGTTTCCAGTATTAGCACATTCGGTTTTTTAGGATCGAGTTTCACCTTGCCCGACGATTCTTTCATGAGCCGTACAAGGCGCTCAACATTGACGCGGGAAACTTTCGCGAACTCAAGACGGACAAGACCTGACCTTTCCTTTAACGATGAGACGGCAAGCCGGCGGCAGATGATTCTTATCTCGGCGAGAGACAAAAGGGAAGCCGCTTCGTCGGGCAGAGGACCGAAACGGTCGAGAAGTTCCGAGTAAACGCGCTCAAGTTCGTCTTTGTCGCGGATGGCGGCTATCATCTTGTACACTTCCATTTTCTCCTGCGGGGAGTCAATGTACGAGTCGGGGACAAAGCCCGAATATTCCAGTTCAAGGAGGGTTTCTGTTTCCGCTTCGTAGTTTGAATCTTCAAGGCGTCTTACGGCTTCGTCTAACAGTTTTATGTATAAATCGAAACCGACGGAATAAATGTCGCCTGACTGTTCGCGTCCGAGCAAATTTCCCGCGCCGCGAATCTCCATGTCTTTCATGGCGATCTTAAAACCGGAGCCAAGTTCAGTAAAATCAGAGATTGTTTGCAGACGTTTCATTGCTATTTCGGTAAGCGATTTTTGCTCAGGATAGAAAAGATACGCGTACGCTACGCGGTCGCTGCGCCCTACCCTGCCGCGAAGCTGGTAAAGCTGGGAAACTCCGTACATATCGGCGCGGTCAATGATGATTGTGTTGACGTTGGGAATGTCAATCCCGTTCTCGATAATCGTGGTTGAAACCAGAACATGAAAGCCGCCGTGAATAAATCGGCGCATAACGTCTTCAAGATCGCCCGCTTCCATCTGACCGTGGGCGGTTTCAACCAGCATTTCGGGCACAAGCCGCTGTATTTTAAGCCTTGTGTCGCGCAGTGTTTCAATGCGGTTGTGGAGAAAGAAAACCTGCCCTCCCCGTTCAACCTCGCGGCGAATTGCCTGAGAGATTAAATAATCGTCCTGTTCTTCGACAAATGTTTCAATAGGATGCCGCCCGGGGGGGGCTGTCGCAAGCAGACTCATGTCGCGTATTTTTACAAGGCTCATGTGCAAAGTGCGCGGAATTGGCGTCGCCGAAAGAGTGAGGCAGTCCACGTTAGTTTTTAATTCCTTAAGCCGCTCCTTGTCCTTTACCCCGAAACGCTGTTCCTCGTCAATTACAATAAGACCCAAATTCTTAAAAATAACATCTTTTTGTATAATACGGTGAGTGCCAATCAATAAATCAACTTCGCCTTTTTTCAGCTTTTCCAGTGCGATGCGCGTATTTTTTCTGTCTACAAAACGGGAAAGCATAGCGACATTCACCGGAAAATTTGAAAACCGCTCCAGAAAATTTTCATAGTGCTGTTCCGCGAGAATTGTTGTGGGAGCGAGAAACGCCGCCTGTTTACCGCCCATTACAGCCTTGAAGCACGCGCGAAGGGCGACTTCGGTTTTGCCGTAGCCGACATCTCCGCAGACAAGCCTATCCATCGGGGAGGAGCTTTCCATGTCCTGTTTAATTTCCTGAATACAGCGAAGTTGATCCTCAGTCTCCTCAAAGGGAAATGCCGCCTCAAACATTGTCTGCCATTCGCTGTCGGCTGGAAAGGCATAACCTTGCGCCTGTTTTCGCTTTGAGTAGAGTTCTATCAGTTTTTCCGCGATGTCCTCTACGGATTTTTTTACCCTGCCCTTGCGGTTTTCCCAGCTCTTTGACCCGATGGTGTCAAGGCGCGGCGGGTGTCCCTCGTTGCCGATGTAGCGCTGGACAAGGTTGACCTGTTCCACAGGCACGAACACTGTCTCATCGCCTGAGTATTCAAGCTGAATGTAATCCCTCTCATGTCCCAGCGCCTTGATTCTCTCAATCCCCTTAAAAAGCCCGATTCCGTAATTTACATGGACGACAAAATCGCCTGGGTTCAGTTCCACAAAAGTATCAATGGGGCTTGAACGCACGGTTTTTAATGAACGCGGCGGACGTTTGCGCCGCCCGAAAATTTCGTTTTCCTGTACCAGCATGAATTTGATGTCTGGAAGCGAAAAACCGGCGGTAAGCGGCGTTGACATTATCGAAAGTTGTTTGTGCGGTTCAAGCAGTGTTTTTATTCTTTCAGCCTGCACTTCCGATTCCGCCGCTACTGTTATCCGCCAGCCGTTTGCGAGTAACGAAGCGAACTCGTCTTTCAGATAATTGATGTTGCCGAAAAAACTTCGCGCAGGCTCGCAGGGAAGCTCAATGTGGCATACGCCCGGCTGAGGTTCGCTCTTTATTGATCGAAAAGAAATTATCCGCTTTTTGTTTTCAATCAATTTTGTGAAATCGAAAAGCAGGCGTTCAGGCAGAGGATATTCGCAGTCCTCCCTTTTCGAGCGCATATACAAACCCTGATACTCGCGCTCAATACTGTCCTGCGCGTTTTCAAGTCTTTCCCTGTCGAATAAAAGCAGGCTTCCCGAATCGCCAAGGTAGTCAAGAATGTTTCCCGCTTTTTCAAAGGCAAACGGAAAAAACATTTCCTCGCCCTTTACGCTCCGTTTTGCAATCAATTCTTCGATTACGGATTTCCCGCCGTCGGAAAATTCCTTAAAAGAGGCAAGGTTTTTTTCCAGCGTTTCAATTCTGTCGTCCGTCCATATCACCTCACGCATGGGGCGTATCGTAAGTTCATTTAATTTAACGCCGGCAGTCCCCTGATCGACAGGGACAAATTGTTTAATCGATTCCACCGTGTCAAAATCAAAAAGAACGCGGTACGCGTCATCGTCGCCGCCCATCAATATATCCAAAACTTCTCCGCGAAGGGCGAACTCGCCGTGAACCTGCACTCTGGGAACGCGGGTGTAGCCGCCGTCGGCAAGAGTTTTGGCAAGGGCGGAAGTGTCTATCTTTCCGCCGGGTTTTAATGAAAAAAGAAGGCTTTTAGCGTATTCAGGCGGAGGCAGGGAGGTGAGCATCGCCCTCTGGGGGATAATCACGATACAGCCATTTCCGGCGGCGGTTGTATCCGCGAGGCGGCTTAAAACCTTGACCCTCTCCCCGAAGACGGCGGAAAGCGGAGCAAGTTCGCGGTACGGAGCGGTTCCCCACCCGGAAAATTTCAGGCAGGGAATGGCGGAAGCCGCCAAATCCAGGGCGAGGCTGTCGGCGTCGCTTTCCTGCGGAACAACCGCGAAAAAACGCCCCCCTACCCCGGCAAAGACCTGAGCCGCCAGAAGCGCGCCGAAAGAGCCTTCGCAGCCTTCAATATCAACCGGGAAATTCCCCTGTTTCACCGAGGATAGAAAAGCGCGGACAGCGCCGCTGGCGTCTATTTGCCTCAATAGTTCAGGAAAGGATAATGTATTCATACAAGCTTGCCGATACTATAATATAAAACTGTGTTCTTTTGAACACATGGTACTTTCTAAAATCAGGGAAGTTAAATGAGAAATTTTTGCAAATTATTAACCGTTGTTCTTGTTTCGGGGCTTTTGCCTTTTGGTTTTTCAAACCCCTCTCCGGTATACGCGTCCGCTGACGGCGTTGAATTCAACATTCGTTTTTTTGACAGGCGGATTTACTATGCCGAGTCCGATCCTATCTTTGTACAGATAACGATTAACAACAACAGCCCGGAAACTTTCCGTTTTAAGCTCGCCGACGAGCGGGCATTTTCCCTTGATTTTGATATTAGAACTATGGCAAACCGTAAACTTGCGGAAGCCGATACTCTTATCCGCAAACGTACTTTTTACCAGCAAATATACTTCCGTGAGATAGCGATAGAAGCTGGAGAGTCATTTTCATTTGTGGAAGACCTGCGCGACTATGTGAATTTGAAACAGCCCGGCTCTTTCAGGGTTCGGGCGAGGGTCTATCCTGAGCTTTACCGCTTTCCCACTGTCGCCCTTGAATCAAATTCCCTTGCTCTCAATCTGCGCCCCGCCGCCATTCAGGGACCGGACGGCATCCCGCTTGAAATGGATATCGCTACCGGCGCGGTATTGGTTAGACAAAATCTTCCGCCCGACGAAGTTGTTACATACATGCTCAGGGCGCGCCAGGAATCCCAGTGGGAAAAATTCTTCCTGTATCTGGACGTAGAGGCAATGCTTTCGCGCGACGCTTCCCAAAAACGAAAATGGCTTGCCGAGAACGAAAACGGACGCCGTAAAATGATCGCGGAATACCGCCAAAACCTGCAAAGTTCAGTCGTGGACGGCGATATAAGCATAATCCCGACTACCTTCGATATTGAACAGACCGTTTACAACAACAATGAGGGAACCGTCAATGTTCTTGCAAAATTCCGCGGTCCCGATTATACGGACATCAGGCGGTACACATATTTCCTTGAGCGCAAGGACAATATCTGGACTATCGTGGATTATTCTATGGAAAGCGCCGGAACCGAAGGCAATTCAAGATAAGCCTTATACGGTTCGCGGAAAAAACGCCTGAATTATTGACAAATGTTCAATTTTAAGCTAGGATAGCCTTGTGAGTGCAAAAAAAAAGGTAATAATCATTACCGATGCTACAGAATCAATTCAACTTGTCGCGCGGTCAGTAAAGGAAGTTTTGACGAACTGTACCGTAAAAATTTGCCCCGCCGATAAATTTGAGGGAACCGCCCTTCTTCCAGTCGATGTTTTTATTTTAGGCTGTGAAAAGCCAAAACCGCCTTCTTTTTCCTACATTGAAGAAATGCTCTCCCACATCAACCTTGTTTCCAGAAAATGCGGCATTTTTTCTGTTAATGAAAAGTCATTAAAATACCTCAAGGGTATCGTTAAGGACTGCGAAGCCGGTTTGCTTGAACCGTTTCTGGTTAAGGACGGGAAAATTCGCGCGTCCGAAGTTAAAAAGTGGCTTAAAGAAGTCATAAAATAGAGGTAGGATATGTCTTTTAATCTGGACGATTATATCAGAAAAGTTCCCGATTTTCCAAAAAAGGGAATTCTTTTTTACGACATCACAAGCATTCTTGTCTCTCCCGAAGCCTTTCTGCATTGCATTGACCGCATGGTGGAAATCTACAAGGGCAAAGACATAAACGCCGTCGCGGCAATTGAGGCGCGCGGTTTTTTATTCGCCGCCCCTTTCGCTATTCGCTTGGGCATTCCGCTGATTCCCATCCGTAAAAAAGGGAAACTCCCCGGCGTTACTCTCGCAAAAAAGTACGACCTTGAATACGCGCAGGCGGAAATCGAAGTCCACGTCGCCGATGTTCCAAAAGGCAAACGCGTTCTATTGACAGACGACCTGATAGCGACAGGCGGCACTCTGAACGCGGCAAGGTCTCTCCTTATCGAAGGCGGCTCCAGCGTCCCTGAGATTTTCGGCATAGTGGGACTGCCCTTCCTCAATTACCCAAAAATCCTCGACCCCACGCCCGTTACCACTCTGATTGAATATCAAAGCGAGTAGTATTGTTCACCGCATTCCTTGACATTTCTCTATTATAATTGATATGTTATCATCATGGCCCCTTCGTCTATCGGTTAGGACATGAGATTCTCAATCTTAAAAGAGGAGTTCGATTCTCCTAGGGGCTAAAATCCTACCTCAAATGTTCCTTGATGATCGACACGACTGAGTTATGATTAATCCGCACGATGTTTTGTTCGCGCTCGTAGCTTTCACGGGAATCGGATGCGTGGGCGGTGTTGACCATGACGTTGCTTCCGAACTCGCGGCGGACAGTGCCTTCGGTAGCCTTGAGCGGATCCGTGGAGCCGAGAACATCGCGTATTTTATTGACGGCGTTCTCGCCTTCGTAAACAAGTATCATGCATTTGACATTGCCGGGTTTTGACATCTCTTCGTCGGGATAACTGCCGGGACGTTTTCCCGACATAAATTCCACTATTTGATGAAATTGATCTTTAGCGCACTCCGCGCCGAAACCTGAGCTTATCGTCCGGGACAGTTCGTCGCTTAAACGGAAATTGAATTCTCTTTCCAAAAGCACCTTCGCCCTTTTACCGAAACTGGGAGCCAATTTTTCTTTTAACACCGCTTCCACAGGACCGTAAAAATCAAGGGCTTCCGCAAGGGAAAAACGGTGAACCTTAATGCCGATGATACGAAGCCCTGTGCGTGAAAACATATCGATAATTGTTCCCGGTCTTGACGAATTATGCGTCCAGTTATCGGGCTTTATGATTACAAGCGTCCTTTCAATTTTTGAAGGATCGGGATGGACAACATTCTGAACGATGTTTTCCCTGCCATCCAGAAAACCCGCGATCAGCTTAAGGTCGTTATCGGCTTCATCCTGCGATCTTGGCGTAAGAACGGCAGGCTCAAAATAGCGCACTTCTTCCGGGTCTTCCGCGGAAAAGATCAGATCCGAATATGTATCGCGGATTGTTTCGCCTGCAATTGCGTCAACTTCAACATGCTGGGTGTACAAGTGCCCACATGCGTTAAGCAGTTTTTCGCAGGGATTTTCCCCTTTGAAGAGTAACAACAGCGTCCGGTGCGGTCTTCCGCCGGAAGGACCAAAATACTGTTTTACATAATCCGCCAAAAGAACAAGCTGGTTCTGGGGAGCCCGCGAACGCAGGGACTCCGCGTACGTATCGGCAAAATTCTCGTCAGGCGCAAACATCTGCGCGCCCGCCAATTCCAAATCGGTTCTTGATAACAGCCGGGAAAGAATACCGCCGGTTCTACTTTTCGCGACAGTATATGGGGTAACAAGAATGTAAGATAAACCTATACTCATGCGTTATTGTACACCGTTTTTGTTAAATTGGCAACTATACGACATGTTGAATTTTTTTCCGTTCTTGTCTAATATTGAAAAATGTTATCGACCATGCGTAATATCGGTATCATGGCTCATATTGACGCCGGAAAAACCACCACTACCGAGAGGATTCTCTTTTACACCGGAAAAAGCCATCGTATCGGCGAGGTTGACGACGGCGAAGCTATCATGGACTGGATGGAACAAGAGCAGGAACGCGGCATTACGATTCAGAGCGCGGCGACAACAACTTACTGGAAGGGTCATCAGATCAACATAATTGACACTCCGGGACACGTTGATTTTACCGCCGAGGTGGAACGCTCTTTGCGCGTGCTTGACGGGGCGATAGCGATTTTTGACGCTGTTCACGGAGTCGAACCGCAGACGGAGACCGTGTGGCGGCAGGCGCGGCGTTACAATGTCCCCTGTGTCGGTTATGTGAACAAAATGGATCGCGCGGGAGCGGATTTTTTCTTTGTCATTGAAGATGTAAAAAATAAATTGAAAATAAACACTGCCGCATTGCAGATTCCAATCGGGAAAGAAAGTTCTTTTGAAGGCGTAATTGATTTAATAGAGATGAAAGAGATACGCTGGCAGGACTCAGGCGAAGAGATGACGTTCTCGCCGATAGCGGCACAGCGTGAAGAAACTGCGAAACAGTGGCGCGAAAAACTGATTGACGCTCTTTCCGGCGTATCGGAAATTATCACCGACAAATACCTCGCTGGCGAAGAAATTGACCCTGCTCTAATACGGAGCGAACTTCGCAAAGCGGTTATCAAGCGCGAAATTCTGCCCATGTTCGCCGGAGCGTCAAGGCGCAACCTCGGCGTTCAGCCTGTGATTGACGCGATAGTGGATTACCTTCCCGCTCCCGATGAAACCGCTCCGGCAACAGGTCTTAACCTTAAAAAAGAGGAAGACATAAAAATTCCCTGCGACCCGAAAGGACAGCCGCTCGGTCTTGTTTTTAAAATTCAAAATGACCGCGAGGCGGGAAGCCTGTGTTATGTAAGAATGTACTCTGGCTCTTTTAAGTCGGGAACTGCGGTTTACAATGTGGGAAAGAAAAAGCGCGAAAGGGCGAACAGAATCCTGCGCATGCACTCGAATAAATCCGAAGCGATGGACTCGCTTTCCGCCGGGGACATCGGCGTAATTATCGGAATGAAACTCGCGCAGACGGGAGACACAATAGGCAGTGAGGGCTGGCCTGTTCTGCTTGAAAAAATGCAGTTCCCCGAACCTGTTATTTCAATCTCGATAGAGCCGAAAACAATTTCCGATCAGGACAAGTTAAAAGATATTCTTGCAATCCTTTCCAAAGAAGACCCCACTTTCACAATCAGGGAAAATGATGAAACGGGACAGCTAATAATTTCCGGCATGGGTGAGCTTCACCTTGACGTGCTTGTTACGCGCATATTAAAAGAGTACAAACTAGGCGCGAAAGTCGGAAACCCGCAGGTTACATACCGCGAATCGATCAGTAAGACAGTCGAGCATACTGAAAACTTTTCAAAGATTCTTGCCGGAAAGGAAAATGCCGCCGGTATTACTTTGAAGGTAGAACCGGCGCAGAGAGGCGCGGGCAACAAATACATTTTTGCCGCAAAAACGCAAAGCGGCAAAAGCGAAATCCCGGCGGAAATTCTCGAAGCGATTGAGAACGGCGTAAACGGCGCGTTTTCTTCAGGGATAGTGATGGGCTACCCCTGCATTGACATAACGGCGACTGTTACGGACATTCAGTATTCGGAATTGACCGGAACCGAGTTCGCGTTTGAAGCCTGCGCAAGCATGGCGTTCGACGAAGCCTGCCGTCAAGCCGCGCCGATACTGCTTGAACCAATCATGGCGGTTGACCTCAACAGTCCCCATGAATTTGTCGGAGAGGTGATGAGCCTTGTAACCCAGCGCGGCGGACAGATTCAAAGCATGAACGCAAAAACCGATATTGACGAAATAAAAGCGCAGGCTCCTATGGAAAAAATGTTCGGTTTCATGACAAGTTTGCGCAGTGTCTCGCAAGGAAGGGCGAGTTTCAGCCTGGAATTTTCCCACTTTGAGAAAAAGTCGCAGAGATAGGTTATTTTGATAAAAGATAAATATATAAAAAATATTTCCGTGCCATTGCTTCTATACGTTTCTGTTATTTGCATCTTTCTTCTTCCTGCCTGCGTAAAGTACAATAATGTTAACCTTAATTCAATCACGGTTGACGAAATGAAAAACGAAAAATCTGCCGCTAAAATTGACCCGGTTCGCGTACGCGCCGCTGAGATCGCCGCTTCTCTTGACGACCGCCTCTTAGCCGCGCAGGTTCTTATCTGCGGAATTGACGGAAAGGGAAGCCTTCCCCCTCACATGAAAACTCTGCTTAGCGAACACCCGCCGGGGGGGGTAATGATGTTCAAGTACAACCTTGACAGCGAAAATGACGCGATACGCGCGCTTATTAGCGAAACCGAGTCGCTAATCACGGACGAATCGGGGCTTCCCCCTTTCATTGCGGTCGATCACGAGGGAGGAACGGTAAACCGTTTCAGGCGCGGGGTAGCCTCTCTGCCCGCGGCATCCTCGTATTGGGAACTTTTTCTCGCGGAAAGTGAACAACAAGCTCTCTTAAAAATAACAGCCGACAGCATCAAAGCTGGTCTTGAAATTAAAAGTTTAGGTTTTAACATGAATTTCGCGCCTGTGGCGGAATACCTGAATGAAAACAACCGCGACTTTCTTGAAAGCCGTTCCTACGGTCCCGTCCAGTCATTCACTGCCGAAGCCGCCGCCGCCTTTGTCCGCGGCATGAGACATGTCGATGTGTTATGCGTCATCAAGCACTTTCCCGGCAGTGCGGGAAACGATCCCCATTATTCGCTTTCAACGCTGAATGCCGATAAGTTTGAACTTGGCAGACTCGTGTACCCCTTTGCCTTTCTTATCGACAACGGAGCGCGGGCGGTAATGGTTGCCCACACTTTGGTTCCGGCGATGGATGATAAAATCGCGAGCCTTTCTCCCGTTGTTATGCGAAACTGGCTCAGGGAAGAACTGGGATTTGACGGCATAATAATCAGCGACGATTTTATAATGGCAGCAGCCGCCGGCAATTACAGTCCTGAGGAAGCGGCGGTTCTTTCCGTCGCCGCCGGAGCGGACATGGTTCTTGCATGGCCGTCAAATTTAAGCCGCACACATCGCTCCTTTGTTTCCGCTCTTGAGGACGGACGGCTTCCCCGCGAAAGACTGCTGGACGCCGCACAGCGGGTTATTTATGAAAAATTAAAGATGGGGTTAATAAATGGAGAAGAAAATTAAAAACCTTACATCAGCAGGTAAAAATAGTTGACATAATGTATTTTTTGTGTTATTTATTTATAAAAGGAGACTTATAATGAAAAAATTGGTTCTTTTTTGTATCTTTGTTGTTTTAATTCCTGTATTCGCTTTCTCACAAATCGCTTATACCATTGATGCGGCATTGGGTAATTCAATTTTTTATCTGAATGGGAAAATACCGCCAAAATCCAGAGTCGCCGTGTTAAATTTCACTTCTGAATATCCTAAACTGTCTGATTATGTCATTGAGGAATTAATCGGTTATATCGTTAATGATAACGTGTTAACAGTCGTTGACCGCGCTAATCTTGATAAAATAAGCAAGGAAATGAATTTCCAGTTATCGGGTGAAGTTAGCGATGAAACGGCATTATCTATCGGAAAAAAACTTGGCGCGCAGATAATCATTTTGGGAGCGATAACGCCGGTCGGCAATACCTACCGTCTGCGTATTAAGGCAATATCATTAGAATCTTCCCAAATATTGGGAATGCAGAATGTTGACGTGGCGCAGGATAGGCGCATAGGAGCGCTAACAGGAACAGGGTATATTGAGGCTTCTGTTACAGCGCCTAGCAACAGCGCCCCCTCCGGCAATTTAGCCTTATGGACATTCAGCGATGAACTTGGAAAGATGATCAAAAGTAATTATTACAAACCGCCGTATAAAGGAATAAACGTTGCCGTATCAGAATCTGATTACGCTCAAATACAACAAAAATTGGATACCGCTCTTTTTTCCGGCAAGGGAGCGCCTGATGTCATCGCGCTGGAAGATCAATTTGTTCGTAAATATGTTGAGTCTGGTTTTTTATTAGACATTACCGATATTTATGAAGCTAATAAGCAAAAACTCATGGCATATCCTGTGGAAGTAGGATCGTATAACGGCAGAGTATTCGCGTTATCATGGCAGGCTACTCCAGGCGCAATGTTCTACCGCCGCAGTCTTGCAAAAAAATATCTGGGGACAGATGATCCCAAAGTAGTACAGACTTATTTTGCCAATATAAATAAATTCCTTGAAACAGCGAAATTACTCAAAGAAAAATCCAAAGACACTTGCCTTGTGATATCCTGTTATGACAGTCTTTTTGATCCTTTTCTCTACAGCCGAAAAAATCCATGGGTCATAGATCGCAAATTGATTATTGATCCTGTTATTGAACAGTACATGGATTTTTGCAGAACGATGATTGATAACCATTATACTGAAGGTTCGGCATGGCAATGGGGAGATGGATGGTTCGCCGGCATGAGAGGCGAATTAAAAAATGATGCAGGAAAACCAATGGAAGTATTTTCTTATTTTCTTCCCACATGGGGATTGCACCATGTACTTAAAACCAATGCTCCGAAAACTTCAGGCGACTGGGCAATGATTCCCGGTCCATTAACATACCGTGCGGGCGGAACATGGCTTGCCGCGTGGAGGGATACTCCGAACCCCGCGGCGGCAAAAGAACTCATCCGCTATTTAACTACTGATGATCAATTCCTTGAGGCGTATGCAAAAGCTACAGGTGATCTGGTGAGTAATATTAACGTTGTTAATAAGATCAGTAATAACTTTAAGGAAAGTTTTCTGAAAAATCAGAATCACTATATGGAATTTTCTCAATTGGCGCAGAAAGTTAACGGCAAACTTACTACGGGATACGATGAACGTGTTAAACATTATTTTTCTGAAGAATTGAGCGCTTTTATGTTTGGAGGAAAATCAAAAGAAAAGGCTCTTGCCGACTTTAGGGCAAATGTAGAATATAATCTTTTAAGAGGGAAGTGATTCGGTATTCATATTTCTGTTAAATCCCGTATTCTTTACCAAAGCGCGGTGTGTGTCGTTGTCAATAAATTGAAGGGCGAGGCGGTAGAAGGCGCGGGTCACGGTATGATAAACCTGCCCGCGGAACTTGCGTCAGTATTAGGTGAAAATATCGAACTTATTGAGGCTGTTCACCGCCTTGACGTTCCCGTAACAGGGTGTGCGCTTTTCGCCCTGACAAATCAGGCTCTCTCTTTCTTAAACGCAGTCTTTGCGGGCGATAACCCCCTCCCCTCCCCTATCGAAAAAATTTATTGGGCGATAATAGAAAAACCATCCCGCCCTCTGCCTGAAAGCGGGGAACTTGTTCACTGGATAGAAACCAATTCCGGCAAAAACAAATCATTCGCCTATAATGAAGAAGGACGCGGGCGTAAAAAAGCGTCTCTCCGCTACAGGGTAACAGGCGAAGGCAAAAACTATCTCTTTGTAGAAGTACAACTGCTTTCAGGCAGACATCACCAGATACGCGCCCAATTTGCCGCCGAGGGGCTTCATATCAAGGGCGACCTTAAATACGGCGCGAAACGCAGTGAAAAAACGGGCGGCATCCGCCTTCACGCAAGATCGCTCTTGTTTCCCGACCCGTTGAACAAAAGCGAAAAGCTCACCGTAACAGCCGACCCGCCGGAGATTGACAACCTTTGGGAAACATTTATTGGTTAAAATCAATTCATTTCACGCAGAAATTTAAGTATTGGCTCTCCCCAAAATTGGGCTGTCTTTCCTTCCGCGAGGAAACGGCGGTACATAGAAAGAATATGGTTTTTTATCAGCGTAATGTCGGTTTCGTTCAGTTTTGTCGAAGGAGAGGCGCAGGGGTGGACGCGGCATTTTTTGGGAATGTTATCTGAAACCGGCGCGGGGGAAAAAAGAAGGGCGATAAACTTTTCGGCTTCTTCCTGCGGAAAGAGTTCCGGGCTGAAACGGGTCATGGCGTATAACGCCGCGGGAATGCAGTTTACGCTGTGCTGTTTTACAAAAAGAATCGCCTTACAGATAGCCAATGCGCCATGCTTCATTTCATCAATCTGCCCTTTCAATTTTTCTTCCTCTCCAAGAACTTTGGCTATTTTAGCGAACATTGTGTAAGCGTGAATCACTACCATTACATGAAGGCTTGGGACGCACATTAAATGCGGGTCGAAAAGGTGAATGACAAAAAAACGCGGACGCGCTATGTAAAACGGACGCCTCGTTGTTGAAAGATTCCTTGTGTAAACCTCTGCGGCATGGGCGTATAACCTGCCCATAGAAAAAATAAAATCCTTTATATGAGGATACACCCTGCGTCCGTAACGCCTGAGAAAAAACGAAAGCATCCGTATCCAGAATTGAACAAAGTCAATGTAAATCGTAACCCATGAAGGAGTAAAAGGAATTTTTTCATCCAGAGGATGATCTACGCTTGTAACGGGAATTCTGCCCGGCAGGTATGCGGCAAGGTGCTGACGATAGAAAAAATTGTAAAAAATCGAGGACAGGCATTTTATAAGCGAAGGACGCAGAGAAGGAACAAATATCGTCTTGAAAAAGGCATAAACTGAAGTTTCGCTGTAAACGCTTTCGCTAAAACTCATTGTAATCCCATATTAACAAAGTTCCCCGCTCTTGTCATTCCTCTGTTTATTATATATAATTTCCGTAATAAAAACTATGCGAGGAACTAAATGATTCGAGGCGGAGATATTGTAAAAGGAAGCTGTCTTCTTCAAAAGGGGCAGCCGTATCTGGTCGTTGACAGGGAATTTCACAACCCCGGAAAGGGGACTGCGGTTGCCAGAATAAAAATGAAGAGTATCAAGGACGGCTCCGTATTGAGCCTGACCATTCCTACCCAGCAGGAAGTTGAGGACGCGCAGGTTGATATTCACACTTGCCAATACCAGTACGCGGATCAGGACAACTATCATTTTATGGACAACGAAAATTACGAACAGTACGAAGTTTCTATATCTGATAATCCCGACAAAAAGTATTACCTTAAGGACGGCGAGGCTTACGAAGTCACAATTTGGGAAGGCAAGGTTATCGACATCAAAATTCCCTACAAGGTTGTTTTTGAAGTAGCGGAAAGTGAAAATTACGTGAAAGGCGATACGGTTTCAGGCGCGACAAAGCCTGTCGTTACAGAAACGGGACTGACGGTTCGTGTTCCCCTTTTCATCAAGCAGGGTGAAAAAATACTGGTGAACACCGAAACCAACGAATATGTGGAGAGAGTTAATTAAGGGGGAATTATGAACGTTATTGGCATTGTGTTTTTAGTGATCTTTCTCGCGGTGATGGTCTCAGTCGGCGTTTGGGGAATGAAAAGAACCAAGACGCTCGGCGACTTTTTCCTCGGCGGCAGAACGCTGGGTCCGTGGATCTCGGCGGCAGCTTACGGGACAACTTATTTTTCCGCAGTTATCTTTATCGGTTACGCGGGAGCTCAGGGGTGGCAGTTCGGACTTAACGCACTGTGGATCGCGCTTGGTAACGGGCTTATCGGCGCGGGCCTCGCATGGATGGTTCTCGCTAGAAGAACAAGGCTCATGACGCATAACCTCGATTCTATGACAATGCCGGAGTTCTTACAGGAGCGTTACGGCGCGAAACACCTGAAACCCATAGCCGCCACAATCATTTTCTT
>JAISSH010000109.1 GCA_031273265.1 Treponema sp.
CAGTAAATCCCGTTAAAACCCTGATGAATTACATCATGGGCTTTGACTGAACCGGTTTCCCGTATGCTGTCAAGAACGGTCGGTATGTAAGACCCGCCGCGCAGAGTATTTGTGGAATCGGCTTTAGGGTCGCACCCAAACTGCATCACCTTAAACCCAAGCGTAGACAACGCCGCGCTCAGGTTGCTGGTTGTGGTGGACTTGCCTATACCGCCCTTTCCATAGATCGCGATTTGTTTAATTTTTTTAGCCACAGTAAAAAACTCCTTCCTGTCTTGATTGGCAGTGGTTCTGTCACAACCAAATACATAGTAAATATATATGTATTATGAGTATATACATACTAAACATATCTGTCAAGTATAAATTCAATTTTTTTGAAAATTTTTTGAAAAAAATTTACCGGGTTTTTTGAGGAAATTTATCAAAAATATGTACTTGACATAAATAATCAAAATATCTACAATTTAATACATACTAAACACATATGTATTATGACATATGGTTTTACCTTATGGAGGAAAAAATGAACTCACCAAAATTGAAAATCAGGAGCATAAGGGCTTTAGCCTGCGTACTCCTTGTCGCGCTGTTACCGGTGTTTTTCGCCGCCTGTTCACGCACAAAGAGCGATAAGGCAGACCCGGGCGCCAAAGAAGTTGTCTACTTCAACTATCCGATCTGGGTCTACTACGACCTGATCTATCTGGCAGATGATTTAGGTTACTTTGAAGACGCAAACGTGAAGCCGAACTATGTGGGGCAGGTTGCGGCAGGGCAGATGGTTCCCTCGCTTGCCACAGGAGCGCTTGACGTTGTGAACAGGCACACACCCCTTGTGATCGCCGCTGTTGAAGCGGGAGCCAACGTAAAAGTCTTCGCCGCGGGAAGCAAGTCTACAAAGGCAAACCCCCACATGAAGTATTTTGTTAAAGCTGGCTCTCCTATCAAGGGAATTGAGGATATGGAAGGCAAAACACTCGGCATTAACAGCTTCGGCGCCTGTTCGGAATTTGTGACCAAGAAGGCTATTAGGGAAAAAGGGCTTGACCCTTCAACGCTTACGATGATTACCGCGCCTGACTCCGAACAGGAAGTGCCGCTCTTGCGCGGTAACACAGATGTCGCGATTATCCATCCGCTTTCTTCGGGACGCGCCAGCGCGAACAAAAAGGACTTCACTATGCTCTTTTCCGATTGGGACATTGACGGCGGCATTTCGGGCATGTGCCCATATTCCGTAAACGGCGATTTCCTTGAAAAGCATCCGCAGGCGGTAGCCGAGCTGACGGAAATTCTTTCCAGAGCCGCGAAGTGGAACAACGCCAATCCCGAAAAAGCCCGCGCGCTTATGGCAGAGCGTTTTGGGTTCGCGTTGGAAGAAGCCGAGATGTTTGAGTTCTACGAAGATCAGATCATCCCGACTGAAAATATTCAGTACTGGTACGATGTGTTTAAGGACGAAGGTCTTTTAACGCCCGGTAAATCGAAAATTGAAAATTACTATACGAATGATTACAACCCAGCAAATGGAGCAAAAAGCCGTGGTTAAAGTTCAGGCACGTTCGGTAAAGAGAGAATTCCAGATAAAAACCCGCGCCGGAAAAAAAGAAAAATTCAAGGTGCTGAATGATTTTAATTTGGACATCCATGAGGGCGAGTTTTTAACTCTGCTGGGTCAATCCGGCTGCGGGAAAACTACATTCCTCAATTTACTGGCGGGTCTGGATAAAAATGACGGCGGCGAAATTCTGGTGGACTCAAAGCCTTTGCAGGAACACGGCTTTAACAGCGGCTTTGTCTTTCAGAGTTACGCCTTGCTTCCGTGGCGCACTGTTATCAAAAATTTGGAAGTCGGGCTTGAGATTCGCAAAGTGAAAAAAAAAGAACGGCGCGAAATCGCGCAGCATTATCTCGACCTTGTAGGGCTTCGCTCTTTTGAAAACCAATACCCGCACCAGTTGTCGGGCGGCATGAAACAGCGGGTCGCTATTGCGCGAGTTTTGGCGTACAAGCCCGACCTTCTGCTTATGGACGAACCATTTGCCGCCCTTGACGCGCAAACCCGCGAAAGCCTTCAAATTGAACTTCTGCGTATTTGGGAAGCCGACAAAAAGACAATCGTGTTTGTGACCCACAGTATTGATGAGGCGATTCTGCTCTCCGACAGAGTCGCCTTTATGAGCGCGGGGTGTATCAAGGAAATCATCGATGTTGATCTTCCAAGACCGCGCTCAAAAAAGAGCGGCAATGCTCTTGAATTTGCGCGTATTCATGATAAAATTGAGAATCTGCTGCAGAATGAAGTTCTGCAGAAATTAAGTTACGGCGCGTATTTATGAAGAAAAAACAATTCGCGTTCGGCAGCGTATTTTACCGCTGTACAGGACTGTTAATTTTCCTTTTACTGTGGGAAGCCGCGCCGCGTCTTGGCTGGGTAAGAGCGATATACCTTACTCCGCCAACGCAGGTTGTCGCCGCACTTGTGCGGATAATTCTTAACGGCGAATTGCTCCCTCATGTTCTTATCAGCTTGCAGAGAATTTTCCTCGGTCTTTTTTTCGCGTCAACTGTCGGCGTTATACTTGGGCTGTTTATCGGTTATTTCAGGCGCGTTGAGCAGGCGCTTGACCTGCTCTTTCAGACGCTTCGGCAGATGTCGGCATTCGCGCTTTTCCCCGTGTTTATACTGTTCTTCGGTCTTGGAGAACTCCCAAAGGTTGTCATCATTTTTTGGGCATCGCTTTGGCCTGTACTGCTCAACACCAGTTCCGGAGTACGCGACGTTGATTCGGTGCTCATACGCTCCGCAAAATCCATGGGAGCCACAAAGAGATACATCTTCCTGCACATCATACTGCCCGCAACCACGCCGCAAATTTTCACGGGGATACGCCTCGGCGGTTCATACTGCGTTATGGCGGTCGTCGCCGCCGAAATGATCGGAGCGACATCGGGGCTTGGCTATCTGGTGCTGTACTCTCAGCAAACTTTCAAAGTGGCGCAGATGTACGGCAGTATTATCGCACTGGCGATTCTCGGCGTCGGTCTTAACTGGATTTTGCAGTCGCTGGAAAAATTCTTCTCGTCGTGGAGACAGATGTGACCGACTTGAACAGCCTGAAGCAGGCAATCCTTCTTGAAGCGCAGAGTCTTGGTCTTTACACTGTTGGATTCGCTCCGGTTGAACGCTGGAAGGAAATGGCATCGACTGTGCTTCCGGGTACGCCCATGCCGTCTGAACCGAGGGAAAATTATTTCCCTTCGAATATTTGGCCATGGAGCAAGATCGTAATCACCGGCGTTGTGCCGGTGTTGCTGCCGATGGGCGAGACGACGCCTTCAAACTTTTATTCGGAGTTGTACAACACCACTAACCGCATACTTGACGAAGCGGCTTACCGCCTGTCATCGTCGTTGATTCGCTACGGGTACAAAGCGCATTTTTTCCCGCGCGACGGCTACGGCGAAATTGGCGCGTTAGTCGAAAAACCGGAAGCTGCTTTTTCTCAGGCGCTTGCGGCAAAGTACGCAGGCATCGGCACTATCGGGCGCAACCACTGTCTTTTGACAAAAGAGTTTGGGCCGCGGGTACGAATCGTTTCTATCATTACAGACGCGGAATTCGCGCCCGACCCGATGATGGAGGAAAATCTTTGTACCGGCTGCGGCGCGTGCAGCCGCGCCTGTCCCATAGGCGCATTTACCCGCCGCGATGATATTGACATAGACGACATGGAGCGGTACAAATGTTCCAAATACCACGAATTTTTACGCAGTGAAATGCGCTACCCATGCGGTGTGTGCGTTATGACCTGCCCCGTCGGGGAAGACAGAAAACGTTACGGCGGCAAAGCCATTTCACAAGAAGGATACTATCACTTGCAAAATTTTGGTTCGAAAGAACGCAATGCAAGTGAATTTTACGAAGCAAGAAGGAGATTTATCATGAATAACAGAAATTACAGGTTTGAAACAATTCAAATCCACGCCGGACAGGAGAAGCCCGATCCCACAACGGACGCAAGGGCGGTTCCTATTTATCAGACAACTTCCTATGTGTTCCCAACTTCCAAATCAGCGGCGGATCGTTTCGCGCTTACGGAAGCGGGCAACATATATACGCGCATAATGAATCCCACATGGGATATTTTTGAGAAGCGCATGGCGGCGCTGGAAAAAGGCGCGGCGGCGCTCGCTACCGCGTCCGGAGCTGCGGCTATCACATATGCGATTCAAAACATAACGAAAAGCGGCGATCACATCGTGTCGGACAATCAGCTTTATGGCGGCACTTACAATTTATTCGCCAACACATTCCGCGACATGGGCGTTGAAGTTTCTTTTGTGGACGGAAGCAACCCGAAAAGTTTTGAAAACGCAATCCGTCCCAACACAAAGGCGCTGTTCTTTGAAACAATCGGCAACCCAAACGCCAGTATCGTTGACATTGAGGCAATTGTCGCCATCGCCCACAAGCACGGCATTCCGGCCATCGTCGACAGCACATTTGCCACGCCCTACCTTCTGCGCCCCATTGATTACGGCGTTGACATCGTGGTGCATTCGGCTACCAAATTTATCGGCGGCCACGGAACGTCCATCGGCGGCATTATCGTTGACGGCGGCCACTTCGACTGGGCGCAGAACGACAAGTTCCCCGGCCTGTCGCGCCCGAACCCCAGTTATCACGACCTTATTTTTACCGACGCCGTCGGGAAGCTGGCATACATCATCAAGGCCCGCACGACTCTTCTGCGCGACACCGGCGCGGCGCTTTCTCCCTTTAACGCCTTTCTGTTTTTGCAGGGGCTTGAAACCCTTTCCTTCCGCGTAGACCGCCATGTTGAAAATACCAAAAAGGTGGTGGAGTGGCTCGCAAAGCATCCGGCGGTGGAGCGGGTAAACCATCCGTCTCTGCCCAGCCACCGGGATCACAAAATGTACGAAAAATATTTTCCCAAAGGCGGCGGCTCAATTTTTACCTTTGAGATAAAGGGCAACTCAGACAAAGCGAAACGCTTCACCGAGGAGCTAAACCTGTTTTCGCTGTTGGCGAACGTGGCGGACGTTAAATCCCTCGTGATACACCCCGCGACCACCACCCACTCGCAGATGAGCGAGAGCGAACTGCTTGCTTCGGGCATAAAGCCCAACACCGTCCGCCTTTCCATCGGCGCGGAACACATCGACGACATAATTGACGATCTGCGGCAGGGGTTTGAAGCGATTCAGTAGCGTTAATTAATGCTCTTCCAGTCCCCTCTCGTCGCCACAACTTCATAACCGATATTTTTAATCCGGTTTTGCATGCAAAACGCGCATTCGGCGGCCTCGTCCCCGGTGCAAATTTTATTGTCATACAAAAGATATTTTTTGCGCACATCCACGGGTGAAAGATTGGGCATTACCACATTTGCCCCCGCAAGAACCCCCTCCTCCCGCCCTTGAGGATCGAGCGTTCCCAGCGCCGTTGTCGCGGGTATCAGCAGATCCGGCTGCATAAGGCGCAGAATAGCCAGAATATTGAACGTTAGGCGTAAGTCCCCGGCCTGTTTGTCTTTAAAAGGCGTGTCGGAATGGGGGATAAAGGGCCCGATGCCGACCATGTGCGGCCGCAATTCCTTAATAAACATTAAATCGTCAACGATATGTTCCATCGTCTGATTGGGCGTGCCGACCATAAAGCCGCACCCCACCTGATAGCCTATCTTCTTCAAATCGTACAGACATTTTTTCCGGTTGGTCGGCGACATATTTTCGGGGTGCAGGGAGCGGTAATGCTCGTCGTTGGCGGTCTCATGGCGCAGCAGGTACCTGTCCGCCCCCGCCTTGAACAACCGTTCGTAGCTTTCATAACTGCGCTCCCCGATCGAAAGCGTTACGGCGCAATCGGGATACGCCGCCTTAATTTCGCTGACAATTTCAGTTAACATAACATCTGTATAGTGCGGGTCTTCGCCCCCTTGCAGAACAAAAGTGCGAAACCCCAAAGGGTAGCCAATTTTGCAGCAGTCAAGAATCTGCTCTTTAGTCAG
>JAISSH010000130.1 GCA_031273265.1 Treponema sp.
TTGTCTTCCGGCACGACGACCGTTATAAACGGGGAACTCAGGTACCAGCCGTACATGGTCGCTGAAATGTTGGATCCCATGCCGATATGGGGATTCCAGTTGACGGGGTAGGCGTTGTAAGCGCGCCATGTGTACTTCGCTTCCTGCTGTGAAGCCGCGGGACCCCGGCCCGCGTTGGTGTTGCAGGCCGCCAAGACCAAGGCCGCCGTTAAAATCAGGGCCCCGGCAATCAAACATGAGTTAAGCTTCTTCGTCATTCGTTTTCCTCCTAAAGTAAGCTATCGTTATAAAATACCCGAATTCCGGGTTGCCCGCAATGTTTTTCGCAACCCGCTCCTTGCTTCGGTTATTCGTGTTGAGGGGTTTAATACCCCGCCTCTGGGGCGGTTAAAAAGGTATTATACCCCGAATACAAATACCTTATAAGAACAACATACCCCGTCCCTTTAGGGCGGGGTTGTTGATTGACAGACAGTCATTTTTCGGCTAAAATCGGTATATAACCGATATTAGCCGAGGAATAAATGATTGATTACATTAACCGGCACTTAAAAGACGCTTTTTTACGGGCTTCTGCTGAGTATCCTGCCATACTTTTAACAGGACCGCGGCAAACAGGCAAGACTACCCTGCTAAAGCGGCTCATGGACGCTGAAGGACGGAATAGGACATATGTGAGTCTTGATGATTATGATGCTTTGACTATCGCGTTAGGCGATCCTGTTATGTTTTTTCAAACTTATAAACCGCCGCTTCTTATAGATGAAGTTCAATACGCGCCCGGTCTTTTCACAGGAATAAAACGGCTGATAGATAAAGGGGCGGTTCCCGGTGATTTTTGGATGACAGGCTCTCAGCTTTTCAAGATGATGAAGGGAGTTCAGGAATCACTTGCCGGACGCCTGGCTCTGTTTCATCTGTCCCCTTTGTCTCAACAGGAGATTTTTCCCAACTTTGAACCCGGGGTATTTAAACCCGACTACCAGCTTCTTCTGAGCCGGCAGGAAAAGACCGCCCCGCTTGCCGCTGTTGATATATACGAGCGCATTTTCCGCGGAAGTATGCCGGCTCTAATCAGCGGAAAATTCAGCGACAGGGATCTCTATTATTCAAGTTATGTGAAAACATATCTGGAGCGGGATATTCGGGACATTGCGTCTGGAATTGATTTCCTGAAATTCACGGATTTTATACGAGCCGCTGCCGCGCGGACAGCGCAGTTGATAAACTATAAACATATTGCCGATGACGCGGGAATAAATCAGGAAACAGCCAAAAGCTGGCTGCAGCTTCTCGAAACTCTTGGAATAATTTTTTTTGTAAGACCATATCACCATAACACACTGAAACGTATGATAAAAACTCCTAAACTTTATTTTTACGATACAGGATTTGCGGTTTTTTTAACGAAATGGAATTCCCCGGAAACATTGATGAACGGCGCAATGAACGGCGCTTTTCTGGAAAACTATGTTACATCGGAAATAATCAAAGGCTGCGAAAATTCCGGCAAAGAAGCCGCCCTGTATTTTTACCGGGACAAGGACTCAAAGGAGATAGACCTTCTGCTTGAAAGCGACGGTATGCTTGAACCTGTCGAAATAAAAAAGACAGCGTCCCCTTCAAAAGGAATGATTTCTTCTTTTGCAGTTCTTGAAAGACCTCCCCTTCGCCGCGGGACAGGCGCTCTTATCTGTTTAGCCGAACATCTTGGCGCATTTGACAGCGAAAATTTAATTGTACCTGTGGGTCTTGTGTAATGCGGCGGCGTGAAGTCCTGCCGGTTTTTTGCTTTCATACGAGTGTACGGCGAAAAAATGAAAAAACCCGCCCCAAAACGGATGTTTGAGCAGGTCTTTTTATCCAATACATTATAATGCCAATAATGCCAGCCCCAATGAGCTGATGGGCGGACTGTAGCCGCCCCAAAAGAACAAATACGAGGAAGCTTTAATTTCTGGCTGCAGCAGGTTGGCTTACATATTGTATGGCAATGCCTGTTGCTACAAAAACTGCCCCGTGCCCTGTCCGTGTTACACTCTCGATTCTAATATCAAGTACAGCGTTGGCGGCCGGGAAAGACTCCCTTGCATGGTTAAGCATATCCGCATAGGATATACCCTTGCGTTGGGGTTGTTGAAATTCTACAATTCCTAGAACGGTAAAATCACGTGGATTTGGCTGTATCCATTTTGTTTCCACAGGATCTACTACTGTAATTGACGTACAGCCCGTCATTGAGAACCCGATTATAGCGGCAATGGCTATAATCCCCAACAGTTTCATTTTGTTCTTCATAAAGAACTCCTTTTTTGTGATACCCGTCCTTTTTACAGATAATCACATTGAATTAACCGCCCTCAAGAGCGGTATATAACGGCGGCGAGCCATATTTTAGTCCTTAAAAGACACAAATATTGCTCGCTTGGTATTATAATACACATATTTTAGTCGTTGTCAAGGTATATTACCAATTTTTGTGTAATCTGCTTTAATGGGATTTGGAGAGAATTTAAAACAAGAATTGACCTATAATGGTATGTTAAAAAAGGAATTGTCCGCTTTATCGGGAGTTAATAAAAGGGCTATAGATACATATGTGCGAACAAGGGCTTCTATGCCCCCCGCCGATGCCGCGGTGAAAATCGCGAAGGCATTGGGGGTTACGGTAGAATATCTGGTTACAGGGGAAGATTCTTCCATGTCCAAAGAAGTCAACAGGATAACACGCAGTATCCTCAGCCTCAATCAGCGGGATCGTAAGCTTGTTGTTTCGCTGGTTAAGTCAATGGGTGAGTTATAGAAAAACGGTAAAATTGGTCAGAATGCGGCGAAAAAGCCCCGCCGGGGACAGTTTCAGCCTTATAATGCCAAAAATTCATCAGGAGTAATGGCAGGAACTGGTGATTTGGAATAGTCTTTAATATTTCGCGTTATGATGTAATCGGCTTTTTCCCGCTGGGCAATAGCGGCAATAACTGCGTCCTCAAAGTCCGAAAAACCTAATTCTGCCGCAGAAAAAACATCGTCTACCAGAGTGTTTACCGGTTTAATGATTTCCAGAAGGTCGAATATAAATTTGACTGCGGTTTTTGTATCGGCATATTGTTTTCTAATCAAATAGTAAATATCTGTAATGGAGCTTGTGCCAACTATGCCCTCTATTTTTTCTTCTGCTGTGAGCATGAAAATCTTGTTTGAACTTTCAAAAAATGGCTCTCTGTGTTTAAGAATATCTATGATGATGTTTGTATCAAAATATAACTTCACTGGCGGCTGAGTCTTTCCATACGGGCTTCTTCAAGTGTTATATCGCTGTCTGAAAGAATACCGGTAATTCTACCAAGAGCGGCAATTTTTTCCCTTTTATCAATATTGCCTTCTGCCTGATTCGCCGGTTTCAGGAAAGTAACAATCACATCGTATTTATTACTGACCGGCACTGGCTCGCTGATTGTTATGCTTCCATCAGCATAAATTCCTTGAACGGCAAACATATTATAATCTCCCTGTACAAATATATCGCAAAAAACAAGAGAATGCAATAGTATACCCCTCTCGACAAAACTTTGAAAATTGCGTATAGTACAAGTAAATCGCCGCTTGCGCGGCTGATATAGGAGTTATTGTTTCCGCGTTGCGGAAACTTTCGGTTGAAATCGCCGCTCACGCGGCTGATATAGGAGATAAAATGCGTGTTTTGAATTTTTCCCCAGGACCCTCGGCTCTTCCATTGCCGGTTCTTGAAAGAGCCGCGGCTGAGATGACGGACACAAATGGCACAGGACAGTCGGTAATGGAGATGAGTCACCGTTCAAAGGACTTTAAGCCCATTATCGAGAAAACGGAAGCTCTTTTGCGCGAGCTTATGGGAATTCCGGCGAATTATAAGGTGCTTTTTTTACAGGGCGGCGCCTCGCTTCAGTTCTCGATGATTCCGCTTAATCTTGCCGCGGGCGATGCGCCGGGCAAAGGGAAAAAGGTTTCCTATATTGATACCGGCGTTTGGTCGGATAAAGCTATAAAAGAAGCGAAGAAATACGCCGCTGTGGAAGTTAGGGCGAGTTCCAAAGACAAAGCCTACACATACATACCGCAGGCGCCCGCGCCGGGAGCGGACGATGCTTATTATCACATAACGCTGAATAACACAATCGTCGGTACAAAGTGGGATAAGATTCCTAATACCGGCTCTGTCCCTCTGGTTTCGGACGTTTCGAGTTGTATTCTTTCCGAGCCGCTTGACGTGGGCAAATTCGGGATTCTTTACGCCGGGGCGCAGAAGAACCTCGGTCCTGCCGGGACAACCGTGGTCATTATCCGCGAAGATTTAATCGGCAAAGCGCCCGACTGGGTGCCGGTGATGCTCCGCTACGACACTCATTCCGCCGAAGGTTCAATGTACAACACTCCGCCGTGTTACGGCATCTACATAATTGGTCTTGTTCTGGAATGGCTGAAAAATTTGGGCGGCGTTGACGCAATCGGTAAGCTGAACCGGGAGAAAGCGGAGTTGTTTTACAATTATCTTGACAACTCGAAATTCTTTTATTCGCCGGTGGAAAAACCCTATCGCAGTCTTATGAACATTCCCTTTGTTACAAGGGAGAAAGATGAAACAAAGAAGGGCGAACTGGAAACGCGCTTTGTCAAAGAAGCGGCGGCGGTCGGTTTGCTGAACCTTGCCGGACATCGTCTTGTAGGCGGTATGAGGGCAAGTATTTACAACGCTATGACTATAGAAGGAGTCAAGGCGTTGATAAACTTTATGGAAAAATTTGAGAAGGTGTAACTATGTTTCGTATTCAAACATTGAATAAAATTTCCCCTGTCGGGCTGGATCTCTTTCCGAGGGACAAGTATGAGATCGCCAGCGATATTCCCAATCCCGACGCGATTTTGGTTCGCAGTGCGGACATGAACAGCGTTGAAATTCCCTCTTCTGTTCTGGCAATTGCCAGAGCGGGGGCGGGGTACAACAATATTCCCGTTCAGCGCTGCAGTGAGAGCGGGGTAGTGGTCTTTAACACTCCTGGCGCGAACGCCAACGCCGTAAAGGAAATTACACTGGCGGCGATGCTTCTTGCGTCACGCGACATTGTCGGCGGCATAAACTGGACTTCTTCCGTCGCGGACAGAGCCGATGTAGCGGAACTTGTAGAAAAAGAGAAATCCAAATTTACGGGACCGGAACTGAAAGGCAAGACGCTGGGCGTTATCGGTCTTGGCGCTATCGGCGTAATGGTCGCGAATGACGCGGTTGCCCTGGATATGGATGTTATCGGCTATGATCCGTACATTTCCGTAGACGCGGCGTGGAATCTTTCCAGAGAGGTTATTCGCGCCGAAACGCTTGAAAGCCTGCTTTCAAAATCCGATTATATTACTCTGCACATTCCCTTAAGCGACGCGACCAAAGGTCTTCTGGACGCCGAAAAATTCCGCCAGATGAAAAAGGACGCCAAAATTTTCAATTTTTCGCGTAACGCGCTTGTGAAAGATAAGGATATAATCGAAGCGTTGAATTCCGAAAAGTTAAGCGCGTATGTTACGGATTTCCCCACTGTCGAGCTTTTATCCTGTAAAAAAGTGATCTGCATTCCGCACCTTGGGGCGTCCACTCCCGAAGCTGAGGACAACTGCGCGATTATGGCGGTTAGGCAGACTATTGATTTTCTGGAAGCCGGAACAATTCGCAACTCTGTAAATTTTCCGCGCTGTAAGCTTGACCAGCGCGCACCCCACAGGCTTCTTGTGGCAAACAAGAACATTCCGAACATGGTAGGTCAGATTACGACTATTCTCGCGGGCGCAAGCCTGAATATTACCGACTTAATCAACCATCATCGCGATGAATATGCGTATAACATTATAGATACCGAACAAAAGATTCCTTCTCAAGTGTTGGATCAAATTGGCAAAGTGGAAGGAATTATCAGGGTTCGTTCAATTGAAAGGTAAATTTTTCCGCAGATGAATTTTTATAGCGTTAGAATAGAAAAAATAATTCCCCTGTTTACGGGGGTGTTGGGCTCTCTTGTTTTGTGTGCGCTAATCGCCTTTCACACTTCCTTTTTTGTTAAACCGGAAATTGCGGCTGATACGGCGGAATTTTCCATTGAAGAAAAATATGAAGCCGCCGGACTGCTTTTAACGGAGAAGGAAATAGTTCCCGACTCTGTTCTGGAATATTACCGTAATGATGAATACCGGGAATGGGTAATCAGTTTCTTTACGGGGCTGTGTTCAAACCGCGATATAGCGAAGGCTATTTTAAGCGGCGCTGATGAATATGACGTACCTGCCGCTCTTGCCTTTGCACTTAGCTGGGAAGAGAGCAAATTTAATCCGCGCGCGGTGAACCGCCGCAACCGGGACGGAAGCATAGATCGAGGTCTTTTTCAGCTTAACAGCAGATCGTTTCCCGATTTGGATATAAGTGATTTTTACGGCATTAGATCCAACGCGCGTTACGGAATAGGTCACCTGCGGCATTGTTTGAATTCGGGAGGCAGTGAAGTTTCCGCTCTTGCGATGTACAACGCCGGAGCAGGAAAGGTGAATAATACCGGCGCGCCAAAGGTTACGCTGGATTATATCAGCCGCATTTTGGAAAACAGAAGCAAGATAGAGAGCCGTTTTCATACCCTGCTTATTGAAGAAGAG
This sequence comes from Treponema sp., assembly GCA_031273265.1. Lineage (GTDB taxonomy): Bacteria > Spirochaetota > Spirochaetia > Treponematales > Breznakiellaceae > WQXQ01. The sequence goes on from JAISSH010000130.1 coordinate 6,667, forward strand.
GAAAGCCGCATCGTGGAAGAAATCAAACCCGCCCAGCCTCAATTCAGCCGCACTTTAAGCTCCGCCTCTCCGCTGTAGTTGTCATTGTAAAGAAAAAGCCGCTGTTCTTCGTATTGATAATCGTACCGCAGGCTTTCTCCGGTTGAAGCGCGCGCTTCAATTTTTGGAGAGGGTCCGAAAGTTTCCGCCGGAAGAAAAATGACGCAAGGAGAAGCGATGTTTTTATCGGCATTGAAGCGGAAAATAAATTCGCCGCGTTTCATGTTCCAGTTGATAAAAAGCGGCTTGCCTGCGGTTGCCATAGGGTAGGGGCGTTTCCAGCCTTTGGCGGCTCTTTCTCTGCCTTCGGAAAAAATTGAAAGGTCTTCTTCGTTCCAACTGTCGCCGTATTTGTTCGTATTGCTTGCCGAATAATTCCATATTGTCGAATGAAGCAGATTGGAATCCACCGCGTCATAAAACATGGACAGCGCTTTTTCATGCAATGAATAGTCGCCGGTTTTAAAACCTATCCGGTTGTTTGTGTCAAAGGCAAGCCCGAATTCTCCCAGAAGAGAGGGCATATTTCTCATTTTTTCTTTTGTTATGCCAATTCCCTGCGCCAGACACTTAGCGTAAAACGCCTTTATTTTTTTTTCGCCGAGGAGGACTTTCGGTCCGTCAACGTCAACATTGAACCATGAACGGAAATTTTTTGTATAAAGAGACAGACCGTCGTACCAGTGAAAGGCGTTGACCACATTGGAAGGATCGGCGCTGTTCCAAGACGGGTGTGATTCATTTTTTCTGCAATTTGCCAAACCTTCAATAAAGAAAAAACTGTGTTCGTCCGCTTCTTTCATTGTGTTGATGTATTTTACAATGAAAGGTTTTAAGAAGTCATCGGCAAAATCGGGACGGCGTCCCTGATAACTGTTAAAATGATCTTTTTTAAGCAGTTTTGGCGCGCCGCCTTCAATGTCCCAAACGCCGGCTTGTTTCCACGGACAGTTAAATCCTTCTTTGAACAGGGATATTTTCTGCGGATTGATAATTTCGTGATGTGAAATCCGTTTGCCTATGGAAATTGTGCTGTATACCGGAACCTTTACCGCGAAACCGGAAGCGGCGCAGATTGACTGCCACGGAGACGGTCTCGGTCCTATTGGTATCATAACCTCTTCGGTTTTTTCAAGATTTTTATAAGAGAGATAACCCTGATGCGGCTCATTCATCGTCCCCCAGCCGGCAATTGCGGCGCAATTTTTCAGACGGCGCTGTGCGTGCCTGAACGCGGCGATGTAATGGTTTTGCAGCCAGTCCTGTACATTTTCTCCGTCTATCATCAAATTCGCCGCGTATGTTTTTCCCGCGAAAAATAAACTGAACATGGTCGCGGCGGCATAGCGGTCATAGTTGCTTGGCCAGATCATTTTTCTGTAGGGCTTTCCGCTGTGAATACTGTAGCATTGTTTTGTAACCGCGGCGCCGCAGTGATCGGTCATTTCCAAATTCATTCCAAGTTTTTCCATTGTCCATGACGGAGCGCCGTCGCCGCCCGTCCACCTGCTCCACACGTCCTGATGCGGATCGATGAAAACTGAAATGCCGTTTTCTTCGGCAGCGAGCAGAATTTTTCGAAGATATGCAAGGTACGCTTCGTCGTAAATACCCGGTCCTTCATGTTCAATGGCTTCCCATGTAACAAGAAACCGCAGGAAAGTCATGCCGGCTTTTTTCAGACGAAGAAAATGCTCCTGCGCTTCTTCAAGAGGAAATGGTCTTCCAACAAAGGAAACTTCATTACGCGGATTTAAAAAATCGGGCTTAATTTCGTTTCCCGGCGCACAGAAGGGTATCTTGGAATCTCCGCCAAGATTCACGCCGCGAAGAATCAGAGTCCTGCCTTCGTTATCAAGAATTAAATTATCGCTGATGCGCATCGTATCCCCTTTCGCCTGGGGCTTTGTATCACTCCGCCAGTATTTTTAGAACTTCCTCAGGCGTTTTTGCATTCAGGATTTCTTCCCGTTTTTCGGCGCTTTTGAACAGAAGACTGACTTCCGCCAAAAATTGCAAATGGGGACCTGTTTTTTCCACCGGCGAAAGTGTCATTATAAAGATTCTGCACGGTTCGTGATCCAGAGAATCAAAATCAACCGGTTTTTCAGAAACTCCTATGCAGGCAATCAAGTCGTCAATCGCGTTGCTTTTTCCGTGTGGAATGGCGATGCCGTGTTTCATACCGGTAGACATTTTTTCTTCCCTGTCCATGACGGCGGTTAAAGCGGCTTGCTTGTCCTGGATTTTTCCCGTCCTGACAAGAATATCAAGCAACTCATTGATTATTTCTTTCTTTGTAGAACCTTTCAAATGAAGGTCTATCGTATCTGTCGCAATTACTGTTTTAAGATTCATGATGCTAATTTTATCCTATAAAATTCAAAAAGTCAATGGTAAAACCCCATATTTGAGCCGTGCAGGATTCGAACCTCCGACCACCGCCTTAAAAGGGCGATGCTCTACCGACTGAGCTAACGGCCCGTGGCTAAAACGCTGTGCATTCCAACCGTGCTCTTAAAAGAGCGTGAATTCTATATATAAAGAGAAAATCGAAAAAGATCAAGAGGTTTGTTAATTGGACTTGCGGTTTCTAAGATCCGCCTCTTTCTTTTCTATTGAGTCTTTTATCACCGCGATTTCGTCCAGAATTGTCCTGAATTCCGCCGTTTCGCGGTCAATAGAGCCTTGATCGTGCTCGGTAAAAGCGATATAGGCTTCGTTTCCCATGCGGGTAAGAAGCTTTTGAGCCTGACTTTCCAACTGTTTGATTTCAATCATCAGCATGCCGCGCTCGCTTAAATCCTGCGCTTTTGCGCCCGCTTTTACGGCAAAGTCTTTGGACGCCGCCCATCCCTGTTCCAAAACTTCTTTCATTCTTTCGCTAAATGTCATTTTTTTCTCCTTGCTTGCGTTTAATTCCTAAAATTGTAAGGTCATCGTACTGCTCATCTTCCTTAACATGAGTATAATACATATACGCCGGATTTTCAGGATATTCTTTTGTGTGCAGGCAATAGTGTTCGTACTGCAGGAAGTGTTTTTTCAGGAATTCATCAACTTTCTTGTCTACCAGAACGCGGGAGTCTTCTCCGGCATTCGGGTTTTTATAACAGCGGAACATTTTTTCCACCGAAACCAACGCCATAATTACATCTTCCACTCTGCCTTCGCAGCTTGTAAAGTCAAATTGAAGATCGCCTGAGTCTTCCGGGTTGTGGTATTTTTGCAGAGTGTAAACTTTGCGCGCCATTACCGCATTGATGATCGCCTCAACGCGCTCCGACCCCATTTCCTCGTCAGCCTGTCCGCAAAGATGATTCCCGTGCGGCTCATCCAGATCGCCTTCCATGCAGAGTATTTCCCTGAAATCTTCTCTGCGGAATTTTCGTTTTGATTCTTCGATGCCGTCTGTGTAGAGCAGAAGAATATCGCCCCTGTCGATTGTTATTGTTTGAACTTTGTAACCGCCCGCGGATTCGATCATATAATTTGGGAGTATGCCGGCGGCGGGCGCTTCCGGCAGAGTTATTTTTTTTAATCTGCCTTCTGATGCGTCGTAAAGGTGAATGACATTATCGCCGGCGTTGCAGAAGCGTACCGCGCCTGTTACGGAATCATACAGGCAGAGAGTGAAAGCGGCAAAGCGTTCCTTGAAAGCCAGAGTTTCAATAAATTCGTTAATTTGATAAACCACTTTTTCAATATGCATTCCATTTTTGTTTGGTTTCCATTGTTTGAAGTAGTTCAGGAACATGGTCGCCACCTGAATCATGATAAGCGCCGCCGGTATTCCCTTGCCTGCCGCGTCGCATTTGATGATGGCGAAGTAACGCCCGTCCAGGTCTCTGTAATCAAAATAATCTCCCGATACGCCCTTAGCTCCTTCATAATAGCCGAAGAAGTTGAGGTTTGGCGTTTTTTTGAAACCGGATGTCAGTTTGTTGCCATGGCTGTCCAGTTCCAGCGGGATAAATTTTTTCTGTATTTCCTTTCCTATGGAAAGGTCGGACGCAGCAATGGCGGCTTTTACAAGTCCGTGAGTCATATCATTGATGGTTCCGCCAAGCACCGCTATTTCGTCTCTGCTTGAGATGTTAATGTTAATCCCCGCGAGTTTTGCCTTGTCTTCGGTGTCGCGGATAACTTCAATATGGCTTACCAATTTTTGTATCGGTCTTATGATCAGGCTGGAAAATATCAACGCGCCAATTGTTGCGACTAACAACGCCGCGAACGCGAAAATTCCAATGATGAGCAGAAGCCTTGCCTGTTCATGGTTAATTACATCCATTATCGAATCAAGCGATATTCCTGAATGTTCGTATAATCCGTCCATCAAGGTTTTTCGCATTGTTCCGGTCATCAGAATATACATCGGCGTGGAGATCATAATGATCACCGAAAGAACCAGCGCAATCGAAAATGCCGCAAGTTTATAGCGAAGCCCTATTCCCCTCTTATGTATTTGCGCTGTTTTTTTATTTTTTTTCATAGTCCCCTGTAATTATTGCCTCGCTTTCAGCATTATTTTTTACGGCGGAATACACGATAATTGATATTCGGGAAAATATTGTGGCGGCGTTCAAGAGATGTCAGCCATTCTGTGCTGATGTAGTTGCTGCCAAGCGCCTCGTATATCGTGGTAAAATTGCGAAGCGCATTTTCAACCTGATTGCGCGCATATTCGGTGGAATCCTGCCTGTACAAAAGAGCCGGCCAGTCCGAAGACTGGGCGATGAGAATTTCGCGGGCGGCTTGATTCAACGCGCGTTCTTTAAGACCTGTATCATCGGGGAAACGTTCAGCCAGTTCCGTCATTCGTTCCATGGAGCGGGCAAGGTGGCGGTAGATCCAGTCATTGGAAGCGTCCAGCCACGTTTCCGCGTAACCGTTAAAACCTATTGAGGAAAATTCGGGAATAACGACTTGAAGAGAGGAAAGGTCTTGTTTGTAAATATATTCACTGGGGCATAAAAAACGGAAATCGCTGTATTCCGCCGACAAGCGGAAAAGAGCCTCGATAAACTGCATTCCTTCGTTCCAAAAACATCCAAAATTGTCCGCGTTATGTGCATAAAGGCACAGGGGCGCTTCCTGCATATGTTTGGAAACTTCTTCCAGCCGGGCAATTGTGTTTTCAAGAAATAATCTGGCGTGTTCAATTACTCTGTCCGAAGCCGCCTGCGGATCATAAATAGTATCCTGCCCGTAACCCGAACGAGTCCAGTATTTATAGCCGGTTCTGCGCCGTTCTCCTTCCGCGCTCAGGAACGGACTGACAATTTCCGGCGGAAGTTCATAGCCTACATCGCGGTCGTTGTTCAAGTACTGATCATCGTTTTTAATTTTTTTTATTTCCCGCGCCGCGTAAAAATCTCTGGCAAGAATAAAAGTGCCGTTGGGAGTTTTTACGGGATAAAAACTTCCGTTCTTTGGCGATGGTCTGCCGTACAAAAGACCGTGGCTGTCTAAAATGGTATAGCTGAAATTGTACGCTCTTAGATACGGTTCCAGAGCGGAAGTCCAGCCAAGCTCAGGCAGCCAAAAACCCTGCGGACAACTTCCAAAATAACGGCGGTAGACGGAGACAGGTATCTCCATTTGAGCCTGAAGCGATTCGGAATTGTGGCTGATAAACGGCAGAAAAGCGTGAGTCGCGCTGCTTGCAAGAATTTCAACTTTTCCCTTGCGCCTGTAAAATTCCAACGCCTTGATAATATTTCTTCCGTATCGTTCAGTAAAAGCAATCCTGCTGTCCAATATCCTGTTGTAATAGGACTGAGCCAGCGTATTCATTTTTTCATCAACACCTGCGGTGCGTTCTATCTCCTGTTTGCCGAACTCAATCTGCTTGTCCGTGTAATGAAGGAATTTATTTATCAGATGTTCGTCGGTGAGCATGTGGCAGAGAATGGGTGAAACTGCCAGTCCAAGACGGAAAGGAATATGCGCGTTTTCCAGCCTGTCCATAACGCCCAAAAGGGGGAGCAGAGTTTCAGATACAGATTTAAAAAAGCGACCTTCTTTTCCTGACTGGGAAAGATCATCTTCTCCGTTGAATTCCTTTACATATGGCAGGTGCAATTCCAGAACTATTGATGACGCATAACGGAATTCCATAATTACTACCCCTTTAATCTGGATTGACGATCCATGCTTTTAATGGTCGCCAATTCCTGAATACCGGAAAGGCGCAGAAGAGGATTCTGCTCGATAACACCGTCATCAATATTTAAAACCAGCTTTGGAAGGGAAAAAGGAGCCGAAACCGCAATTTGAATTTCCGTATCGCCGCGGACAGCCGCAATCACAATAATATAGCTTTTTTCGTCCTGTAATGATTGTTCGGTAAATCCCAAATATCTGGAAGAATCGTCCGCGTTGATAGTTACCGTAAATGAATTTTCCTTGGACTCCGGGGCGGTATCCCCCCTGTTCATCGGAATGACACGCAGGACATAACCGTTAAAATCCGCAGCGTTTTCGTGAATTTCCCTGTCATGCCCTTTAATTTCCCAAAAAACATAAACCCAGAGAGGATCCCTGATAATAACATCGACAAACGAGATATTGTACTGTTTGGGCAAAGCGACCGATTCCGAATAGGACGGATTGATCTCTATTTCGTCCCCGGTTTCCGGCTTGTCCGCCGCGGAATACTCAAGCAGTTCTTCGATTATGAATATCCTCTGCAAATCCGGCGGAATGTCAATATCGACGCTTTCGGCAAGTTTGATAAGTTCGCCCGTACTCAAACTTTCAAGCTGGGAGCGTGAAAAAGTAACATTATAGAAATCGTCCATATTCGCTTAATTGTGAGGAAAATAACGATTTAAGTCAATTAGATGAAACGCGCCTCATCCTCGCATTCGCTCGGCGCGGACTTCGGTTCAATTCCCCTCACCTCTGTTAAATTTGTTGGGTTTTAATTAATTTTTTATTGTGAGTAAATTTACTTGCTGAAAATAAAATTCCTGGAGGTGAGGGGAATTGAACCCCTGACCTCTTGAATGCCATTCAAACGCTCTAGCCAACTGAGCTACACCCCCGGAAGTCTCCCTACTCTACACAATGGACGGGCTTGTGTCAAGCGGGGTACAATGCCGCATGATTGTCAGCGTTTCCAGACGGTGCGATATTCCGCGATTTCAGTTTGACTGGTTTATGGAAAGGGTAAGAGAGGGGTTTGTTGAAGTTACGAATCCGTACAACGCCCGTCAGATAAAGCGCGTTTCATTACTGCCGGAAGACGTTGACGCTCTTGTTTTTTGGACGAGAGACCCGCGCAATATTCTTGCAAACGCAGATGAACTTGCGGAGCGGGGCTTTCGCTATTATGTGATGGTAACGGCAACAGGTTACCCAAACGCGCTTGAGCCGGATATGTCTCCTGCGCCGGAGGTTTTGGCGGCGATGAAAGAACTGTCGCGGAAAATCGGGGCGGACAGGGTAATCTGGCGTTACGATCCGGTCATTTTAACCAGCATTACCGATGAAGATTTTCACCGGCGGAATTTTAGCGAGTTGGCGCAAGAATTAGCGGGCTATGTCCGGCGGGTCATTATCAGCATATATGACGAGTACCGTGAGGCAAAAAAGCGTCTTGATGAAATGGAAAAAAACGGCGAATTAAAATTGCTGGAAACGGACGGCGTTCTTCCCGAACTGCTTGCGGATTTTGCAAAATGCGCCGAAGCCGCAGGCATGGAAATTCAAACCTGCGCCGAAAAGGAAGATTTTTCTTCACTTGGAATTAAGCCGGGCGCGTGCATTGACGCGGCTTTAATCAAAAGATTGTGGGGCGCGGAATTAAACGGCAAGGACAGAAACCAGCGTCCAAATTGCCTATGCTGCAAAAGCGCGGACATCGGCTCTTACGGAACTTGCACCGCAAAATGCGTGTACTGCTACGCCTGGCACTAGGTGAAGAACAGCGAAAAAGAACACGGCGGTTAGCGACACATTGACAAAAAATGTATATAGTATAAAACATGAATATTTTTGTAGTAGCTATTACATTTGTACTCATATTATTATTTTCAATAGATATGGCAATAACATTTTTATTGTATAATATTGCAGGGATTTTATTCTCAATAATTAATAATAAAAAAATATATTTAACAATAATTTCTTGCATAGCATTTATTATATTACAACTAGTTTTCATTGGATTTTTAGATGATGTTGCAATGGATCCTGTTAATTATTTTTTGAAAAGAGGTTATACTTTATCTCTCAGGATAATTTTAGCTGTTTTATTATTTCCAAATATACTATCTTTTTTAGCTGCATTTATCATCAACTTGATATATAATAGCTGTAATGAAAAGACACTTCAAGATGATGAGAAAGAATAATGAAATATAAGAATACATTAGCCGCGTGCGGGCTAAAGTTCTAACGCCCTTTGTGAGCCTTCCCCTCACCCTCTTTGCCTTCGCACTTCGTAAAGCAGCACGCCGGCGGCTACTGACACATTGAGCGAATCAATTCTGCCGTAGGAGGGTATTCCCACCATGCCGTCGCATTTTTCGCGCAACAGGCGGGAAATGCCGCTTCCTTCGCCGCCAAGGACAAACGCGACTCTGCCGCGCAGGTCTTTTTCGTAGACAGGGTCGCCTTCCATGTCGGCTCCGTAAATCCAGAAACCGGCTTCTTTTAGATCTTCCATCGCGCGGACAAGGTTGGGGGTTTCCGCTTGGGCGACCCATGAGACGGCTCCTGATGAAGTTTTGGAAATGACTTCGGCGTGTTTTGCGTTTCGGCGGTTACGGCTGAGAACCAAATCCACGCCGAACTGATCGCAGCAGCGCAGGATAGCGCCGTAATTATGAGGGTCGGTGATTTCGTCAAGAATGAGGACAAGCGAGTCTTTGCGTTCCCCCAGACCGGCGATGAAGTCTTCAAGACTGATGTCCGCTCCGGCGGCTGAGATATCTTCAACTTGAAGGGCGATTCCCCGATTGTCGGGCGCGATACCGTCCAAATCGAACGTTCCGACCCGTTCAAGGCGGATTTTGTTGTTGACCGCGAGGGTAACAATCTCCCGCGCGCGCGGTCCGGCTTTTGCGACAAGCAAAGGACCGCAAGACTGGCTTCCTGCCTTGCCTGATTTTATTCGTTCTTCAATGGCATGGAAGCCAGTTAGGTACGTCATGAGTTTTCTTCCTTAAGTTAACAATAATTGAAAAAGCGCACAATAGGAAGAAAACGTCCGTCCACTGCTTACTTTTTCTTTGCAGGTTTTTTTGTCGCAGTTTTTTTTGTCGCTTTTTTTGCTTTAGCCATAATACCCCTCCCCTTATTTGAGCGTATTTTACGCTCATCTATTTTAAATATAGCAGATTAAATAAAAACTGTCAACATGATAGATCAAATTTGTCCAATAAATTTTTTCACAAAACCGCAGGGGCGGTAAGTCATTTTTGCCTGACGCAGTCCCTCATTGCCCAGATCCTGTTCGCGGTTTATAAGCGTGAAAAAGCGCGGAAGAGAGGCGGCAAACGCCTGATTCATAAACTGGTAAATGCCCTTGTACTCTTCAATCGCTTTTTCAAAATGAATGGCGAACATCTTCCCCCTCGCGATGCTTTCGCCGAGGCAATAGGCGGCGGGTTTTCCGGCGACAAAAAAGATTGCGCCGCGCTGAGGAAGAGAATCGAAAAGTTCCAGAGCTTCTCTTGCCGGTTTATAATCGCCGCTTTCGCCCTTTTCCTGCCGCCAGTGTTCTATAATCTCCATTGCCGCCGGAATTGTCTCCCTGCTCATCTGCTTCTGCTCGTAATCGGGATATGTATGCAAAAAGTGATTCACATGATTCTTCTTTTTGTGAAACTTTTTTCCAGCCAGCTCCGCCAGTTCCTCGCGGTAGTAAAGATAATCAAAGTTGTCCCTGTCTTCCGCGAAAACAACACCGTGCTTTTCCAGCGATTCGCGGACAGGAGACAGCACGGACTCTGAAACATTTTTCCAGTAATCGTGAGTTTTAAACAAAGATTGCAGGGTATCCCACTGCGGCGCGGCGCAGGGCGTCGAAAAAAATCTTTTCTCAGCCTCGTCTCCGTGCGCGGGCTGAACTCCCGAAATGATAAAGCCGCCGTCCTGTCCATCGCGCGAAATGCGGTAATTGTACCTGTTCCTGAAAAGGTAAAGCCCGGAAAAGGTAAATTCAGAAACGCCGTCCTGAGTCAAAGACAGGCGCGGGTGCAGACTTTCCCTCGCGTTAATATCCAGAGGTATAAATTCCGGGTAACATGGAACGGACATAGCTATGTTTCGTTTCTCTCGTTCTCTGCTTTTTTCGCGTTAGCCGATTTTCGCGATCCTATTAAAATTGAAACCGGCTCCATAATCGGAATGTTTTCGCATACAATTTTAATTATAACCGTCATGGGAACGGCAAGAACCATTCCGGCAAATCCCCACAGATAACCCCATATCAGCAATGAAACCAGAACCATTAATGGAGAAAGCCCGACACGGTCGCCTATAATTTTCGGGTCAAGCACATTTCCAAGTATGATATTTGTTCCCAAAACAATAGCGACCACAATGATTACCGGAACGGGGTTAGGCCAGAATTGAATCAACGCGAAAAGAGATATTCCAAAGCCTATGATTATACTGCCCAATGCCGGGATATAATTCATGAAAAATTGAAGGACAGCCCAAACAACGGCAAATTCAAGCCCGACCAGAGAAAACGCGATGACGAAGACGACGGCGTTTATCAGTGAAAGCAGAGTTTTTGCAGCTAAATACCGGCTCACCTGCGACATCAGATCATGCCCCATCCGGTTGATGCGCTCCGATCTTTTTTCAAACGCGGCGTTCAGTTTTTCCTTAAAATAGCTTGCTTCCAACAGTATGAAAACCATGAAAATTAATATTAAAACCGCGTTTTGCATGAATCGTAAAAAAATGTTGGAAAAAGAGCGGGCGAAATGTCCAACCCATGTGCGAATTCCCAGTTGACCCCATAGATTTTCCCAAAAACTTAAAGATTCATCGTAAGAAAGCTCAAATAATCGCGCTATCCAGATGTAAATTTCGGTTAAACGGTTCTCGTATCTGGGATAATATGAATAAATTGTCTTTCCTAATGAAAAAAGCGCAAATCCCATAACGTACAATATGGCAATCATAATGACTACTATCAAAAGAATTGATAAAAGACGGGGAAATTGGAATTTTTCGAGCCATTTAACCAGCGGGTACATTACAAAAGCCAGCAAAATGGCAATAGTGAAGGGCAGTATCACCGATGAGGCGATTTTCAGCACGGCTCCGATAAGGACACAGCAGATAAAAACCATCAGAAAGAAGATGGCGCGCCCCGAATGGAATGTCCTGAATGTGTTTTTCACTGCTTAAGTATGTCATAAATTACGGAAATGGGCAATAATTAGTTGAAACCGGTAAATTGAAAAAGTTATCAAAAACCTTGATAAATTTTTTATTACGATTTAAAATGACACAATTTCAATATTTGTCATTTTGGAGAGTAAATTTTTTATGGAAAAAACCTTACCGTTAATGCTGAGAGCCAGAGCAAAAGATAACCCGGAAATCGTTATTCAATACTATAAAGACAGGGAAGGGAAATACCGTTCAGTCACCTACCGTAAATTTTATGAAGACGTTTGTTTTCTTGCGGCAGGGCTTGTGGAACTTGGCGTTAAGCGCGGAGACAGGGTAGGGCTGATTGCGGATAACCGTCAGGAATGGATGCTTACCGATTTTGCCGTTCTTTCCGCTGGAGCCGCCGACGTTCCGCGCGGTTGTGATATTACAACGCAGGAGCTTACCTACATACTGAGTTTTACCGGGTGCGAGGTTGTCTTTGCGGAAAACCAAAAACAGGCGCAGAAAATTCTTTCATGTAAAAAGGATATTCCGTCTCTTAAAACACTGATCAGTTTTGACCCGGTGGACGGCGAAACCGAAGCCGCCGCCGAGTCCGCCGGAGTAAAGGCGCTGTACTTTGCCGAAGTAACCGCCATGGGTCAGAAACGCGAAACTATGTCGCCGGGCGGCGCGGAAGCGGAAATGGACAAAGGAGACGGCGAGGATATAGCGAGTATCATTTTCACTTCGGGAACAACGGGCGAGCCAAAGGGCGTTATGCTTCTGCACAGAAATTTTTTGTGCCAACTGCCGTCTTTCATTTTATTTTTTGAATTGAAGCCGGGCGACATTTGGATTTCCATGCTCCCGGTCTGGCACGTTTACGAGAGGCTGATTGAATACTCAATTTTTTATTACAGCACCGGCATTGCCTATTCAAAACCGATCTCATCAATTTTGATGGAGGACTTTAAGGCTATCCGCCCGAACTGGATGGTCAGCGTTCCCCGCGTTTGGGAAGCGATCATGGACGGCATTAACCGAAGCATAAAAGCCAAAGGCGGCTTTACGAAAAAGATGTTTGACATTGCGGTTTCAATGTCTATGGTTTACACCTACTTTAAGGATTTGACATTCGGTCTCTTGCCGAATTTTCACGGACGGCTGCGCGTGCTGGACGCGGTGATGGGATTTTTCCCCTGGCTTCTGCTTCTTCCCGCGCGGGGACTCGCGCAGATCGTTGTCTTTAACCGGATTAAGGGCGTATTCGGCGGGCGCTTTAAGGCGGGTATTTCAGGCGGCGGCTCTCTGCCGGCAAAAGTAGACCTGTTCTTCAACGCGATTGGCATACGCCTTCAGGAAGGTTATGGTTTAACGGAAACCGCCCCGCTTCTTTCGGTGCGGCAGCACAGGCGTTCGCGGCGCGGCACTATCGGACAGGTAATGCCAAACACCGAAGTAAGAATTATAGACGGCAAGGGAAAGTTACTGCCGCCCGGACACAACGGGATAATTTTCGCCAAAGGCGCTCAGGTGATGAAGGGCTATTATCAAAAGCCGGAGGCGACTGCCGCCGTTCTTAGCGCGGACGGCTGGTTTAACACAGGCGATATTGGAATGCTCACCCACGACAATGAATTGCGCATAACAGGACGCGCCAAAGACACGATTGTTCTGCGCGGCGGCGAAAACGTGGAGCCGGTCCCGATTGAGTGCAAACTGCGCGAAAGCCCGTTCATTCAACAATGCATGGTCGCAGGTCAGGATCAAAAGTATCTTGCCGCGATTATCGTCCCCTGGCAGCAGGCTATCATGGATTTTGCCGAAGAAAACGCAATTCCCATTGTCGATTACGAACTGCTTTTGCAACAGCCGGAAATCAACGCGATAATAGCTTCGGAAGTCGCCGACCGCGTAAGCCCTAAAACTGGCTTCAAGCCGTATGAAAGGGTGTACAAGTTCGCCCTTCTGCCGAAATCTTTTGAGCCGGGCAAGGAACTTTCCGGCAAGGGCGAGCTTCTGCGCCACCACATCACGGCTGCATACGCGAAGGAAATTCACAGGCTGTTCAAAGCGGATAAGTAGCCGCGCAAAAAAACGGGAACGTAGGAGGACGCTCCCGCTGTTATGACATCAATTTCGCAACTAGTTCTTGGTCACCGTAATCGAATCATACGGCGTATTTGCATTAAAATTATAACCTTCTTCAGCGCCGTCAACCTTACTGCTCACGGTGGCGATGGCGTAGGTTTTGAATGTTATAGTTTTGCCGTTAACGTCAACAATGGTGTAGCTCGGTATATAGGGCTGAACAAAAGCCGCGTTGGAGACGGGCAAAAAATCTCCGGTCAGGTAATCGGTGCTGCCGACATGAGTGGAACTGGTTCCTTCTTGGTCTGTGACATTGTCCAGATACGGATATGCTGTGTTAGGTGTAGGATCAGCTCCACCCACATAAAGGGTGTTTTTATATACAGAAGTTTTATCCGCCGCTACCGCGTAGTATTTCAGTCCGCTGCCGGTGGTGAAGGTAAGATAAATGGGGTTGCCGGGATTGTTCCATGTGGAACCCGAAGCCTTATTAAATCCTGTTTTAATCGGCACGGAGACCTTGCCGCCGTCCCTGCCTGAAAGCGGGTAACTTCGGGCGTATACATGGTCATGTCCGGCAAGGACAAAATCAACATTTTCGTCGGACATCAATTTTTCAAAGCCGGCTTCCACATAGCCCTGTATATCCCGGTCGGCGCAGTGATCGGCAACGCTGGCGGTGGATTTGTGATGCTGAACAATGAGCCAGTCGTATTTTCCCGCGAACTTGGCTTTCGCTGCCTGGATTGTACTTTCAAACCGGTCAATGTGTAGTTTGGCATCGGCGACGGGAAAGACGGTTAAGTGGTTGCCGCTAGTAGTAGCATAGGGAGCTGTGTTCAGGACTACAAAAAGGATGTTGTTGTAAAGGTAAAAATAGTTTCTTCTCGCCGCAGTGGGCACCGTTTCGTCTGCAAATTCCTGCACGTTGGGCAAGTTATAGTGGTAGTTAAAATTAAGGTGATTGTCGTGGTTGCCGGATACGGGAGCAAAGGGAATACTCCGCAGTCCCGTCGGGGCGTAGAAAAGAGTATATTCGGCTTCATTGCCGGCGCTGGCGTCTACCTGATCTCCGCCGCTGACGATAAAACTTACATTCGCGGCTTCGATTTTCTTCATTGTTTCCTCCCAGCCGGCGCCTGTGTTATCGCCGTTAACAGGGTGGTATCGATTAAGAGCGTCCCAAGTCGATGCGTGAAGCTGTGGGTCTGCTATTACGGCAAAACGGAAAGCGCCGGTGGCGGCAGGAACCTTAAAATTATACAAAGGACTCCAGTTGTCTCCATCGTTTGACACCGCGTACTGATAACTAAAACCCGGCTTCAATCCTGTTATCGTAACTTTATGGGCGCTATAGCCGGTTGCCGCGTTACTCACTGCACCGGTTTCTTCAATTAATTCAGTTCCAGCGATGATGGTTCCCCTGATGAACCTGACCTGCGCAGTCTTGCCGGCAGAGGCTCCCGCGGAATACCAGTTAAGGTTAATCTCCGTTGTGTTATTCCCAGGATTCAAACCCAGTGTTAATGGTTTTAATTCAAGTCCCCAACTAAGCGCGTCTGGTCCGCTTGAATAGTTTGTAATAGTTTCAGTCTCTTCCGCTGATGTATTACCCCCTACCTTGCCTCCCAGATCATCATCGGCACACGCTCCCGCAAAAAACGCAAAAGCAATAACCAAAGGCAAGACAGCCATTTGAAACACAGGAATTTTTTTCTGTTTCTTAAACAACATAATATCCTCCTTGTTGTTTTGATGATGAAAAAATACAAACTCAATGTTAGGAAAAAACAAAAATAATGTTTAATTTTGATTTAATTTCGGTTAAACAAATATGTTAAAAGATCGTTAAATTTATTTGAAATTGATAAAACTGATTGTCTTATGTCCAAAAATATTTACTATGAAAAACCTAAGGAGACAAAAATGAAAAATAAAATTTTTGGATGTACTTTACTGTTTGTTATTACGGCTGCGGGAGCATGGGCGCAGAATTTGCCAAATGTCCCAAACACAACTACCGGTCTTTGGTCATCGCCTCAAAGTACCATTACAGAAGGAAGATACCGCAGTAACGCGGATAACTTTATTCGTCCCGATCAGTATACCGGCGTAAGCTTTGACAAATGGTTTGGAATGGTATCCTTTCTATCTGACGATAACAACAGCGCTATCGCAACTGTCGGTCTTGCGACTAAAATCAGCGACTTGTATTTCGCCATGTTCTACTCGGGCAATATGTGGGCAGGTAAACCTGTGAACAACTACATCGAACAGGAGCCAGGCACAGTTCCGGCAGGCGGCGCTGACGGCAAGGTCTATGATGTCTATACCAGCACTCCCAACGTGGCGACAGGTCCCGTCAACAATGTCGCGTTGTTATTCGGCATTGGCAATATGGGTTTTAGAATCACCTATCGTACCAACTATCAGTCGTTCAAAGAGAACAACATTGTGGTTGATACAACGCCCACAGGTCAACAGAACCGTACTTATCAACTGTACAGTGATTACTATGCTGAAAATGGTTATATCGCTCCGCAGGTTGCCTGGGCGCTGGCGAAGGATTTAACTAAAGACGGAATCAGACCCTATTTAACCGTCGATGGGATATTCAACCGTGATTATCAACAAACGAAAACGGCAGGCGACGACAGCTTTGGTAATAAAGGTGAATTAATAGGACGCTCGTCGAATCATACTGATCCGTCTTTTGCCGTCGGTCTGGGCGGGTATCATATCTACAACAAGGACGGTTTCAGACTCACCGCCGATCTTGACTATGTGCTTTCCTTTAAATTCTATAACAATGAGTACAGTTATGTTGATAATGGCGTGTATAAAACCGGAAATATCAAAGGAACGTATAGTCCCGGCAGTAATCCCTACATTGAAAGGTCTTTTAATTCAAACCTTGTTACCCCTTCTCTCAGCGGTCAATGGAGCAGAGATAAACTCGCGCTCAGGTTTAAATTTAATCTGCCGTTAACGTTCGAAAACGATGAACAAAATTCTATGACCCAGAATGAATCTGGAAAACTGGTTTATAATAACGCAAGCAGTTCATCTTCCTCTTTTATCTTCCGTCCAGATTTGCGGCTTGCACTGCAATTCAAGATCGTTCCCGACAGGCTTACATTGAATGCCGGTGCGCGGCTTCAGGCTACAGCGGCTACGCTGAAAACGGTTGTTGAAAAATCCTATGACAACGGTAAAAAAGTCTATACGCGAAAACTGCATCAAGACTCGTATGGCAGCGGTTTCGTCAGCCGTTTCAGCATCGGACCTACTCTTAACTTTACGGAAAATGCCTGGCTAGAAGCAGCCACCGGAGTTACTAACGTCTACGGTGACGGAGCTATTGATGTATTTGCGCCGGGCGGTTTCTTCTCTTTCGGCAGTTTACTTGTAGGACTGAAATTCTAGGGAATTAATAGATGAGATTGTTTCCGGTTATATTGGGGATTGCAGCCGTTGTCTGTATAAGGATTTTATCTTTTTACAGAAACGGCTTCCCCATATTATCAAGCCTCGCCAGCCTTACCCTGTCTTTGACGCTTTTCCTTATTCTGATAACGGTTGTTGATCTTCTAAACAGGTCTGACTTTAGTAAAACCGGACTTTGGGAAAAAGTTAAAAGATTTTTTTATAAAATTAAGGTTCTGCCAAAAATAAATGAAGAGCCAGAAGAAAATGAAAAAACCGCCGTTCAGCACGGCAATTTACAGCAGGACGGTCTAACCGAAATAAAAAGAAAAAATTCTTCACAGCCGCGCGAGACAGGCGTAAGTCTTGAAAAGCGGATATACGCGATTTTTTATATCATCTCCTTTTTAGGCATAGCGTTTTGGCGCATAATCGTAATTTTTAAGGTTATACCGTGGTCGTACGCAATGACGGATGCTGTTCAATACCGCGCCGGTATTGTTGACGCGGTTTTACTGCTTGTTTTCCCCTGCGTCTGCGTCCTCTACCTGAAAATGAGGGAAAACGGTTCATATCCCACAGATAAAATTTCGGGCGATATACTGATTTTATTTTCATATACTTCGTTTATCTACGCGGCGGTTATCGCGGCTGTCTCGGTATTGAATATAAATATTCTGGTTGTTTTGAAGTGGGTATATTACGCCGTTTCGGCGTACATTGTTGTTTCACTGGCGGTTAATATAGCGTTTTCAATGTTAAAAGGAAACATTTTAAGTTTTGATTACGCGCTGTTTCCAAAAGCTGGGACGCAGGAAGTAAAGTGGAATGTTTCCCTTAAATCGCTGTATACAATAAGGTACACCTTAACCATTTTGCCCGCTCTGGCGCTTGCCCTTGTTTTTGTTTTATTTCTGTCAACAACCGTTTTTGTCGTACAACCGCATCAACAGGCGGCGGTGTATCGTTTTGGAAAACTCAGCCCATCTTCTATAAAAAATGAAGGCGTCCATTTTAAATTTCCCTGGCCTGTTGAAAAAATTGAAAGTTATGATGTTCATCGCGTTTCTTCCATGCAAATCGGTTATCAATCGTCGCTCAGCGCGAATTTTTTATGGACAAAGACGCACGATGGCGGCGAATATATGCTGCTTCTTGGAAACGGCAATGAAATGGCGGCGGTAAATTTAAAAATTATGTATATAATTTCCGATTTATATTTATATATCAAAACTTGTACAAACCCGGAAGCTGTGTTATCCGCCGCCGCTTACAACGCGCTTATGAGCCGGACTGTAAATACCACGCTTGATTCGTTTTTAAGCATAGACAGAAATTCTCTTTCGGCGTCTGTATCTAATGAGTTGTCTCAGTTTTGTAAATCAGAAAAACTTGGGTTTTCAGTTGTGCAGGTTATTATTGAAAGCATACACCCTCCCGTAGAGATTGCAGACGTATATCAAAAAGTTGTAAGCGCTTCCATCGAAAAAACAGCGTTAATTACAAGAGCTGAAAGTTACGCCGGAGCAAAAGTCATTGAAGCGCAGAGACAAAGCAAAACCGCTATTGATGCCGCCCAAGCCATGCAGTACAGCAAAATCAGCGATGCGCAAAAAGAAACGGCTGTTTTTTACGCCACAATACAGGCGCAAAGAATATCCGGCGGCTCTTTTGAGTTGTCAAAAAACCTCGATGTTTATGAAAAGATTATCAAAAGCAATAAAGTATATGTATTTTCACCCGGAGTGCAAAATGTCATATCAAAATTTATTATAGGAAAGGTAAACACGGTAAATTTATCGGGTGTTAATCAAGGAGACGGCAATGAGTAAAATATACAAGGTTTTTTTTGTTTTGATTTTTATTGTTATTGTGGCGGCGGCTGGATTCACATTTACTGTAAAAGAAGGTTACAGCGTTATCATCTCGCGTTTCGGGAAAATAGTTGATGTATGTCAGGACGCAGGGCTGTATTTTAAGCTTCCCTGGCCTGTTGATAAAATAATAATTTATGATACCAGAAATCAATATATGGATTCCGGCTATAATGAAACTCTTACCAATGATAAAATCAATATTATCCTTCAAACATATATAGTTTGGAAGATAGCTGATATAAGGAAATTTCACACAAGCATAGGAGATTATAACGCCGCTCAAAGACATCTAAACGATCTTGCGGCAACCGCAAAAAACAGCGTCCTTGGAAATTACCGGCTTTCTTCGCTCGTTTCAACTAACATTGATGAAATAAAGATAGATGAAATATGTAGAACTATCGAAGAAAAGACGGCTCAGGGCGCGCTTGCCAATTACGGCATAGAGATTCAAACATTGAAGATAAAACGGCTTGCGCTGCCCGAAGCCAACATCAGAAGCGTTTTTAATCAGATGATAGCGGACAGGCAAAAATACGTTTCACAGTATGTAGCGGAGGGGGAACGGGACGCCGCGTTAATCAGAGGCGAAGCGGACGCAAGAGCCGCCGAAATATACGCGCAGGGCAAACTTGAAGCGTCGGAAATAGAAGCCGAAACAGAAAGAATGATAGCGAGAATCTACGGAGAAGCGTACGACAGAAATGCTCGTCTTTTTACCTTTCTAAAAAAACTGATCGTGCTTGAGAATTCTGTAAACGCTGACACAACAATTATTATGCGCGCAAATGAATCTCCATTTGACATAATAACGGGGTCAAATTAAGGCAGCGGCAAATGAAAAACAGAATTTTTAGCGTTTTCACGCAAATAATGGAATACATCATAAAATATTTTAAATTAACTGTGTGTTTCGCTGTTATATTGATTGTGCTTTCGGGAGTATACCGCGTGGAAAGCAGTCAGACCGCCGTTGTGCTTCGTTTCGGCAGGCTGACGGGCGTTACTCCTGAAAAACAGGTAAAAAAGCCGGGACTGCATTTTGCTTTTCCGTTTTTTATAGATAAGGTAATTAAGATTCCGGTGTATGTCATACAGGAAAGGGAAATCACTGTGCATTATAAACCAGATGGAAGCGTAGTCTCTCCCGATATTGAAGAAAACGGCTATGTGTTAACCGGCGATAAAAATGTTGTACTGATAAGGGCAAAAATAAAATATCAGATAAATGACGCGGTGCGTTTTACATTATTCAACAGCGACGCCGGCGTTATGATCGACGGCATAATCAGCGGAGAGTTAACCTGTATAGCCGCACATTCAAATGTGGATTCAATACTTACAAGCGGCAGAGCGCAGTTATCGCAGGATGTTATGCGCAATTCGCAGAAAATTATAGATGATTTAAAATTGGGAGTCCTTGTTTCCGGCGTAGAATTAACTGAAATTACAGCGCCTGCCGAAACGATCAGATATTTTGAAGAAGTAAGAAACGCCTCTGTGTTTAAGGCAACCAGTTTTCAGCGGGCGCAGGAATACGCCTCTACAAGGATACTGGGAGCGCAGGCGGCGGCAGGCGCTCTTAAGCAGACCGCCGTAACTGAGCAGGCCGAAAGGCTGACAAAAGCCCGCGGCGAAATGGCGCAGTTTAACGGACTGTACGACCAATACGCGAGAAACCCGCAGATCATAATGTCCGGGACATTCAGGCAGAGAGTGGGAGAAGTTTTGAAAAAAGCGGGCAAATCAATAGTTGTTCCGGCGGGCACAGAGACGCCGGTTTTCCTTTTACCGTAGGGGTGAGTAATGAAGAATATGGCAGACATTGCAGGTAACGGACATTTTTCAGATGTGCATCTTTCAGACAAAGAGAAACTGAAGTTCAAAAACAGCATCCTGTCTCTTTCGGGCGCGCTCGTTTGCCTTGCCGCCGGACACATTTACGGAAGAATTTTTCCGCAGCAGGATATAATTCAGGTAATTATTTACCTTGTCGGTATTTGCATAATAGGAATTCCCATGTTTATTACCGCGATACGTGGACTTGTCTGTAAAGATATGAAATACGCTATGGAAATACTTGTAACAATTGCTATGATCATATCAACTTTAAGCGGACAATTTTTGCTTGCAATACTCATTCCCGTTATTCTTACTTTTGTTCATTTTCTTGAAGAAAAAAGCATTATGGGAGGGCGGGACGCGATTGAAGGTTTAAAAACGATGCAGGCGGAAAAAGCAATCATATTAAAAGACGGAAAGGAAATTTTGATTGACGCGAAGGAATTAAAATCAGGCGATACAATTATAATAAAGCCCGGAATGTATTTGCCTGTCGACGGCGAGGTTGTATTTGGCGCGTCAAGCATTGATCAAAAATCACTCACAGGCGAATCCATACCGAAAACAGTTGAGATAGAAGATCCGGTATTTGCCGGAACGGTAAATATTGACGGCAATATCAAAGTTAAGGTTACGAAGGAGTATGCGGATACTTCTTTCCAGAAAATAGTAAAACTGCTTGAGGATTCAGGACATATTCAAATGCCCGATACTAAAATTGTTGACAAGTTTATTTTTTACTATATTCCGCTAACGCTTGTTACGGCTCTTTTGGTGTGGCTGTTTACGCAGGATATAACAAGGGCTATCGCCATCCTTGTCGCCAGTTGTCCATGCGGTCATCTGCTTATCAATTCCGCTCCTATGATTGCGGTGTTGGCAGACTCGGCAAAAAGGGGAATCCTTATAAAAAATTCGTCCTTTGTGGAACATCTTGGAGAAACCGATTTTATAATTTTTGACAAAACAGGCACTATAACAAACGGAATTTTGGAGGCTGGCAGTTTCCATTTGGATCATGCATCTGATTTTAACGAACTTATTATGGCCGCTTCCTGCGCCGCGCACGCGTCGCTTCATCCAATATCGAAATCAATTATTTCGTTATGCGAAAGAAAAGATATAGACAGGGACTTTGAAATAAAAGAACATATCGGTAAAGGAATTGAAGGAAAAAAGGGAGACGATGTGATTTATCTTGGCAGTTACAGTTGGATGCGCTCACTGGGTTATCAAGTTTCTGATAAATATGAAAACTCAGGCGCATGCGACTGGGTTGTTAAGAACGGCAAAATACTCGGATGCATTGTATTCAAAGATACGCCCCGTGATAACGCCGCGCAGGTTATAAGTCAACTAAAGAGCATGGGCGTGTCAAGAACATGCCTCTTGACAGGGGATCATTTTCAGTCGGCGAAAAAAATACAGGACGCGGTGGGAATTGATGAAATGCAATGTGAATTACTGCCGGAACAGAAGCTTGATTGTGTCGAAAAAATGATGGAAGGGCATACCGTTACGGTTATCGGAGACGGTATCAACGACGCCCTTGCCCTGTCGCGGGCGCATGTGGGAATAGCGATGGGAGCTATGGGTTCTGATACGGCGATTCAAAGCGCGGATATTGCTCTAATGAACAACAATCTTTCCAATATTCCCTATGTAATCAAACTGGCGCGGAGAACAAAAGATATTATTTATCAAAACATTATTTTGGCTTTTTCTGTAAGTATTATCATGATATTTTTGGCGGGAGCCGGTATTGTAACGCCAATCGCCGGCGCGTTTTTCCATAACATTGGCGCTTTTTTGGTATTACTAAACAGCAGCAGGGTGAGTCAATTCGGCAGTGCGCAGACTTGACCGGCACACGCGCCGTGTATTACCATTAGTTGCTCTGCGTCAGGAACCGTGCGAACAGTCGCCGCCTAACCCCGCCAGGTTCGGAAGAAAGCAACGGTAAGCGGATGTCTGCTGCGCCGCGGTCTCCCTGACGCGGGGCGCCCAATAATGCACAGCGAAGCTGTGTAGATGAATAATTTAGCACGGCGTGGCGCTAATAAAACGTCACTGTGACAAATAAAGGCGCGAGGGCTTTAGCCCGAGTGGTGCGCCTTTTTGCCACTGGTTATTTCTCCCACTATTCTATAAACTACTTCTATGGCAGATTCAGGCGCTCAGGGATATGAAGTTACGGCTTCCAAACTCAGACCCAAAACTTTTGACGAGTTAGCGGGGCAGGAATTTGTGGTTTCTACCCTGAAAAATTCTCTGCAAAGCGGGCATATCGCGCACGCTTACCTTTTTTCCGGTCCGAGGGGCTGCGGTAAAACCAGCGCGGCTCGTATTTTGGCGCGTTCGCTGAATTGCGAAAAAGCGGCGGAAGCGGGGTATAATGGGAATCCCTGCGGGGTCTGTGATAATTGCCGCGCTATCAGTCAGGGCGCGAGTATCGACGTGCTGGAAATTGACGGCGCGTCCAACAATTCGGTCAACGATGTGCGGCAGATCAAGGATGAAGTTCTTTTCCCGCCGCAAGCCGGACGTTACAAAGTTTATATCATTGACGAAGTTCATATGCTTTCCGGCAGCGCGTTCAACGCTCTGTTAAAAACCATCGAAGAGCCGCCGCCGTATATCGTTTTTATTTTTGCCACGACGGAACTGCACAAAGTTCCCGCCACGATAAAAAGCCGCTGTCAGCAGTTTAATTTCAGGCTTATACCGGTCGAAATAATTCAGGGGATACTGAAAAAAATCTGCGCCGAGAATGGAATCGAAGCTGAAGATGACGCGCTGTTCTGGATAGCCAGAGAATCCACCGGCAGTATGAGGGACGCATTCACTCTTTTTGATCAGGTTGTCTCTTTTTCTTCCGGCGGCATACGCGGCGATCTGATCCGCGAAAAACTTGGCATAACAGGTCTTGAAAAACTGAACGAGTTGGCGGAGACATGCGCCGTGAACGACGCGTCCGGCGCTTTCGCGCTTATTGATAAAATTTTGGAATCGGGAGTCGCAATCGAACAGTTTGTAATTGACCTTGCCGGTTTTTTCCGAGGTCTTCTTCTGCTCAAAAACGGAGTAACAAGGGAATCGCTTTTGGGTTACCGACCCGCCCTGTTTTCCGCGAAGGCGTTGGAAACTTTCGATTCAATCCGTCTTGAACAGGCGCTTGATATTTTACTTGACTGTTACCGCAACATTCGCTATTCGGTGTCTCCGCGTTTTGAACTGGAAACCGCTGTTTCAAAACTGACATGGTTAAGCCGCTGGATTTCTCCAACGGAACTGAAGGACGCGGTGGAGAGCGCAAGGGGTGTTTTTCAACATTTACCTGCGCCCGCTGCTTATAAACAGCCGGTGAACAGTCCGCGTCCCGCACAGACGGAAACAGTTTCGCGTAACGGAACGCCGGCGGCTCCCGCCCGCGGCTCACCTCCTGTTAACCAATCTGGCGGAGGGGATGATTCTTTTTCCAATGCTTTTCAGCGGATGATTGCTTCAAGGGAAAACGGTTCGGCGGAGGAAGATGATGTTCCTCTTTGGGACAGCGCGGTACATAAAAAAGACACTGAGGCGGAAATGCCGCCTCAGGTTGAACGCGTGCTTTCTATGATTCCCGGAACAGTCGTTCCTTGAGTAACGGAGTGGAAATGAATATTAATCCATTTGATATATTAAAAAACGCGCAGAAAATTCAGGAGCAGATGAGCGGCTTTCAGGAAAAACTGGAAGCTATCACGGCTACAGGCTCTTCCGGCGGCAGTATGGTCGAAATTGATCTGAACGGAAAGCTCGAAGTGCTTGACGTGCGTATCGCGCCGCAAGCCGTTGACGGCGGAGATGTTGAAATGCTGGAGGATCTGATCATGGCGGCTTTTACCGACGGCATGAAGAAGGTGAGAGATGAGATAAGCGGCGAAGTCGGAGCAATGACCGGCGGCTTGGATCTGAGCGGCTTAAATATACCGGGTTTCCCCGGCAGTCCCGGTTGATGAGGTTGTCGTGACGCCGAAACAGGAATCCGAGTTCGCCGCCCGCCGTCCCAATGCCCTCGACAGACTGATAACGTTGTTTTCAAAACTTCCCGGCATTGGTAAAAAAAGCGCGGGCAGAATTGCGTATCACATTTTGGATAACAATCCGGCTCTAGCGCAGACGCTGGCGAACGAGCTTGCGGGCTTGCATCAGGCGATCCGCCGGTGTAGTACCTGCGGCGGCTTTACCGAAACCGATCCTTGTTCTGTCTGTTCCGACCCCGGACGCGATCATACAATTATCTGCGTTGTAGAACACGCACAAGATATGCGAATCATCGAGGAGTCCCGCGAGTTTCCGGGAGTTTATCATGTTCTCGGCGGGTTAATAGCGCCGTTGGAAGGAGTGGGCGCGGGAGACCTTTCTATCGACAAACTTATCGCCCGCATTCGTGAGGCGGATGCGGACCGGCAGGTTAGGGAACTGATTCTCGCTTTGAACCCCACGGTCGAAGGAGACACCACTTCCCTGTACCTGCAAAAACTGCTGAAAAATTTTCCAGTGGAAATTACGCGCCTTGCGTCCGGTATGCCTGTCGGCGGAAACATCGAATATATTGACAAACTCACGCTGTCGCGAAGTTTCCGGGGACGCGTTAAGCTGTAGTTTTTACAGCCGCGCTTTGATTCCTCTTTAGTGAAAATCTCCCCATCGTTTCCCGGTTTCTACACAAACGCGCAGTGGAATTCGCAGGGAAGCCGCCTGTTCCATTTCCGTTTTGACCAGCATTGCCGTCTTTTCAGCGTCTTTTTCCGGGCACTCAAGAATAAGCTCGTCATGAACCTGCAATAAAAGACGCGCGCCGCTTCGTTCCGCAGTAAGCCGTTTGTCCAGATTGAGCATGGCGGTTTTTACTATATCCGCCGCCGACCCCTGAATGGGAGTGTTTACGGCAATGCGCTCCGCCGACGCTTTTTCGGTTTTATTGCGCGAATTGATGATGGGAATGTAACGGCGGTGTCCTGATATTGTTGTAACATAGCCCGTCTGTTCTGTTTTTTTGATCAGGTTTTCAATAAACTGACGCACGCCGGAATATGTGTTAAAATAGGCACTGATAAAATTTGCCGCGTCGGTGCGGCTGATATTCAATTCATTTGCGAGGCGGAAGGAGCTCATGCCGTACATAACGCCGAAGTTGATTGTTTTCGCCATGCGCCGCTGTTCGCTTTTCACTTCGCTTTCATCAATCCCAAAGATCAAAGCCGCGGTGCGGGCGTGAACGTCTTTGTTTTCCAGAAAAGAGGAAATAAGATTCTTGTCTTCGGAAAGATGAGCCAGCACAACAAGCTCGATCTGGCTGTAGTCGGCGGAAATGAGAAGGCATCCGGGTTTTGCGACAAACGCTTCGCGGATGCGCCGTCCCTCTTCCGCGCGGATAGGGATGTTCTGCAGATTGGGTTCTCTGCTGGAAAGGCGACCTGTGGCGGTTCCGGTCTGCACAAAGTTGGTGTGAAGCCGCCCTTCGCTGTCAGCCATGTCAGCTAACGTATCGACATAAGTTGATTTTAATTTCGATAATATGCGGTGGCGCAGAATCAGAGCCGGGATAGGGTCTTCGCGCGCAAGTTCTTCCAGAGCCGCCGCGTCGGTAGAGTAGCCGGTCTTTGTTTTTTTGCCGGGAGTAAGTTTGCGTTCAACAAAAAGCACGTCCTGAAGCTGTTTTGTGGAAGAGAGGTTGAATTCATGCCCAACGGTTTTCCACGTTTCTTCCTGAATTTGATCCAGTTCCCGCGCAAGTTCTTTGCCGTAATCAATGAGCGCTTTTGGCTCAATTTTAATTCCTTCACCTTCCATTTCGGCAAGAATGGGAAGCAGAGGCATTTCCAGTTTTTCAAAAAGCTCCATAGAATCGGTTTTTTCCAGCATGGGCTGAAGGTAATGCTTCAGTCTGATGCAGAAGTCTGAGTCTTCGCCGGAGTAGCGAGTCGCTATTTCCAGAGGAACGGCGTCAAAAGTATAGCCCTTCGGCACAATGTCAATGTACCGTGTGGGCGAACAGTCAAAAGTGTAGGATACAAGCGAGTCCAGCGAATAGTTGTTCCGCTCAGGATCGGAAAGCCATGCCGCCACCATTGTGTCCCATACTTTGCATTGCCAGCGTTCAATACCCCAGCCGCGGCTCACCTTGTAATCGAATTTCGCGTTATGTGCAGCGATTGTCATTTCTTCGTCCGCAAGAAACGGGGCAAGCATTGCGCGTACTTTTTCAGGATCGTTAAACGGCGAACCCGCGCCGCTGTTTTCCGCTTTTACTCCGTGAGGCGCAACAGGCACATAAAAGCCTTCTTTCGGTTTTACAGCCAGAGAAATCCCGATAGGACGGGAATTCCACGCGTCAAGAGAATCTGTTTCAAAATCAAGGGCTAAAAATTTCTGCTTTTTCGCCTCTTCCAGAATGGATTTCAGTTCTTCAAGGTTGAGAATTGTTTTATAGACTCCGTCGCCAAGTAAAGATCGATCTGCCGGGGTGAATCCCGCCCTTTCAACATTTGTTTCGTCCTGTTGGACATCCTGCGCCGCGACAGCCCTGGCTTCCGGGTCGAGTTGTTTCGCGCTCTGCCGGATGCCTTCGCGCATAAGCACGTTTGCGCCGGCGGTACGGTTCAGGTTTTCCGTAGACAGATCGTCAATGTTTTCTACCGGCAGTGGTACGTTGTCTCTAAGCCGGATCAATGATTGGGAAAAGTAGGCGTCCTCTTTTCCCTCCGACATTTTTCTTCCGGTCGCGCCCTCAATCGCGGCGATGTTTTTGTATATTTCGTCCAGCGAACCGTAACGCGCCATCAGCTTGACCGCGATTTTTTCACCTATACCCTTGACTCCGGAAATGTTATCGGAATTGTCTCCGGTAAGCGAAAGCAGATCCAGCACTTTTTCAGGCTCTACGCCCCATTCGGCTTTTACTTCGTCCGGTCCGACAAGTTCCCATGCGGGACCTGAACTTGACATGCCCGCTTCACTGCTTCTGTTAATTTTTGCGGGACGCAGTTCAAAGATTCCGCCGCCTACAAGCTGCAGCAGATCTTTGTCCGAAGAGAGAATATAGCACTGACGGTTTTCAGCGCGGCATTTTTCGGCAAGGGTGGCAATGATGTCGTCAGCTTCAAAGCCGTCAACTTTCAAGCATTTAATTCCCAGAGCCGTTAAGAATTCTTCAACTAACGGAACCTGTTCGTGCAGATCCTCCGGCGCTTTTTGCCTGTTTGCCTTGTATTCACTGTACATCTGGTGACGGAAAGTGGGAGTGCGCGAATCAAAAACTACAGCAAGCCGTGTGAGTTTTTGTGATTTTTCCAGAAGTTTGCCGTTGTTATCCGCCGCAGGCG
Source organism: Treponema sp. (assembly GCA_031273265.1). Taxonomy (GTDB): domain Bacteria; phylum Spirochaetota; class Spirochaetia; order Treponematales; family Breznakiellaceae; genus WQXQ01. The sequence goes on from JAISSH010000130.1 coordinate 34,664, forward strand.
CGCCGTCATAAAGCAGTGAAATCAGCGTGCGGGCAAACCCAAACAGGGCGGAAACATTTTTGCCCGCGCTGTTTCGCAAAGGGCGGGTAAGAAAGGCAAAGTAAGAACGGTAAATGAGACCGTAAGCATCGATAAGATATAGCGGAGGCGCGGAAACACTTTTCATAAAATTATGATAACAGAAAATGAAGCGGATGTCATTTACAATTTTCACCTTGTTACAGCGCGTGATTTATGTGATAATTCAGGCAAGGAAGGACACATGGGAACAATATCAAAAGCGGAACTCATGTTTGCCGGATAGTTCATGTACCTGCACAAAACCGCAGTCGGCGCGGTTAACAGCAAGACCGCGCCTGAGTCATCCGCGCAAAATGTCTCGTCTAAGATACAGGCGCAGACGCAGGCAGCGAAACCTTCCGCGTCTTTGCCGCCCGTTTCCCCGCGTTCAATTTCCTCGCTGATTGCCGCCGCCGGGCTTCCGTCCGATAAACTTTCAGCTTCGATTGTTTCTTTTGCCCGCTTTTTTTCCCTGCCGCTCAAACCGGAATTGATGGCGGCGATTCGCCGTCAGGCTTTTGCGCCGTTGCCTCAGCAAACACAGCCGACCGCGGCTGAAAACGCGTCCGGCGCTTCCGCCGCAAAAAACCGCGAGGCGCTTTCATTGGCTGCCGCCACCGCTGAGAGCAAGGGAGTGGAACTTAACCCGAAAGGGCTTGAGGCGTTTGCCGAAGCCGTTGATCCCGATTGGCAAAAGCGGCAGGAAAGCGAAAGCCGCAGACGGGGACGGCGTAATAAAAATGAAAATGAGCGCGAAGATGAAAAAACTCAGTCAAAAACCGGCGCAATTACAGCAGACGGTCTTAAAGAGCTGGCGCTTGAATCCGCTGAAAAAGCTTCGTTACTCGCAATACTGAACAGGCTGCCCGGCAAAAACGGACGCTGGATTGTGCTTCCGTTTAGTTTCAGCGAAAACGGCAGAGATTTTTTTGTGTCGCTTAGAATTCTGCTTGAAACGGAACAGTTTTCGAGTAACGCTGTCTGTATGGCGCTGGATATTGCCGAAGGTTCTGAAAAGCAATGGCTTTTTGTAATGGAAGCGGCAAGCGGCTCAGCGCAGAAGTTATCTTTTAATAGACTAACCGTTCACGTTCAGCCTGAACTTCCGTCCGCGTCTCTTCCTTCGTTTATCCGCGAATTATCTCAAGTTCTGGACATTCCACCTGAACGCGTTTCAGTAAAAAACAGAAAAGAATCCTTTCCCTTCGAGTCAGGTTACGGCGGCGATACGTTATGTGCAATTGACGAGGCGGTGTAGCATGAGAAGGAAAGTAGCGTCCGCCGTTGGTTATTCGCCGGATGAACCAGCGCCAAAACTTCTCGCTTCGGGCAGGGGAAAAGAAGCTGAACAAATCATCGCCATAGCCCATGAAGCGGGAGTCGCTGTCGTAGAAGACTCCGCCCTTGCCGCCCTGCTTGATACAAGCGCGAAACCCGGCGATTTTATTCCGCCATGGTGCTGGGAAGCCGCGGCAAAAATCCTTGCCTTCGTAACAAAGTACTAGTTACCCATCAACATTACTTCCAGATCGAAACTGCGGCGGGCGACGACTTTGCACTTGGCAAACGTCCCAGCCGCAGGAGTCGCCGTCGCAACGCCGCCGACAATTACCGCCGCTCCGTCGATTTCCGGCGCATGGCAGTAGAGCCGTCCCAGCCAGAGATTTTCCCCTTCGTCTCCGCAGTCGATCCGCTCTTCAATCAAAACTTCCAATGTAAGACCCGCGAAGCGATCCATGTTTTTTTCCGTAATCGGGACCTGCCGCTCTTCGATTAATTGTTTGCGCGCCGCGGCGGTTTTTGCCGGGACGCGCCCCTTCATCGAAAAGGCTTCCGTGCCCTCTTCCCTTGAGTATGTAAAACAGCCAAGCCAGTCCAGCGCGGCTTTTTTCTGAAAATCGAGTAACGCCGCGAAATCCTCTTCCGTTTCGCCGGGAAAGCCAAGCAAAAAAGTTGAGCGGATAACCGCGCGCGGCAGCCTGTCACGGATAGTTTCGAGTAACGCAAGGTATTTTTCCGCAGTGCCCTGCCGGTTCATTGCCGCGAGAATTTTCGCCGACGCGTGTTGAAAAGGAATGTCAAAGTAGGGAAGAATGCGCGTATCTTTTTCCATAATGTCAAGAATTGGCAGGGGAAAATGGTCGGGGTGAATGTACAAAAGACGCGCCCAGAAATTTCCTTTCAGCGAGGAAATCGCGTCCAGCAATTCCGGCAATTTTGAAGCGGCGGCGTTTTCCGTTCCGAAAGAGCCGATGTCCTGTCCGATGATGCAGAGTTCCCTAATACCGCGATCCAAAAGTACGCGGCATTCTTCCAGAATGTCGGGGATTGTCCGGCTGACAAGACCGCCGCGAATGAGCGGAATGGCGCAAAAAGAACAGCGGTTATCGCACCCTTCGCTGATTTTTACATAAGCCGAACCCGGCAGTGACAGGAGCGGACGTTCTCCCGTTGAAAGAGAGGCGTTCGCGGTTTTTATTTTTTCGCTTTTAATTATATCCGCCGCAGCTTGCGTAATTTCCGCAATGTTTGAGACCCCGAAAAAACCGTCCGCTTCCGGCATACTTTCGGAAAGCTCTTTCGCGTAACGCTGGGCAAGACAGCCGGCAAGCAGTATTTTTTTTTCGGGATATAGTTTGCGCCATTCAAGAACGGCGTTAATAGATTCCTTTTTCGCGCTTTCGATAAATCCACAGGAATTGATGATAATTAAATCCGCTTCTTCGGCGGACGCGCTTTCCCATCCCGCTTTGTTAAGATGAGACATCATATTTTCCGCGTCAACCTGATTTTTTACACAGCCAAAAGGATCGAGAAAGTAGCGCATTTACCCGGTATTAAATTGGAGAAGTGCTGGTTTCAAGACGTATGAGCATAAGACGAAACTGGTTATTTTCATCTCTGATCCAGCGAATGTCTACTACAACAACCTCGCCTGCTCCGCCAATTTCCACCGGTATTGTGCGCCCGCCGCCTATCACCTGAAATTTTCCCGCCTGTGCGTTAGACGTCCATATACGGATTCCGTTTTGCGCTTGAATATTAAGCTCGTCCGAGCGCTGAAGGTAGCGCTCGATCCTGTCCCGCCGGTCGCGTTCATCAAGTATTTCCCAGCGGAACATGCAGTAATTTTGAAAACTTGCCTGTAAAGTAAAAGGAAACGCGCTTGGCGCGGCGGGGAGTACGATGGTGCTTGATGAGCTTACGGGGCTGCTCGTGTATGGAATGTCTTGATCACCGTGCGCGGCAATATCGTATAACGCGGCGGCGTCCATCAGGTAGAAATGGAGCAAGGCTCCCATGTCCGCGTTGTTTTTCGCAAAGTCCGCCAGCGTTACGCGCAATTCAGGAATCCCGTCGTTGTTAAGGTCGATATTGGCTTCCTGGCTTAAATCCAGAATAACTGAACCGCCAGGAGTGCGGATTGTAACAACTTCTCCCAGATTGGCAAGCTCCAGCTTGTACATGCTGGTATCTATCGGAATCAAAACCGAATCGCTTCTGTAAAACCGCCTCTCCATGGAATTTCCTTCCATCACATATTCAGACGGCTGGCGGCTTGACGGCTTGTTATCGACAGGTTTTCTCTCTCTGACGAAAAGAAGGTAATAAACGCCCCAGCCTATTCCGCACGCGATTAATAATACAGCCGCGGCGGGAATTATGAATTTTGGAAATTTGGGCGGATGTTTCAAAAGCTGTTCAACCGGAATCGGCTGTTCCTGAATTCGGAACGCTCTGTAAAGTGAAATTAATTTTTGAACGTCAAGATCAAGATAGGCGCCGTAATTTTTTAAAAAACCGATAACATATGGCTCGCCGGGGAAGACCGTGAAATTTTCAGTCTCCAGAGCTTCAAGGTATCGAATTAAAATATTTGTTTCCCGGCTGATTTGATCAAAACTAAGCCCTTTCTCAACGCGGGCTTCTTTTAATTTTTCACCAAGAGATTCCATCTTCCCTCCGTCTAATCAGAATCCCTGAAAAGAAAGTTGTTGTACATATTTGCCGAAGCCGGAGAGTCATAAATAAAACGCTGTTCCGGAATCCCCTGATTGATTTTGACTTTTGTAAAATCGAAACTCACGTCGCTTTCCGCGATTGTCCGCCCCTCGATCCTTCTGATTAACTTTGTATTTGGATTGATGCTTAAAATAATTTCTCTGAAACCTTCAGAAATTGAACGTCTGGTAAGGCGCAGTTTAACGACATTCTCTCTGGAATTATTATCCAACGGTTCTGGATTGGGACCTGTAACAAAGGACGTTACATAGTTGCGCCGTAACAGAGTAAGTCCCTGCGCGCTTGCCATTGACGCTCCGGCGGTGCTTGATCTTCTGCTCTGATTGATACTCTGGCTTAAAACCGCCCTGAACTCCGGCAGGTACACTGTCAGCAGTTCTCCGTTAAAAACAATTACCTGTTCCGCGGGCTTTGAAAAATCTATCCGTAAAAATGACGGAGCCAGATGGCTCACGGTTCCCGTCATATCGGTATTTCCTGAACGGATCACAATTTCCGCCTCATAATCCCTGATTGCGCCGTATTCTTCGGACACTATTTCCAGGTACTTTTCCGCCGTAATAATTTCCTGACCGAAAAGAAAGTTTAAATTCAGGACAAATAAAAATAGGAAAATCGCTTGTTTTGACACGACATACCTCTGTCTTCTATATTTTAATTAATTCTAAACAAATTAACGGTAAAAATCAATAGCGCGGGGGCTGTAAAGTTGACAATACACCCCTTTTAAATGATAATTTAGGCGTATTTGGTCCAGTAGCTCAGGGGATAGAGCGGCCGCCTCCTAAGCGGCAGGTCGGCCGTTCGATTCGGCCCTGGATCACATAGCACGTAGGTAATGCGGCCGTCGTATAACGGTATTACCCTAGCTTCCCAAGCTCGTGACGCGGGTTCGACTCCCGTCGGCCGCTTATGGACGAAATTGAAGAAAACGAAATTCACTCTTTTCCCTGTCTCAGCCGCGACATTTCATGGGTCGATTTTAACGGGCGCGTGCTGGAAGAAGGTCTGCGAAAAGAACTGCCTCTGCTTGAAAGGTTTCGTTTTTTGGGTATTGTTTCGTCCAATTTTGACGAATTTTTCATGGTCAGGGTTGCGGCGTTAAAACGGATGCTTAAATCGGACGCGATTGGGCTGGTTGTTGACCCTTCAGGTTTAACTGTGGCGCAGCAGCTCAAGACGATTTCAGAAAAAGCCCACTCCATTTTGAACAGGCAGTACGATTGCATCCGCAATGAACTTTTTCCCGGTCTTGCGAAAAACGGGCTGGCAATTCTGCGCCCGGATTCCTGTACTGTCCCTCAGCTTGATTTTCTCGATTCGTATTTTGTCGCTCAAATTTATCCCGTCCTGACTCCGCTGAGGCTGGAAGACGACAAGCCCATGCCTTTTATCGAAAGCCGGTCGCTTCATGCCGCCTTTGTTCTTGAAAAAGAAAAAACTGAAACCGCGGCGGGGGACGAAGATGCGGCGGAGCCTCAGGAGTGGAAGGTTATTGTGCCCCTGCCGCCTGTTCTTGAAAGAATCATCTGGCTTCCGAGCGCGGATAGCATGACAGCTAACGGAGAGAAAGAGAAGCTTCAACTGGTTCTTCTGGAAGACGTAATCATTACATGGGGCGCTTATCTTTTTCCCGGCTTCCGCGTTAAGGAAAGCATGTTATTCAAAATTAACAGGGACGCGGATTTCTCCGTTGATGAACAGCGTGATGAGGATTTTGTAGAAGCTATGGAAGAGGTTCTGGAAGGCAGGGGAAAATCCGAAGTTATACGGATGGTTTATTCACCCGGAAGCTCCATGTTGAGGGACGAGCTTGCGCGGCGTTTTTCGCTGGATGCCGATTATCTTTACGAAGTTAACGGTCCGATAAACCCGATGGATTTTTTGGAATTATCAAATATCGCCGGTTTGGAGGAGCTTACCGAAAAACCCTGGAAGATATATCCGTCGGACGATTTCAACGAAGAAGTTCCCATTTGGGACAGAATCAGTCAGGGCGATTGTCTTCTGCATTTACCATACCAGTCATTCGATCCTGTTGTGCGTTTTTTTCAGGAAGCCGCGAATGATCCGCAGGTAATTTCAATAAAGACCGCGCTTTACAGAACAGGCGGCGCAATTCCGGGAACAGGCGCGAACGCGGGCTCCTCGTCATTTTCGCCGGTGGTCAGGGCGCTGGAACAGGCGGCACTTAACGGAAAGCACGTAACGGCGCTTGTTGAGCTGAAGGCGCGCTTTGACGAGGAGCGAAACATTTCGTGGGCGAACAGGCTGGAAAAAGCCGGCGTTATCGTCATATACGGTCTTTCGCGCCTGAAGGTACATTCAAAAGTTACAATGGTTATGCGCCGCGAGAATGACAGGATAAAGCGTTATGTGCATCTTTCTACCGGAAATTACAACTACAGAACGGCAAAATATTACGAAGACCTCTGTCTTTTTACCTGCCGCGAAGATATTGCCTATGACGCCGGCGTTCTTTTCAATATGCTGACAGGTTATTCCTCAGTTCAGTCAATGGTAAAGCTGACAGTCGCGCCGACAGGCATGAAACGCCGCTTTTTGGAACTTATCGAAAGGGAAGCGAGCAGGGCGCAGCACAAGTATCCAGCCAGAATAACGGCAAAATTGAATTCGCTTACCGATGATGATATTATCAAGGCTCTGTATTCTGCTTCCGGCGCGGGCGTGAAAATTTCCCTTTGTATACGCGGTGTCTGCACGTTGATTCCCGGTATTCCAAAAATTTCTGAAAATATAAAAGTTATCAGCGTAATTGATCATTACCTTGAGCACTCGCGAATTTATTACTTTTCCAACGGCGGCGCGGAAGAGATATACCTGTCGAGCGCGGACTGGATGACGCGTAACCTTGAACACCGCGTGGAGATTCTGTTCCCCATTCAAGATGAAAAACTTCACGCGCGTCTGCGCGACATTTTGTTTGATTACTTCAACGATAACTGTAAATCATCAATTCTTGACAGCGGGGGAGCGTGGGCACATATTAAACCGGAAGAAGGGGAAAAACCGTTCCGCGTCCAAAAGGAAATGCTTTCGCGCGCGGCAATGGCAAGTGAAAATCAGGGGACGGTAAAATTGGATTACAATGTCCGCCGCAGTCCGCCCATGACCGCGTAGGTTTTGTTGAATAGTCTGGTAAAGGACAAAAAAACTTTTAAGGAGTGAATTATGTATTTTGACGAATATTATTTATATTTAGTTGTCCCTACTATCATTCTTTCTCTTTTTGCGCAAATAAAGGTCAAATCAACATTCGCCAAGTATTCAAATATTTTCTGTTCGCGGAAAATTACGGGAGTGGACGCCGCGGCTCTTTTAATGCGGGTGAACAATATCAACGATGTGAAAGTCGAAGCGGTCAGGGGTTCTCTTACCGATCACTACGATCCGTCCGCGAAAAAACTGCGTCTTTCAGAACCTGTGTACGGCTCCACTTCGATTGCCGCCGTGGGAGTCGCCGCCCATGAAACGGGACACGCCATTCAGCACGCGGTCAAGTGGGGACCGCTCGTTATGCGAAGCACGCTTGTGCCTGCCGCGAACATCGGCTCTAGGTTCGGTCCCTGGCTTGCGATTGCCGGGATTTTCCTTTCATTTCCGCTCTTGCTCAACATTGGAATAGTTCTTTTCAGCGCGGCTGTGCTTTTCTATGTAATCACCCTGCCTGTGGAGTTCGACGCTTCCAGCAGGGCGATTGCCATTCTGCGCGCCAACAATGTGTTAAGCGAGAGTGAACTTAAAGGCGTAAAAAAAGTTTTAACCGCCGCGGCGTTAACCTATGTAGCTTCCGCGCTTACCGCGATTGCAAGCCTTTTGCGCTTTATTTTACTGTCCCGCAGAAGAAGATAACCGGCGATTCGGAAGATGCGGTTTCCGGTTTTAAGAATGTTACACCTTTTTTATAGAAAATCAAGTGATATTGCCGTGATTGAGCACACAGTGAGATATATTTCCAGAAGACCTCACGCAGAGGCGCGAAAGCGCGGAGGACGCGGAGAAGAAAGATTTACCACAGAGTTACACAGAGGGAACACGGAGTTTCACGGAGGGGGAAAAGGGTTAGATTTTATTATCACTTCCTATTTTTGGTATTTCAAAATTAATTCCAAGAACTAAATTTTTTGGTATTATTTCCTTTAAATAATCCCAAAAATATTTAATGTCTTCATCTTTTACATCTGATGTAATTTTAGCACCTGTAAAATTTTCCTCACGTATTATTCCTTTCTCTTTTGACCATTTTGAAAAATACTTATTCAATTTTTTATTTTTCTCTTCATAAAAATCATCCGGCATAACAATTCGAGAAAACCCTGTTTTCTTGCTTTCATATTTCATAGCTGGTACATAAGAATACATACCATTTATTTGTTTATCAAATGTTGCTCCAAAATACAATCTTCTTTTTATATATTCTATATTTTCTTCTTCATGACAAGCCATATTAAGTACTATATCAAAGTACAATCCCATGTTTTTAAGACTATCATCTAATGGAACATAATATTCTTTAGATGATTTTATAACAAATATTGTATCTATTACAAATCGATCATTTACGCGAGAGCCAAATAGAATTAGTGAACCATTTTCTAATTCTTTTAGTTTAGGTTTTTTATCCATTCGACAAATTGAATATTTGAAACAATCCCCAAATACAAAAGGATCTGAATTTTGATATTTTTTCCCTTGATATTCCTTTTTTATTTTTTCCATTGAAGGTAATACTGGTGTATGTAAATATTGCGGATAGCGTTCATATTGTAATTTTTTATTTGGGAGAGTAATTCTTTCTACGTTACTTGGCGGTTCCCATTCACACCAAAAAAGTAATTCCCCTTCTTTTTTCACATTGTTTTCTATATAATTACCCTTGCTTTTTATATATTTTCGTTTATGATCACTATCATTCCATTTTTTATATGTTTTTGAAAATGAATCTGGACCATGCTCACCACCCGGATGAAAAAATTGAACGATACTAGGCATGGAAAACCTCCAAAAACTTATTTCAAAATACTCTACTACTCAACTTTTGTCCAGATACCCATTTATCTATAATAGCGATAAGCGGTCATCTTACCAGAAGACCTTCCTCCGCCGTCATAATAATTAAGTTCTAAATAATCGGGATATGCATAAAGATTCCAGATTTTTATTGTAACACCATAACTATAAGAATATTCCACAACCCAATTTGCAATATTTTTTAATGATTCCCATTGTCCTTGGGTTAAACCAAGAGAACCGCTGGTACATTCTAACATTTCTTGCGGTGTCATACCACGTTTTAGAGCGCCATCTCCTGTCTTTACAGACACTGGTGATGATTGAGTGCCTACAGTATTACCTTTCTGTCCGGCAACTTTGTATGTATAGGTGGTATTTAAAACAAGCCCAGTATCAATGTAATTGGTTTCTTGCAGTCCTGCCTTTATAATTTGGTTCCCTCTATAGACGATATAACTATCTGCTCTAGAAACGTAGTTCCAGCTTAATCTAATACTTGATGTTGATAAAGAAACAGCATTTAATCCTGTCGGAGCTGGAATGCTAGTTATATTTTCATCCGTATCATCATCACACCCAACAACCGTCATTCCGAATACCAGCGCCATTACCAGTATTCCCAACAAAAATTTTTTGTTTGCCATTGTTCTCTCCTTATACTTTAGCAACAAAATATAATTATGTACATTTTATGGTACATAACCCTCTCCCACATCCCCCAACAGTTCCTTCTTCTCCCTCTGAACCTTCAAAAGTTTTCTGGTAACGAACAAAACCCTTATCCGTTCCTTAACAGATAACTTCTTGAAATCCTTGTCAAAACCTGCGGGTAATCCCTTCTTTTTTCCGTTCATAATACACTCCTTTTTTTGAGATACCCTATGCAATATTATATGATTGCTATGGGCATTTGTCAATATTTACGACTAAATTTAAAAAAACAGCATACCCAGCCCTAAAGGGACGGGGTATGCTGTTCAAAGCATGAAGGCGATAATTGCAATTTGTTCCCGCTTTATCTATATTGAAAGCGGGATGATTGCCAAAATTCAGGACAGGTTAGTCGCTGTCAGAGAGGCGCTTGAAATTACTCAAAGGGATTTTTGCAGGGGCATCTACGTTAGCCAGTCCTACTACGCTCAGATTGAGAGCGGAAAAAGACCCGTAAATGACCGTTTAATCGCGCTTGTCTGTTCCCAATACGGTGTGTCAAAGGAGTACCTTATAACCGGAAAGGGAAAAATGTTCAGCGAAGACCTTGCCGATCTTCAACTCCAACAACTGTTGGATATTTTTACCGAGCTTGAACCTCCTTTTAGAGACTATGTAATTTTACAGGTTAAACAACTTGTAGAAGCCGTGAAAAGGCAAAAGGGACGCCCTACCCGCAAGGATAAAAAACCGCCCCAAAACCCCAAATAATTCACTTATGCCAAGTACATATATTATAGCATATTTTTTAGTAGAAAATTTAAAAGTACTAACTGTATGAAAAAGTATACACTCTGACACATTGTCCGGGAATTATGGTATTTTTCCCGCTTGTGGGGTAAAATGAGGTTATGGGACCGGACATAATCTTTGTACCGTCAGCGTTTAAACACGCTTTTTCGGAGGATAATATTCGTTGGGTTCTGTTGAATTCTCTCGCTGATGGTGTAATTGAGGAAGATGATGAAACAAAGTATTTATCTATTGGATTTGACAAAGCAGGGAATTTACTGGAAATAATGTATAATTACATTGATGAAAAAACAATTAAAGTGTTTCATGCAATGAAATGCCGGAGGCAGTTTTATAAAAAATTGGAAGAGGAGGGATTATGGCAGATATGACCGATGAAGAGTATGACGCTCTTGATGAACGCTGGACAAAAACAACGCCAAAGGTAAACTTTTCGCGTCCCGGTGTTTTTGCCCGCCAACGC